>CAZXTS010000215.1:0-5018 GCA_964643745.1 uncultured Chloracidobacterium sp.
CGCTTACCGGAATAAATCGTTCCACTTGTGAAAATAGATACCTCAAAATGGAACGATTCCGGCTTGACGGCGAACTGTCCCACTTTTGTCCCACTTCTTGGACGAAACTGGGACAGGTAATTCATTGTTGTTAAACCATTTACAGCGATATTTTGTCCCACAAAAGAAAACAGTTGATCGAAGATGACACAGTTATTAGACCGTGCGGCGGTTCCGGCGGTTAAGAAGGTTTTCAAATATCCTGCCGGAAGCGGTCCCGGCCGGTTTGCATTATCGTATATGTTTTCTACAACCTGAATAGCAATTGGCGCAGTTGATGGCAGAAGTTGAAGATGGAAAGGTCGGTAATCAGTGGTCAGTGGTCAGTGGTCAGTGGAAATGAGTTTCGAACCGAGATCCGCAATCCCAAATCGCTACGCCGCGGACCTTTCGAGAAAATCAGCCAAAATTCCGCCACATCGCTACCGTCCTCGACACAAAAAAGGAAGAAGGGTCACGGACCAGGTGATGCCCTTCTCTATCCGCTGCCGATCGGTTTTGGGGCCGCCCGCCAATGAAATACCGAGTATTTTACAGAAACTCTTGTAGCCGGCAATTCTTTCGCTCCGGCGAGGTCTTCGGACTGCCCGATAACGCGATAGTAAATGTTTTCAGGCTCTGCCTGTCTATTTGCGGTGAAGCTCTGCTTCACCGTAGCATCGTTAACATCATTAGCGGCTTCGCCGCCGGCGGCAGAGCCGCGTTCTTCGAGGTTGGAACCTTCCGGAAAAGTAGATCTTTTCCGCAATAGAGCGGCGAAGCCGCCTTTTCACCCAATGGAAGCAAACCGAACGAATCTCTTAGCCGCAATTTCTGCAAACCAAACGACAAATGCGTATTGTCGATGCCGATTCATTGCCGATTAAGCTTCTGAGCCGCCTCAATGGTCGTCCCGCATCCATCGAACAGGCGAAGCATTTGACACCTGATACTATTTTGCTCCCATCCAGCGATACTTGCTTCCGTATCGGGCATCATCCGTAATAATCTCGAATTCAATATCCGGCTTGTCATGAACGAAGTAATATTGCACAAGGTCGGCATAAAGGCTGTTGGTATAGAACAACAATTTATTTTCCTTAGTCCAAGTTCCGTTCATAATATGGTCAGAAGTCATGGTTCCGATAAAATAATTTCCATATTTTGGAATTGGCTCTCCTTTCTTGATCACCGAAATGTGAATAAACTTTATATTTTGTAAGTTCGCACGGTATCGATAAGCAACTAGTTCGAGATTTCCATCCGGCGACGTTTCCCGATGTTCGACTATCGTTTTGTCATCGGCATCGATGTAATCGTATGGCGAAACTTTGACTTTTACACCGTTTACCTCCGTGTCACGGATCTCGATCGGCTGCCCACTTCTGATCGATGGGATTATGTCTACTTGAGCGCTTATAGTCACGTTATCAACCCACCTTACCCTCATCAGGCCGTTCGGAAGATCAAACTGTCGGAGATTCTTTGTCATATCCGACAATTTGAGGACGGCTTTTGCATTTCCTCCGTATCCAAAAGCTCCAATGTCTATACCATAATTGAGAATCAGCATGGATTTGTCGGGCGAATAAACTCTTTCGTGTTCGACAAAGTCATTATCAGTCATGAACACGGGCCGTCGTTGTGCGGATACGCAAGAAGCGACTAGAACGGCGATTAGGCAAATCGTAAGTCTTTGAATTGTGTGCGTGCATTTCATCTCTTTCAGTATCTTAAGAAAATAAAATTTGGGATCTTTCTAAAACGATAGCCATCATTTGGTTAGTGCCGATGAACTGACGGAAAGATTCGATCATCTGGCCGACTTACGAAATTTCCGCAATGTTACAGCATCGCGGGTATCGATGCAATCAGATGCCCGGGCGGTGCAGTTTAGTTCGGCGGGTTGTTTGGGTGAAATGATAGGCGGCGTGCGGAGCACGTCGAATAACGTTAGCTACACGTGGAGTGGAACGGAACGTGTAGAAGAGGACACCACCCAAAACCCCAAGCGTGTGTAACACGCGGCACCGGTATGTCGCATGTTTCACATGCTCGATCGCGTGAATGTTTACTGATCTACACGTTGCGGCCGCGGCCTCCACGTGTAGCTATCGATATCTCGTTTGCTCCGCACACTCGAGTTCGCGGGCGGCGGGGTAAGGCGGTGCAGCAAGAACGCCCTTTGGCCGAGCAACACAGGCGGAAACGCGGGCCGCAGAGAGTGTGCATTGTCCGAACCCGTTTCTCGATTCAGAGGCACCCTCGCTACCGCTCAGGTTTCCGCCTTTATTAGGAAGGATGCTGAATATTCAAACTCAGGATAAGAGTTCGGGTTGGACGGGCGTCAGGTCAGGCTTTCCAAGTCTTTTGATAAACTCTTGCGCGGCAGTTTCCAGCTTTTGCTTTCCGAACCCGGCTCCCTTTATGTATTTCGCGTCAAGCACTAGGTAAGACGAACCGGGTATTGTGATTCCGTTTTGCCTCTTCCGAGCCCAGTTCCCGAGCCGTCCGAGATATTTTTCTTTGTCGCGAACCCCAACCGCAAGAAATTTACCGGCCTTCGAACCCGGCGCGGGTGTTTTGATCTCAGCAAACGTCACGTCTTCCCATTCGATCTTGCCGAATCCCATCCGGTTATCGATAAAACCTTCGTCGGAAAGGATAAAGGCGGGAGTTTTTTTCACCGCAAGAAACAGCCAACATGTGCCAAAGATGAAGACCAGGAGCGGGATCCAATAGGTTACGACGATGTGCCCCTGTTCGGGCTCGAGTACGAAAAAATAAACGATCGCCGCCAACAACGACCCCGCAAATAGCCATAGATACAGATCAGTATTGTAAGTGAACTCAACCCGCTCAGCTTTAGAAGAATTTTGCTCGATCATATCTCAGATATTGTCATGAACTTTGCCAACGAGTTCCCAAGCTTACTACTGAAGGACAGATGCGACGATACGCACGGGGAAGTGTTTTACTTGTTTCCGGCTCTTGATGCGTTTATCTTGTCGAGTAATTTTGCGGAACTCGCTCGGTCCTTTTCGGCATTTTCTGTGTCGCCTAGAGCATCATACGAAACTGCCCGCGCATCAAACGCTAGCCGGAGCCATGGACGTAATTCAATAGCCTTCGTGAAATCAGCGATCGCCTCTTTGTGATTCCCTTGGTGAGCACGAACATAGCCTCGGTTCAAATATGCTTCGGGAACCGCAGGGTCGATCTCGATCACCTTTGCAATGTCACTTAAGGCTCCATCAATATCGCCCTTGCGGAATTTGATCAGTGCTCGGTTGTTCGTTGCTAGTGAATGTCGCGGGTCTAGCTCAAGAGCTTTATCAACATCCTTCAAAGCCTTGTCGATATCTCCCTTAAGGATCAGGCCATACGCGCGATTGTTATAGGCCATCGGCTCGCTCTGATCAAGTTCGATCGCCTTTTCACTCCAACGCAAAATATCTCCTGTATTTTCCAGCCGAAAAGCTAGATAAGAAAGCCGAATTAAAACACCGTCGTCCTTGGGCAGAAGTTCCTGAGCTTTTTCGAGATCTGATCGAGCTTCAGACAATCGATCGGTATCAACCAGTAGATATCCACGCTGCTGGAAGGCCTCGCCATTTTTGGGAACTAGCCGAGTAACACTACCAAGGTCGGAGATCGCGGATTCGATATCACCAAGTTTGTGATTCACGAGGGCCCGATAATGATAAGCCTCCGGATCGGCACCCTCGGCAGAGATATAAACTGTGAGGTCTTCCTTAGCTTCCTTAAATTTCTTTAAGCCAACATAGGCCTGGCCTCGGCCACGAAACGCGCTTTTTTGGGAATCGTCCATGGCTATCGCGGCCGTGAAATCGGCCGCTGCCTTTTCATCTTTGTCAGTTTCAAGATATGCCCACGCCCGCAGAAGAAGTGTTTCAGGAGAATTGGAACCTAGTTCAATGGCTTCAGTCGCAGCTAAAATCGTTTTGTCGAAATTCCCAAGTTGAAAGTTTGAAACCGCGATCAGGATACGGTAGCCGAACCCTTTTGGCGCCAACGAACTCGCCTTCTCGAAATACGGCAAGGCCTTTTCGGGTTCATCTCGGTCGAGCAAGACCATACCTTTCCCACCGTGCGAAATATCCATATCGGGCCATTTTGCGATCAACTCATCAAACAGCTTTAGAGCGGTTTCAAGATCACCGGATTCGCGCGCCTTTTCAGCTTTCTCAAGCGCGATCTGGAATTCGCTCTTTTCGGGTGTTGGGTTCTCATTCTGGGCAATGGTCGGAAGAACTAACACTGCCGAAAGAATGACGAACAGAGAATATCGTAATATGTTCGCTGATCTCATATTTCTAGAACTCCAAATTAGATCTCTACAACGGTTGTTACGATCACGGGTTTTGTTCCTAGTTCGCGTTGGACAAATCTCTTTAGGTGAATGCGGAGATTCTCTTTGAAGACTGTCTTGTCGGCGATCTGGTCGCGTTTCATTTCGCCGACGGCGTCGATAACGGTTTGACGTGCGGCGGCCAGGAAGCCGTTCTTCGGATCAATGTGAGCTACGCCGTTCATTGTTAGTTGCGGCTCGCCGGAGAGTTGGTGCGTTGCTTTGTTAACGGTAACCACGAGCGAGATCGCACCGCCATAGGCGAGTTTTTTGCGTTCGCGGACAACATCGTATTCGATCTCTTCTGATGATTCTTCATCAATGAATGTGCGGTGGAGTTCGTGCTTTTCAACAATGCGAATTCCGTATTCATCGATCTCAAGCATATCGCCGTTTTCGATGAGGATAATATTGTCATCGTTGTATCCGGCGACGTGATTTTTCACATATTCTTTGTGGCGAAAAAGCATTCGGTATTCGCCGTGAACAGGTATCAGGTATTTCGGCCGGGCGGTCTCGACCATGATGCGAATGTCTTCCTGCGAAGCGTGGCCGGAAACGTGAACAAGCCGGCGCTTTTCTTCGATAATGTTCGCACCCTTTTTGTAAAGATGCCCGATCAGACGGC
>CAZXTS010000216.1:0-5005 GCA_964643745.1 uncultured Chloracidobacterium sp.
GCAGCAAACACCGAAACGCCTCCGGTTCCCAGCGTCAATACCGTTTCGCCCGGCCGAACTTTTCCTGAAACGAACAAAGCGTTCCAGGCTGTCAGCGCCGCACAGGGCAGCGTTGCGGCTTCTTGGTAAGAAAGATGTTCCGGAATCGCAACGACCGATTCCTCAGAAAAGCTGCCGAATTCCCGAAGCACTCCGTCCCACTGCGAACCAGCACCAAGAGATGTTCGTCGCTTTTCTTCGCTCGACTGTCCGTCAAACCAACGCTGTGCGAATATGGGCATCACACGGTCGCCGATCTTCCATTTTGTAACAGCAGTGCCGACCTCCACGACCTCGCCGGCACCGTCGGAAAGCGGCACTGCGGGCATTTTCATTCGCGGATTATAAGTTCCGCTAACGACCATAAAGTCGCGATAGTTCAGCGATGCTGCGTGAAATTTTACGACGACTTCGTTTGCCGCGGGCGTTGGATCGTCGCGTTCGGTAAGGACAAGTTTATCGATACCGAATTCTTGGATCTCGTAAGCTTTCATAAGATTTAAGTGCCGCGAAACGGCGGCGGCCCTGCTAGATCAGAAGACAGAAGATCAACTTAGCAAGGCCCGCACATTTCGCGGCAAGCCTTTACTTTTTCCGCGGCGATTTGAGATCGAGCTTGATCACAACATCGTCGCGTATCAGGTCGTTCGCCATTCCTGCGTGGTCAACACCGAAATCTTTTCGGTTTACTGAGAATTCGGCGTTAACGGCAACATCCGCATCGTTTATCTTGATCGTAGCCGGAAAGCTGATCGAATTGGTGACACCGCGAAGTGTCAGATCGCCCGTCACTATGTAACGGTCCGCGCCCTTTGCCGAGTCCGCAGCGATCTTGGTTGACTTGAATGTCGACTTGGGGAATTTATCTACCTCGAAAAAATCTGCCTTCTTAAGGTGATCGGTCAGTCCTTCGGCATCTGTAAACACCGACGCCATATCGATATCGACACTTACCGAGCTTTCCTCGGCTTTTCCGTTCACGAGATCGATCGTGCCGGTAAACTGCTTGAATCCGCCGTCATGCTTGCCGGTAACTTTCGATCCGATGAATTCTACTTTCGAAGTTTCGGGTGTGATCGGCAGCGCGTCGCCCTTTACGGCTGCTGTGTTGGTATTAGCAGCTGCATTCACATTCGCCGCCGCATTCGATGACGAGTTCGCCGAATTGTTGATCGTCGCCCGCGGTTTGTTTGCCGCCGGATCTTCGCAAGCGGCCAGGAACATCGAAACCGCAATTATCACTAATGAAAAATATTTCATACCAGTTCTCCTCAAGGTTATTTAATTATCTATTGACAATGTTTTAATTCGGAAATGAAACCGCTACCGATTCAAACACTTCGAATCACTATACAAATCGCTGAAGCAACAGGCTCACCCGCAAAAATGCCGGATAAAACCGCGCCAGCCCCGACGACAGATTTAGTAACACCGTCGCCGGGCCGCGCGTTTGTGATATGCATTCTGTGTAAGTTCTGCACATATTCCCTCCCTTGCTCGAAACCTTCCCCTTGTTCGAAAATCAGATCTGTTTGTAACTGTATCCGATACAGACACGATGAAATTTTTTTACGCCGCCATTTCGGCGACCTCTTCAAAGACGCTCTGGAGCGTGTGGCCCCCAAGCCGTTCACCGATCGTTTTGTCTATCTCTTTCTGAAGATTACAAAGAACGGCCTCAATATTACGTCCGACCGGGCAATCTTTATTTGGCGATGTAGTGCGAAGCGCAAATACTTCGCCGCACGACACAGCATTGTATATTTCTGACAATGTGATCTCGTTCGGGCAGCGTGCCAACCGCGTGCCGCCATTCGCGCCGGTCTGTGAGATCACGAGTTGTGCCTGGTTAAGCTGCCCGAGCAATCTTCGAATGACGACCGGATTGGTCTTCACACTGGCAGCAATGCAATCCGATTTTACGTTCCCATCGCGTGAGCCCGCCAACATCGCCATCACATGCACCGCCATTGAAAATTGACTATTAGCCGCCATATCTGTAATGAGTATAGTTACAGAACTCGATACTGTCAACCGCGAAAAATAAAAAGACCGAAGCCGGTAAGCTTCGGTCCAGTAAACAAGCTGATTTCAAATACTATTTCGTAGGGATCTTTATTTCCCGTCCCGCACCTAAGACCGAGTTGACCAACAGCCCATTGATCTTAGCGATCTCGGTCGGATCGGCACCATGTCGAACTGCCAACTTCGAGACCGTGTCACCCGATTGAGCTTTAACGATCTTCATATTCGACGGTACCGAATTATTATTTCCTGTTGGCCGTGAATACGTCGTTGCTGTCACGCGATTTCCGGGCACTTGATTCATCGGGACAAACACCTTTCCTATCGGCGCTCTCATGCCGGGATTCGCCGCCTGAAGATCCGCAACGCTTACACCTGTACGGTTAGAAAGCGATGCCCAAGTTTCGCCCTGCACCGAGCTGGCAAGATTCGTATTATTTATCTTCGTCGCAGGGACACGGCGGAACACAGCGACAACCTCGTCAGACTTGCCTGCCGGTACATTCACGATGTAAGGCTCCGGCGGAGTCATATTTGTCCGCAGGTGCGGGTTCAAATAACGAATGTATTGAACTGTGGTGTCTGATGCCTGTGCGATCAAGGTCAGATTCGTCGAAGCCGGAACGCGGATCCGATCATAACGAAGCGGCGGAGCCGGACGCACATGGCCGAAGCCATACTGTGAAGGATTGTTCGCGATCAAGATCGTCGCCAAAATATTTGGTACGTAATTTCGCGTTTCTTTCGGCAAATACGGATATGCTGCCCAGAAATTAGCAGAACCTGCACGACGTATCGCGCGGTCAACATTTCCCTCGCCGCAATTGTAACCAGCCATCGCGAGTTCCCAATTGTTGTATCGGTTGAAAAGGAATTTCAGATATCGTGCCGAAGCCCTTGTCGCCTCATCGAAACTATTTCGCTCGTCAACGTGGGCCGTCCTTCTAAGGCCATAACGAGCTCCCGTTCCGGGGATGAACTGCCAAAGTCCCGATGCGGCTGCCCAAGACATTGCCGTTGGTTTCCATGCACTTTCGACCTGTCCAAGCCACGCGACATTTTCCGGTATGCCTTCTTCGCGGAAGATCCTGCGTGCCATCGACATAAACATTCCGGAGCGATACAAGCCAACTTCCATCGTCTTTCGGCCGCGGCCGCGATAGTAGTTGATGTATTGCTGGATCATCGGATGGACCTGGAAGGAAAACCCGAGCGAACGGTTCGCGACAGCATATTGCATGTTTTGAAACTGTTCCTGAGCTATCGGATTATTTTCAATATCTAATTCGTCCGGTGTCAGCTCGATCCGCGAGAGTTCGTCAAGCGGCGAAGCTTCGAATTTCTGTGAATCAAACCCGACCAATACTTCGGACGGTTCGACTGGAGCTGCATTTGCTACATTTGCCGGCGCCGTTCCTGTCTGGGTCGCGGCAACTGTGCGATTCGGAGCGGCCGGTTTGGACATTGCAACTATCTTATCCGCAAGAACAAAATCGACATCCGACCAGTTCCATCGGCAAGAAGCCGAAAGGCCGCGAATGTGCGGTACGTTCAGATCTGTCGGAAATTCGATTCTGTAAATGGTCTCGATAAGCTGGGAATAGCAAGTCTGAAGCGTCGGATCGCTTTGAATATTTATTGCAGATGAAAGAAATACCTCGACGGACTTGTCAAATTTCTGCCCCGAGTCGGAACGGCGATTTTGAGTCAATGCCATCATTGCGTCACGGAACTGTTTCGACGATTCGTCCAGAATGCGTTGAACCTGAGCCTGAGCCTGAATAACTTCCTGCGTTTGAGCAGAAACCGACGGCACGAATATCAGGATCGATAAAGCTGTTATCAGAGAAAATCTATATAAATTCTTAATCATTAATATATGTTTTGATCTAGGGCCATTGCCGCAAAAACCGAAATATAGCCGAGTTTGAACAAAGTAAAAGCCGAAACGACCATCTTTCCCGCAATAAATGCATCGTGCACGTTGATCAAAGCGCACAAACACACAGCTTAGAAACTACCATAATGGCCATTTAGAATCAATGAAATAGGCCGATGCCACACATCAGCCCTTGCGTTGACCGATGTGTTGAGATGTAGTTAGAAACGCCCCGGCTGTCTTAAAAGTTCCATTTTCGTCGGGTTTTGTGAGGGATCAGGTTCGTCATGTTAATATCGGTCAATAATGTGCGGACGAATATCACAGGTCGAGGTCGATGAATATTACAATCGGGTCTATGGCTGGCCGCTGCCTGACCACAAGCCGGGGCGGAATATCAAGCCAACGCAGAATGTGCCGATCTTTATAGGTCAGGACAATGAGGTTAAAGGCGTTTTGGCACGCTGGTGGGCACAATGGGATGGAGCCAAGGAATTTAACACCAAATTTGCGACGTTCAACGCAAGGGTCGATCGACTTGATGATTCGAAACTCTGGAGCGGCCTTTTGAAGAACGGCAAACGGTGCATTCTGCCCGTTTCGAGCTTTTACGAATGGCCGACGAAAGGTAAACCGCCGATGGATATTTATGTAAAGGGCCGCAAGCCGTTTGGCATGGCGGGACTTTGGAGCACTTGGTTTGACGAAGGTGAGCCCAAATTTTCATTCGCGGTCTTTACGACCGAACCGAACGAATTTATGAAGCCGATCCATCCGAAGGCTATGCCCGTAATACTGGCTTCGCCTGAAACCCATAGGCGGTGGCTGATCGAGGGCGACCGCAGCCTGCTCGCACCGTTTGAAGGCGAAATGGGAGCCGACCAGTTGCTGGACAAGATAGAAAATGTGTTTCCGGAAGATGAAATACCTGACTGATTCAGCCGGACAAGCGTTTGCTTAAAACAATCCGATCACATTTCCGTTCTCATCGATATCGACCCGCTCAGCCGCCGGATGTTCGGGAAGCGCCGGCATTGTGCGCATATCGCCGCAGATCGGGTA
>CAZXTS010000217.1:0-4995 GCA_964643745.1 uncultured Chloracidobacterium sp.
ATCAGGTGGCCGGCGAGGTTTAGGATGCTGGCGAATAGTAAGACCGTGATGGCGCCGGTTATGCCGTAGCCGAGGTAGAGAGCTATGGGCGTGGCGATGAGGCCTAGGATTCGCGAGCTGGCGTTGATGAATGTGTTCAGGTCCATCCGCAGGCGTGCGAGCTGCGGCGTGTTAAATATGCCGCAAAGGAAATTTACGACGAACGTGATGGAGGCAAGCCTTAGTGCCAATATCGCGTCGGCGGAAAATTGCGGCGGCACGTTGAATAGCCCTATGATCTGTCCGGCGAATAGCATCAGCATGGCGGCCACCGGCACCGATGTGCAAAGAGCGATAAGGGCGGCTGTGCGGACGATGCGGCCTTCTTTTTCGGGGTCGCCCTCGGCATAGGCCTCGCTGCCGAACTTGGTCGAGGCCATCGACATCCCAAAATCCGCAAAACCCAAATATGTCGGTATCAGCCCGATCAGGATAAAAACCCCGTAGCCCTCGGCTCCGAGCAGGCGAATGGTGAACGGCGTTGCGATCAGCGATACGGCAAGCGGTGCCACCTGGCCGGCCAGCGTCCACAGACTGCCTTTTACCACCTTTGTGGTCATTCCGGCGGTCGATGGCGGCTGGTTTAATGGTTTGTCGGGCGTGTTGATCACGGCGTCGGGTGTCACGGGGAAAGTTTAGCAGATTGGATGTGGACAGTGTATAGGGAGAAAGGAATGGATAACGGATAATGGACAATGGAGAATGGCAGGAAATAGCTGTAAGGTGTTGTGGTGCGGTGGTTTGCGGGCGGCAGAGCCGCGAAGAATACCGTAGATAGCGGCTGTGCCGCCTTGCACTGCGGAGAGGCTTGCCTCTTCGACGGGTCTCATCACAACCCCGCGAGGCTATGCCTCGAATTATCGTCGCCATGTGATCCGGTCGAGATCGACATCAAGGGGTTCATCTTCTGATCGTTTTCCGTAAAAAATACGAGCGCGATAACTATTCTTTCGTCACCGATGTGAGATAAAACCTTTTTTGGAGGCATAGCCTCCAAAGAATTTAAGGGAACCGTGCCGAAGAGGCAAGCCTCTCCGCGCTGCGTTGCAGCAAGCTGCAAAAATCAAAATACGAAGAATCCTGTGCGTTCACCTTTAGGTGGCCCGGCGCTGTCCTGAATCGATGAATTTGTAACAACAGATCAACGCGGATCGGCCCGGAATTGGGAAAAGTATTTAACATTCTGATCGCGAGGCGCCTGAGATTTTCCACATTTGTGGAAAATTCGGCAAAGCACAAATGCGTCGTGAATCGTGAATCGTAATTCGTAACCGGCTGAGAATTTGACCACATAGAAACATAGGGGCACATAGTTGGTTTGATTAGCGGAAACAGTAGCTACGGAATAAATAGTTAAACCGCGATCACGCAATGGCGATATGCAGCGGCCGGGGTGGCTGCGTTCAACTCAGTTTTGATAGACGTTCGGTTTGCGGGGATCAGGCGGCTTTGCCGTTTGCGATAAGGGTGGGGTATTTTCCGGTCCAGCAAGCGGCACACGAAGAGCCTTCGTCGATGCCGATGGCTTCGAGCATTCCCGCGAGCGAAAGATAACCCAGGCTGTCCGCACCGATATGTTCGCAGACCTCGGCGGGCGTCATCCGTGAAGCGATCAGGTCGCGGCGATGGGGCGTATCGACACCGTAATAGCATGAATGGGTCGTCGGCGGACACGAGATACGCATGTGGACCTCGGTGGCACCGGCTTCGCGTACCATCTGGACGATCTTCTTTGAGGTCGTTCCGCGGACGATGGAATCATCTACCAACACGATCCGGCGGCCATTGATCAAATGCTTGACCGGATTCAGCTTTAGCCGAACGCCGAACGAGCGGATCGATTGCGAAGGTTCGATAAACGTCCGCCCGACGTAATGATTGCGGATGATCGCCTGGCGATAATTTATGCCCGATTCGTGTGCGTAACCGATCGCCGCCGCCACGCCCGAGTCCGGCACTGGAACGATCAGGTCGGCTTCGGCCGGATGCTCGACCGCGAGCCGCTTGCCCATTTTGTGCCGCGATTCGTTCACCGAGCGGCCGAATATTATCGAATCGGGCCTCGAAAAATAAACGTGCTCAAATGTGCAGACAGAATGCGGCTTTTCCGCAAATGGCTTTTCGGTGCGAAGCCCGTCGGCGTCGATGATCAGCATCTCGCCGGGTTCGACCTCGCGGACATATTCGGCGTCGATCAGATCGAACGAACACGTCTCCGAAGCCACGCACCACGCATCATTGAGTTTTCCAAGCACGAGCGGCCGGAAACCACGTGGGTCGCGAACGGCGATCAACGCGGTCGGGGTCAAGACAAGTATTGAAAACGCGCCTTCGGTCACTTTCAGCACGGTGCGGACGGCATCGATGGCGTTTGCCGCGGGCGTCCGGGCAATGCTGTGCAAAATGGTTTCGGTGTCTGAGGTCGATGAAAAGATCGCACCGGCCCGTTCGAGCTCGGCACGCTTTTCCTTGGCGGCGGGAAGATTGCCGTTGTGGCAAATGGCGATCTGGCCGTGCTGGCAAGTTACGGAAAAGGGCTGGACCTCTTTTATCGTGTTGCGGCCCGATGTGGAATATCGATTGTGGCCGATGGCGGCGGAACCTTTCAGTCCAAGCAGAACCTCTTCGTTCAGCACGTCGGCGATCAGGCCTTGCGAACGAAACTGGATCAGATCCTTGCCGTCGCTTGAGACAATGCCGCAACCTTCCTGCCCGCGATGCTGTACGGCAAACAGCCCTAGCTGGGTAAGCGTCGAGGCTTCCGCGTGGCCGAAAATGCCAAAAACACCGCACTCTTCGTGAAACTTGTCGAGGACGAGATCCATTAGTTCTATTTTAGCCACAGAGGGCACAGAGAGCACGGAGCGAGATCAGTTTTATTCGATTCTTAAGAACCTTTTATTCGATTCGTATGAGCTTTTCATTCAGTTCTCACAAATCTCTGTGATAACTGTGGCTAAACTATCGCTGTGACTGATGGAGATCACGATGCATTTCGACGTTGGCGTAAAGCTTCGGCGGGCAACGCTCGCAAGCGGGACAAGCGGATTTGCTTCAGGGAAATATGCTGCGGCACAACCCCGCGGGATCTTGTACGGCACAACAGTGAACTCGTGAACATGCCGTTCGCCGTCGTCCCAATGGCTTGTGATGTCAACGGCGTCGTTCGGTTCAAGGCCGTGGGCCGCGATGTCAGTCGCGTTCATAAATATCACTCGGCGGCCGCCTTTGATGCCTCGGTAGCGGTCGTCCATTCCGTAAATGGTCGTGTTGAATTGATCGTGCGAACGAATGGTGGTCAGCAGCAACTTTCCTTCCGGCACATCTATCGTTTCAAGCGGATGAGCCTTGAACAAGGCCTTGCCGCTTTGGGTTTTGAACACGCGCTCGCGCGCGGAATTTGGCAGATAGAAACCGCCCGGCCTTCGGATGCGTTCGTTGTAATCTTCAAAACCCGGCACGACCCGCTCAATGGCATCGCGAATGCGGTCGTAGTCTACGGCAAATGCCTGCCAATCGATGTTTGAGTTTTCACCGAGCGTGGCCTTCGCGAGTTGGCAGACGATCCAGGTCTCGCTGCGAAGATGTTCGGACGCGGGTTCGAAAATTCCTTTTGTCATCTGCACATTGAGCATCGTGCTTTCGGTGGAAACGAATTGCTCACCGGATGCTTGGCGGTCTATCTCGGAACGTCCAAGGCACGGCAGGATAAGCGATACCTTGCCCGGCGTCAGAGCCGTGCGGTTTAGCTTTGTTATCACCTGAACTGTCAGGTCGCAGTTCTGCAACGCTTCGGAAACCACATCGGTATCCGGCGATGCCGAAACGAAATTACCGCCCATCGCGAAGAATACTTTGGCATTGCCATCCCGCATCGCGGCGATCGATTCGACAGTGTTGAAGCCGTCTCGATCGGATGTTTGAAAATCAAATTCTCCTTCGAGATTTGCTCGAAAGACCGAATTCATCCGTTCCCAAATGCCCATCGTCCGGTCGCCCTGCACATTGGAATGTCCGCGGACCGGGCAGAGTCCCGCACCCTCTCGCCCGATCGCCCCGCGAAGCAGATGCAGATTGACGATATCCTGGATGGTCGCGACCGCGGCGGTGTGTTGCGTGACGCCCATCGCCCAGCAGGTGATGAACGAGCGGGCCGCGAAGATCATCTCCGCCGCCTCTTCCATCTCGCCGCGGGTCAGCCCCGAGCCTTCAAGGATCGCCGCCCACTCGGTCGCGTCGAGCTCCGCCTGAAGCTCGGCAATGCCAGCCGTTTTCTCCTTGATGAAGTCGCGGTCAAAGACGCTGCCGGGCTGGGCCCGCTCGCGCTCGAGCATTATTTTCATCAGCCCTTTCAGCACCGCCATGTCGCCGCCGATTCGGACGGGCAGATGCAGGTCGGCAAGCTTCGAGGGCCGGAAACCCAATACTGACAACAGGTTGCCGTGCTGAGGATTTGGATCCACAAAACTCGTCAGCCCGACCTCAGGCAGCGGATTGATGGCGATCATCTTCGCCCCCGCCGCTTTCGCCGCGGCAAGCGAGGCGAGCATTCGCGGAGCGTTCGTGCCCGGATTTTGGCCGATGACGATGACGAGGTCGGTCTTTTCGAAGTCCTCGAGCCTGATCGTCGCCTTGCCAAGCCCGATCGATTCGGCCAGCGCGACGCTCGTCGATTCGTGACACATGTTCGAGCAATCCGGCAGGTTGTTCGTCCCGAACTGCCGGACGAAAAGCTGATACAAAAATGCGGCCTCATTCGACGTCCGGCCCGAAGTGTAAAAGATCGCCTCATCCGGCGAAGCGAGCGCATTTAGCTTACCGGCAACAACGGCGATCGCGGTCTCCCAGCTTACCGGCTCATAATGCGTCCCGCCCTCGCGTAAGACCATTGGCTCGGTAAGCCGGCCCTGCGAGTTAAGCCAGAAGTCGCTCCTCGCGGCAAGCTCTTCGACCGAA
>CAZXTS010000218.1:0-4978 GCA_964643745.1 uncultured Chloracidobacterium sp.
TCGGCGATGTAATTGCCTGTGCGCTCGGCTTCGCCGTCGCCGCAAAACTCGGCGTTTGGCGTTCGCTGGTCTTCTTTGTCCTGACGGAACTGATGCTCCTGCTCTGGATCCGCGATGGTTTGCTGCTCAACATCATCATGCTCATTTACCCGCTGGACGGCGTGAAGCAATGGCAGATGGCAATGTAAAAACAAAGCCCCGCGTTTTTGACGCAGGGCCGTGAACCTCTTGATATTCTGACTTACCGTTCGCCGCGGGCGGCTTCGACTTGGGTTTCGATCTCGACCGCAAGCTTGCGAACCCCGGGCTGATCAAAAGTTTCCATTGTGCGGAGCGATTCATCCAGAATGCGAAGCTGATGTTCGCGCCAATTTGGGCGTCCTGCGACGGAACCTAGTTCGCCGTCATAATAATTCGTTCGCGGTGCGCGAACCATTTCGCAGGCATTCCTGTCGACGGCGATCAACATCGTCGGTATTCCGGCAAGTTCCAGTCCGCGTGCGATAACGCCAAGCGTTTGATGGCAAAGCCGCGAGGCCGGGATCAGCAGAGCTGCCTGAACCTGGTATCGATGAAGCCGCTCAGCAATTTTGGGTGCCATTTCTTCCGCGACCCGTGCCGCATTTGGTATCCAGGGACTAAGGCTCCACCAAACGTTGTTCAGCCCGCCGATAACGGCATTTGCCTCGTATTCAAGCAGGCGGTCGATCGGTATCTGGGAATTGCGGTCTTCGGTTACAGCTTTGCTGTCAAAGCCTTTTGCGGCATAACGGAGATCTGCGGCCTCGACCTCGATCGGGAATTCTCGGAATCCGAGATCGCCATCTTTTGCATCAAGATCAAAGGGCTCGGTCCCGTCGATATAAGCTCCCGCAGATGTGATCATTGCGAGATTCATCATCGGCAATGCCCTTCGAACCGGCGTAAGCGGTGCATATGTATTCCGGACGAACGGATAGCCGGAAAGCGATTCGTTTCCATTCCAGCCAGCAAAGCGGCGTTCAAAATCGGATCTTGATTCTACGATGTCCATTTCAGCTATATCTTAAACTCTTTTTCAAAATTATACGGGTCGTTCGCGGCGGGTTTTTCCGCTGTTCCGGATCTTCGATTGGCAATAATAAAGAACGCCAGCAACGCCGCTCCCATGCCGATGAGCAATACCCAGACGGAAAATTCGTGCAGGGTATTGAATTGTATTCTTAGCGGGTCGTCTGCCGCGATCTCATCGATCGGCCGGCCGCTCATTTGCGCCCTTACCGACATCAGCATCAGGCCGATGACGAACTGCCCGACGGCACATGCCGCTCCAACGATCAACAGCAAAAAACGCTCGGCCCAGAGCAAAAATTTACTGGATAGCCCGCTTCCGATCAGGCTTGAAAGCAGAAGCAAGATCGAAAGGGCCAAGCCGCCGTAATTCAATACAGAGAGAGTCCGGTTGACGACCGCACCCGCAAGTTCACGCTGCGGCACGACCGCAAACGCGCTCTGAGCTACGGCGATAAAAAATACCGCGGCACCAAGCCAAACAGCAAGCAAAAGCAGACGAATATCGAACAGGAATTTCATTCTTTGCAAAAGACCGGAACAAGGCTATTATGCGATGTTTCGAAACAAAGGGCAAAACGAAGGCCTTTTGCTTTTCGGCTTATTTGAGAACTAAAATTACGGGACAATGATTGATAATACGACGGATCAAAACACGACCGCTGAACTCATCCATGACCTTAAGACGCCGCTCACCGGTGTTATGGGATTTGCCGAGCTATTGCTGGAAAACGAAGAGTTGACGGGGAAAGATCGCGAGTATCTTGAGATTATTTTAAGCGAGGCCCAGAATATGGCCGCGATCCTGGACAGCCACTCAAAGGGTTAGCGTTTCTTTTTCCTGCCGATCAGTTGGCGGATCGCTTGAAAGATGAAACGCGGATTGAGGACAAGATATCTTTGCCAAAGCCGACGCGGTTCCTGCCACAAACGGTAAAGCCATTCCAGCCCGAGCCCGCCAAGCCATTGCGGAGATTCCTTTACATTTCCGGCAAAGAAATCGAACGAAGCACCGACACCGAACATAACGGCGTTTAACTCGCTCGTATTCTTCGACATCCAATTTTCCTGCTTCGGACAGCCAAGCCCGACAAACAGCAATTTGGGCCCGGCTGCTTGGATCTGCTCGACTATTTCGTTTGATTCTTCAGGCGTCAGCGGACGAAACGGCGGCGAGAATGCGTAGCTTACATTTAGACGCGGGAAATCCTTTTCAACACGTTCGAGCATACGGTCGATAACTGGCTGGTCAGACCCGTAAAAACCGACCGGCCAGCCGTTGCGTTCTGCTAATTCGCAGAGCCCGATCATCATATCGTTGGCACGCGTCCGTGCGGCATTTTTGCGGCCTGAAAGCTTTTGCATCCACACGAGCGGCATGCCGTCCGGAATGACCATATCTGCTGCGTTTACCTTCGCTGCATATTCCGGATCGTCATAGGATTCCATCACCATATGAACGGTCGAAAAGCAGACGTAGCCGCCGTTGCCGGCAGAAACAAGCTGTTCCACGCTCTCGGCGATCGACGCAGCGTTGCAGACATCAACGTTGAGGCTAACGATGAACTCACGCCTTCGATCGATCTGGATCGTATGGTAATTTTCCAACTGTTTTTCGATAGATATCCTCGAGCCGTTCGATATAAGCGGCTATTTCGAAATTTGTACGGATCGTCTGCACGGCATGTTCACGCATCGCAGGCCATTCGAGCTTTTCGCTCAAGATGATCTTCAGCCGCGAAGCAAGTCCGGCCGCGTCGTAAGGTTTGACCAGATATCCATTATGACAATCCTGGATCACCGAACTCACCGACGCCACGTCGCCGACAACGACGATGCAGCCCGCGGCCATCGCCTCGAGCATTGCCATCGGCAATCCTTCGCCGTATCGCGATGGCAACACGAACATGTCGGCATTTCGCAAGATCGGCCACTTTTCCTCACCGCCGATCACGCCGCCATATGTGAATGAGTCGCCGATCGCTTTGCTCATTTCGGAAACGAAGAACTCGCGGATCGGGCCTTCGCCATAGGCATGCAGCTGAAACTTGAACCCAGTATATTTAAGTGTCGAACACGCTTCGATCAGCTCGTGCAGTCCCTTAGATTCATGCATTCGCCCGAAATAGACCAGCAACGGTTCTCGGTTATCACGTTCGGCATTTTCGATAAATTGCCCGGGAATCGCGTTTGGCAATGTGAAGATATTTAGCTTCTGCCACTTCTTGATTATAAGGCCGCGCTCATATTCGCTGTAAACAATGATCGAATCTGCGGCATTTAACATCTTGCCGGTCACGGTTTTCAGAACGGCATTCTCGATGTCTTCTATCAGATATTTCCCGCCGTGTATCGCGATCGTAATCCGCTTTCCTAAAACCCGTGCGACGGCAACCAATGCCGAATCGCGATAGATCGAAAGGTCGGTCAGAGCTGTGTTTATATGGACAAGGTCAGGGCCAAAGGCGCGTAGCTCTTTGGCGAACTTGAAGGGAAGAAGCGCCTGTTTCGCAAGCCACTTCGGGCCGGCCTTTTCGCCATCTTGCCGGCCTGCAATGAAATGGGAATATTCATCGCTGCCGTGTTCAATTATTTGGCGAACGATCGTTGAGATGCCGCTTACGTTACGGCTTTCGTCAAGATCGGGTGCCGTTATTAGGATCTTCATTCGTAAAAAAGCCTAGCCGATGATTCGAATTGCGTTCGGCAAACAATTAACATACAAACAAAGAGCTGAATATGAAAGCGGAAACAACCGCGAAACACATCAAAACAGTAGGTCCCAAGCCTCGAACGGTGCCGGGATGGCTGTTGCCATCGGTGACCGTAGGAATATTCGCGGCCGATGTGGTGATAGCGGCATTTAGCTTTCTTATAGCGTTCAAGTTTAGGGAAGGTGCGGATATTTTGCGGGACGGAGCGTGGGCATGGTCGCCCGAGTTCGTGCCGTATGCCGGCATTTTCTATGCGGCGGTGATCCTGCGGTTGGCAATGCTGCTCTATGAACGGGTCTATCGGTTTCAGGGCGCGTTCTCTAATGTCCAAGAAGCGATCCAGATAGTAAAAGCAGTTGCGGGCGGTTCTCTGCTGATAGTTGCTTGGGCGTTTTTATTCCGCGGCGGTTTGGCGTTTCGCGAATTCTCTTATTCGCGCGGGGTCTTTATCCTTGATTTTCTGATCGCTCTGCTTCTTTACCTCGTCTTTCATTTGTCGATTCGGGCCGTTCAAACCAGATTTAGGAATCTAGGGATCAACCTAATCCCAACGCTTGTGGTCGGGACGAACCCGGAGGCCGCACAAACTGTCAACGTGTTAGCCGATCGCCGCGATCTCGGCTACAGCGTCGTGGGAGTGGTCACAAACGGCCGGGGAAAAAACGAAAGTTCAGCATTCTTTAATGGAGCACCGATCGTTGGCGATCTGGATGAGCTGTCGGACCTGATACGCGATCTTAAGATCCAGGAAGTGATAATTACCGACGACAGCATACGCGGCGATCGGCTTTTTGAAGTGATGATGCAATCCGGCCGGGCCGGCAGAGTTGAGTTTCGGTTCGCACCAAGCCTGATCGACCTTTTACCGCAAAAGACAAAGGTCGAACAGATCGGGGTATTGCCGATGGTTCGGCTGTTTCGCGAGCCTTTGTCCGAAACCGACCGTTTTATTAAGAGGATCGCAGATATTGTGATATCTACTTTCGCAATTGCTGCGACATCGCCGTTGTGGCTGGTCTCGGCAATACTTGTCAGGGCAGGTGGTCCGGGACCATTATTTTTCAGCCAGGAACGTGTGGGGATGGACGGCCGCATCTTTCTCTGTTACAAGTTCCGAACAATGCACGAGAACGCAGACGACGCAGTTCACCGCGAAGCCTATAAAAAGAACATCGCCGGCGAACACGGAAACGGAAAGATCTTTGGAAAGGTGG
>CAZXTS010000219.1:0-4972 GCA_964643745.1 uncultured Chloracidobacterium sp.
CGTTGCGGCAGATCCGGATCGAATGAGCGGAGCAACTGGCCGACCTCGGTCTCAGAGCTCAAGATCGCTTCGATCGTGAATGCCTCGTGGTGGAAATCGAGGATCGGTTCGATCACATGCGAGAATGCACCGTGGCCAATATCATGAAGCAGTGCGGCAACGCGAACAGCAAGAGCGTCATCCGGGTCGATCTGGTGCGAAACGCCTAACTTAAAAAGTATTCGGGTCGCAAGATGAAACGCTCCTAGGCTGTGCGTAAAACGGCTGTGCTCCGCACCCTGATACGCAAAATGAGCCAACCCCAGTTGCCGGATCCGCCGAAGCCGCTGAAACTCGCGCGAATCAATCAGGTCTGCAAGCAATCGCCCTTCGAACGAATCCGTTTTCAGACGAATAATGTTATGTACGGAATCGCGGTAGATCCGCTCAGGTGTAAGCATTTTTTACGGGGTCCCTTATGTCGCCGGTTAGCGAACAGGATATGCAAGTTCGAAGATGCTACTCGAATTTGCTAGTTGCTCGGTTACCAGAGTGCTATAATACGTTTCTCTAATCAAGACAAGCAACTCTGCTTCAGGAGGCAGTTATGAGATCAGGAAGCAATCATATATTTCGGCAGCTGGCATTCGGGTTCGTTTTGGCGGTCGCGTTCTTCGGGGCTTCAGTACCGGTAAACGCCGCGCACACGATCGCAGGGATCGTTTTCGACGCGAATCGAACCCCGCTACCGGATATCGATGTCGAATTATTAGACCAGTTCTATCGTATGGTCGCCCGACAAAAAACAGCCGGCGGCGGTCGTTTCGAATTTAATGTCGGAACAGCGTCGCGATATACGGTCAAGGTTTATGCGTTTCGTTACGATTTTGAGGATCAGTCTCAGGAGGTCCTAGTTTCGGCCGTTAGTGCGGTTTCTGGTGAGGCGGGCAGTTCCTACACAAATGTAGATTTTTATCTCCAACCGCGAAGGGGAAGCCTGATGGAAGCTGAGCTCGGTGTCGTTTTTGCTCAAGATATCCCGACAGAAGCAAAACGAGCCTATGAAGGAGCTTTAAAGGATTTCTCCACAAAAAGAAATGCTGACGGATTCAAGGGTTTGAATCGAGCGATCGAACTAAAACCAGATTACTATCTGGCGTTGAACAAAATGGGCCGCGAGCTGTTTGTCCAAGCTAGATATGAGGAAGCTATTCCATTTCTCTTGAAGGCCAGCGAATTGAATCATAAGAGCCCAACCACCTTCTATTATTTAGGAGCTTCGTTGTTCCATCTTGGCAAGGACTTTCATAAGGCGGCGGCGGCTGCATTGGGCCGAGCGGTCATTCTCGCACCATCTGCACCTCAGATCCATTTTGTTCTCGGCCGAGTTCAACGAAGTGAAAAAAGATTTACAGAAGCCGAAGTTAGTCTGGTAAAGGCTAAAAGGCTTGCCTCGTCCAACATTCCGGATATCCACAAGGAGTTGGCTCAGCTCTATGGCGATGACCTTAAAAAATACGCCGAAGCCGCGAACGAATTGGAGGCGTATATGAAAAGCAGCAGTCAAAAAGGTGCCGACCAGGAAAAGACAAAGCAAGTGATCGTTAATCTTCGGGCGAAAGCTCGTTCGAATCCGAGTGATTGATGGTTAGCATATTTAGCGTGTATCAGAAAGCCCCGCATTTCCGGGGCTTTTATTTTGGGAAGTGATTGACCTAGTGATCGATGTCGGCATTCAAACTGTCCTTTTGAAGGCCGGACAACAAAAAAGGCTCGCCCTTTCGAGCGAGCCTAAAGACTGATCAAAGATCAGATTAAAAGAAGAACCGTGCGCCGAAGCGAACCGTTCTCGGATTTTGGTAACCATTCGGTTCACCGAACGTGTTCACACGTCCGGCAGCCGAGGTTCCCTGAGCTGCAAGGTGATTAAGCACAAACTGACGGATTCCGCTACCATTAAAAATGGTGTTGAAGACCAGAGCTTCGCGAACTCCACCCGACTGACTGGCGTCACCACAAGTAGTGCATCCATTTGCAGTAAGAACCCCAGCGTTGTAGTTCGTACCGCTGATAGTGGTCACAACTGTTACGACATTTCTTTCATCGAAAATATTTCGAATATCAAGAAACGGTTCGAGGGTGAACCTGTTGTCGCGACCGAATTTGTACCGATGACTGATATTAAAGTCCGTCTCGGTAAACATTTCGGTTCGTCCCAGATCACCGCGACCATTCAAGATCGTGGTTCCAAGGCTATACAGGTTATAGATAGTGGTCAAAGGTGTGCCTGATTGGAATGTAGTAAAAGCAGAAATTGTGGTTCTGTTCGTATTATTTCCCATCCAATTGAAGCTGTAACCGCCGTATGCCTTGAAGACATGCGGACGATCGGTAGCCAGGCGACCATTGTCCGGTACACCGTCTGCCGTGTAGCCGAGAGGCGGAAGGTCAAAGAATCGGTTTACGTTCGGGCTGTTTCGGCCGGCTTCGTCAGAGCTCGCCAAACCTGAATAGTTACCGAAAAGTCGGCTCCAGGTATAGCTTGCATTGTAGAAGTAGTTGGTCGCCCGGCGATCAATTCGGACCTCAACTGCGTCGTAAACACGCTCTGCTTTGGTACATGGCAGGTTTGACGACTCCGAGATCTCACATACCAAGCCAATTCCCGGGTTACCGATTATGTATGCTTCGGAGCCCTGCGAATTGACCACACCTACGTCTTCAACGGCACGGTCCATTTGCTTGTGTGTGTAACGTGCACTGAGAACCATGTTGCGGGTCAATTCACGCTCGATACCGATCGTGTATTCGCTCTGTCGGGCAGCCTTCAAATCCGGATCAACACCACCCGATTCGAAGATGTCGGCACCTATCGCATTTGTAGCGATACGGAAGTCGAACTGACATACTGACCAACCACCCGGCCAAATCGGAGCGTTTGTACCGGGACACAATCCGCCAACCGGATCAGTAAAGTTGCCAAGGATATTCGCGAACGTATAGTTGCTGAAATGAACGCCGCGGCTAGGAAGGATCTCGAAATAATCGTTACGGAAGAAATCGCCGCCAAACGAACCGCGGGGCAGTTCATACTTAAAGCGGTCATAGAACCAGCCGTAACTTGCCCAGAGCTTGGTCTTGCCGTCACCGGTCAGGTCGTAGGCAGCGCCGAATCGTGGTGCGAACTTATCACTCCATCCAAATTCGACCGTCGTTCCGGAACCAAAACTCGGAGCTGTTTCACTTTCGATACGAGCTCCAAGATTCAAGGTTAATCTACGAGCAATTTGCCAGGAATCCTGAATAAATAGTGCCTGGTTAACGCTGCTCGCTTCACCGTTTGTACCGAAGCGCTGGATCCACCCCGACCCCCAGTTACACGGATCGCCGGGAGCGGCAGTTGCACAATTTCCCGATGGATTCGCCATTGTGGAACCAGTCGGGGGTGTGCCGGATGCCTGCGACGAGATCGGAACACCGTAGTCAAGAACGACAACACCACGATTCACGTGGCCGCGGTCAACCGAGTTGTAGAGGCGATTCCACTGATATCCGAACTTAATGTTGTGACGTCCTCCGGCGTTTATTCCGACAAGAGACGCATCTGCATCGAACGTCGTTCTAGTCGAAACGTCTCGGTCGATACCATTGTTGTTAGGAACACTATTAAATCCGCCCACACAGCCCGAACCTGGAACATTTGCAGCTCCTGCATTACGGCAGAAAAAGCGTGTAACAGCGGGTGTGAAGTAAGAAGCCAGCCGTTCATTGAGGAACGTGCGGCCAAAACGGAAATTCAATACCGTATGCCGGTTTGCCGTCCATGTTGCCTGGGTATTGACCGAATTACTGTTCTGGCGGCCACCCTGGCGGTCGAGAAGCTCTGCGCCTCGAAGTACGCCAATGTTCCCGCCGAAATTCACCCGAGAAGGTGCAGAACTTAGGCCAGCGGTCCTTGCTGCTAGCAAGCCGTTTTGAATGATCGGGTTCCAAAGGAATGTACCGAAAACACGTAAATTTTCGAAAGGCTGTGCATCAACACGCGCGAAAGCCTGTTCCGTCCGCTCATTTGTTCGATATTCGATCGTTTCACTCAACGTTCGAATATTCGGATTAGAACTCGGGAATCCAGTTGCCGGGTTAGTATAGTAATCAACCAACCGTGAAACCTCGAAGATCTGCGGAGCATAGATCAAAGACATCCAGAGCCGATCTTTGACGATCGGTCCGCTTATGCTCGCAACCGGGAACCAGTTTGTTCCGCCGTCCTTTTTAGGCTGGAAATGTTCAAACTGTCCCACGCCTGTGCCCCAACGATTGAGAAACAGGTTCGGTGTGCCCTGGAACTTCGAAGGTTCGAACGATGTTCCAAAGTTTCCGCGCCAACGGTTGTTCCCGCCCGAAGTGACCACGTTTACAACACCCCCGGTTGCTCCGCCATATTCGGCATTGAAGCCAGTCGATTTGATCTGTACTTCCTGGAGCAGTTCAAACGGAAGGTTGCTGTTGGGCGTGAGAACCCCTGTGCGGAAGTTTGTGACTTCCTGACCATCAACAACAAAGACGTTTTCGGACCCTGAGGCTCCGTCAATTTGAAATCCGCCGCCGAGGGCTTCAGAACGTACGTTCGGGGCGATTTTCAATAGGCTGTCAAACCGAGTTCCTTTAGGAAGGGCGTCAATGATCTGCTTAGTGATATTCGTATCGATCGTCGTATTGGTCGGATCGATCTGTACCGTATTGTCCGCAGTTACATCTACAACCCCAGTCACACCGGCAGCCGTAAGGCTGAAGTTGCTTGCTGAGGTTCGGTCAACTAGGACTGTAACGTCGTTCGTGCGGTCTGCAAAATTTGTTGCTGAGGCTGTCACGCTATAGGTACCTGCAGGTACGCTCCTAATAGAGTAAAAGCCACTGCTGTTCGCGGTGATTGTTCGATTGAACCCAGATTACGCGTTAGAAAATTTTAGGTTGAAAACTGAATGTTAAACAA
>CAZXTS010000220.1:0-4971 GCA_964643745.1 uncultured Chloracidobacterium sp.
AGCATCAGCGACATCGAGATGCAATCGGTCAAACTGTAGCCTTTGTCATCACGTTAACGATATAAATGCAGGCCTCGCATGAAAGATCCGTGGGTTTGCGCGATGACTGTGATGTTTGGATGAACTAGAATTTGTTCGCACATTGCTCCGACGATCTTTCGTCGACGCTCGCCTGATCCGGCGAAATAATTTAGAAATTCTGTTAAGACTTCCTCGGTCGTCACCAACACCGCATCCGGATTGTCTTCGTCAAATTTCTTTGCGGCCGCATGCCATTGGTCGGCGGGATTGGCCAGAGCGATCCAATAAAATGCGTCGGCAAATATTTCATCCATAACGAACTATTTCGCTTGTTTTCGTGTGCCGTAGAGGTAATGATCGTGATTTTCTGCACCGTCGGATGGAAGCTCTTGCCATTCTTCAAGCGAAATTTCATTGCTCAGCTCTTCAAATATCGCAGAGATCGGCCTCGCTTTCTTAGCTTTTTTCTCCTTTCGCAGGTCTTTCATAAAATCTACGACCTTCACTATTTCTTCGTCCTCTAAAGCCGCCAGGAACTGTTCGTATTTTTCGCGGCTGACCGCGAATTGTGCATTGTCCAATTCCGACGCTTCGGCCGCAGCGACAGCATTATCGAGCACAAACTCGCTGATCGTCATATTCCCCCGCGACGCCGCACGCGCGATCAACTCCTTCTGCCTCGCCGTCGCCCGAATGCTAAATCGATTCTCTCTGTTTTCCTTCGTAGTGATCATACCAATCTCCCCCAGACGTATGTGTACACACGGTGTGTACATTATCAGGCTAGGGCGAAGTCCTGTCAATAAGTTTTCGCCCCAGTTCTGCAACGCCCGACAGTAATAAATTCTGCTGCGATCATCGTGCTCATATCTATTTCTTTAAGGCGTCTGCAACAGCTACGCGAAATTCGTTTATTTTCGCTTCGTTAATCGGATCGCTTTCGAGATCACCTTCGGTTAGAAAACAATCTACATCGCGCCAGTCGCCTTGCTGGTCGTCAGCCGTTCGAAAATAGGCCTGCGCATACCCCCACCCATCCTTTCCATCCCAGATGAGGCGAACTTTCTTCACCCCACATTCAAAATCAGAGTACGCGCTCCCGAATACATCAGGTCGATACTCTTCGTATACTTGCTGGTAGCCAGATTTCTCAAGAATTGGCTCAGCGATATTCTTCATAAGGTTGTAAGGATGCATGAGTCTACATCTCGCTTTCTCATTCGCGCCTTTTTGGCTCTTTCAACCTCGACAGTTACCGTACTTTTCTAAGATTTCAAAACAACCATCAATTATCTGCTCGTGAAATTCCAAATTAATTTGATTAAGCTTCGCGTCGTATCGTCGTAAGGCATCGCGGCTGCAGTAAAGGCGTTCCTTCCCTGTAGGAATTGAGGCAACAGATTTCCAATACTCGTTAAATACAGGCAGGTCTAACTCCTCGTCGCGCAACTCGATCCAACCTATTAGACGCTGCATTCTCCAAACGCCGAATGGGATTCCAACTTCGTAAGAAATGATGTTCCGAGCGTTAGCAACGAGTTTCCGCAGGAGTTTTTGTTTACCGCTTTCACGCTGAACGGCCGTTTCCGCTTTTTCCCCAGGCAATTCTCCGATAACGCGCGGCGGTAGAATTTGATTTGGTCTGTTAAAACACGGTTTGCATAGTCCACCAGTCCGCTCAGCAGTTTGCGGGAGAACTGCAGCGTTACAGTTTTTGCAATCTACTCTCTCTTCCATATGAAACGCCTATGTAATAGATAATCGGACAAGGAGGCAGACAGAGATCCCGGTTTTGCGCTCAGGCCGATCTGGTAGAACTCGCGACGCGTCCCGTCGGTGTACTTATGAGGGCGAGATTTAAAGTTCCAACTCTCGGAGAAATTCAGTGGCCGTCAAGATTCGAATGTTTCCATATTTTTTCAGATCCAATAGATCGTTATCGCCAGAGATTATTAGCTCGCTGTCGGCCGCGAGAGCACAGGCGATAACTGCATCGTCATCCGGGTCGCGTATCACGACCGGTTCGATCTCATCTACTTCGATCAGTTCTGCGAGTGCTTTGTACAGGTCGATTATCTCATCCACGGAAGAGTTGACCGCCATGAGACGTTTCTGGAATTTGTCGCGAGACAGAACCTCTAAAAGCTCGGAGAGCAAAGCATGGCTGGTGAAGAGGTCGATGACGCCATCCTGAGCGGCCTCCAAAACTCGGCGCGGATTGCCACCCCAAAGGAAGGCCGAAACGACGAGATTGGTATCAACGGTCGCCCGCATTTATGAAGCCTGACGTTCCCTTCGCTCTCGTCTAACAGCCGCGATCTCCTCAGCAATTTCTTCTTCTGTTGGTGGGTCGGGCAACGCGGCCAGGCGATCCATAGTGTCGAAAAGCCTGTTGACCTTTCGCCGACGAATCGCTTCTCTGAGCAGCGAGTTGATGATAAAGGGCTTAAACAACCCCATCTCCTTCGCTTCGGCAGCTAGGTCGTCAGGTAATGTTAATACAACTTCTGACATAAAATTCTCCATTAAAATTATACCTGACAATGCAAAATGCTCCCAACATTTCTTGATCCGTCATCTCCCAAAGCTATTGAACACCCTCTTTGGGCTGATGTTCACCCGTTTTTGCCTCAAGTTTGTATCTAAACCAAACATGTAACGGAGAACCCGGTTTTGTTCGCACTCAAATCAATTTGATAAACGTCTCGATTTCTCCATCAGCAATCCTCAGGATGAGGAATCAATGATGATTGTCCGCTCCTTCCGGTTTATTCCCGTGATAGATCTCCGATCCGGTCGCTTTGAATTCGGCGGCTTTTTCGCTCATGCCGACGGCTAGGGCTTTTTCGGCTTCGATGTTTTGGGCGTTGGCGATCAAACGATCAAATTTTCTTCACTCGCAGACGTAACCAATTTTCGATCTCGTCAACGTTCCATTGGTCTGATTCAACTGCCAAGACCAATTCGATCTGCTCGGCAGTGGTCCACGCTTTTTGATAGCCGTTTAGTTCCGGAAATCTTCGCAATAGAGTTGTGGCAGTTCGCTTGTTGCCTCCACGCCACGGATGATTTTTTATCAAGCCGAATAAAAGCGTGGCAGATTGGCGGATAATATCGGCGTTTGCGTAAACGGCGGAATTCTGTGGTCGAGCCAAGGCTGACTCGATCAGATCTCGATGATCAACTCCGTAACGAGATTCCCCGAGCCTTCGCATTAGAGCAAAACAATTAAAACCGCTTCTTCATATTTGATGTAAACGGTTTCAGTCGCCAATTCGCTCTATCTCCTCAAAATATTCGAGTTCTTCGTCGACTACCTTGCTGATAAAATCTTCGATTTCTTTGGATGGTTTGAGATAAACGCCTGAGATCGAGTCGTTTTTTAGCGTCAGACTGATCAATGTGCCCTCGGCAAAACCTTCATTTTTGCAAACTTCGGGTGGAACTTCCAAGATCCAGGTATCCTTTTGAACAGCCAAAGTCTTCAACTCGTTGGTTTTATCCACTGTTTCTAACATAACTCAACCTCGAATGTGTCTTGACCAAATTGGTCACAAGGGCAAAATTTTATACTTTCCGTGATTGCTGTATCGCAAACAAGTAAAATCGGGCGGATGCAATTTGCCGACGCTTCCGAATCCGATGGATGTTTCTTCGGTATTTATCCCTTCAACAATTCCGTCAAGCTCTTTTCCCAATGCGGCATAAAGTTTATGTAATCTTTTTTGCACTTCCGCGTCCCATTTTCTTGTAACCCATCCTTCCTCAGTATAATCTGTTTCGTCTTAGTCTTTGATTGTATATGTCTTGTTTGCTCCGCCATTATAAATCGGGTCTTCCAGCAGATATTTTGGGGCGTGATTATACTTCATCGAGAATGAAACATCCTGAATTTGAATAAGCAGCTTTTTTTCCGATTTCTTGAGAAACTTCAAATCCTTTTTAATCAAACTAAAATCATATTCGTCTTTCGTATGCTCTAATTGCCTCCACGAATATGCAACTTGAACGCCGTCAAAAAGTTCGGGTTTCCAATAGGCTGAATTCCTGAGCAGCTCTCTGTCCATTCCGATAAACATAAAATTCTTTATCTGAGAAAACGAATTGCCCGCCACAAATAAGATCAAAGCAAAAGTAAAAAGTATCCGTTTCATATTTAGAAAAACTCCGAGATTGAATAAATCTTAGACTAAATCAATGATGCCCTTTCGCCGCATCAGGCAAATTCCCGTGATAACTCTCGCTTCTTGTGGCGACAAATTCCTTCGTGGGAAACTTTTCTTATTTCTAGCTGAGCTTAATCTAATTCGTTTGATAAACTCTTTCACCTTTTAGAAAAGTCTGTAAAACTTTTGTTTTGTTAATTTGCTGTGTTGGAATCTCAAACAAATTTTGGTCAATGACGATCAAATCGGCTTGCTTGCCCGGTTCGATTGAGCCGACTGTGTTTTCCTGCCGCATCGTGTAAGCTGCGTTGAGCGTGTAAGACTTGATGACGGTTTGTAAATCGGGCAGATTTTGCGGTTTTCGGGTCAGAGCGTTTTGCATTCCGACAAACGGATTTAAGCCGCTGACATCCCAATCGCTGCTCAAAGTGATTCTCGCACCTGTGTCAAAAAGGCTTTTCAAGGGAATAAAATTTTTGGTTCTGTCACCGATTAAAAACTCGTTTTCCTTCCAACTTTTCGGATGTGTAAAATCGCCCGCAACTTGAATATCGGCGGTGATGTTTGATTTCTTGAAACGGCTAAAGTCGTTTGGATTAACGATTTCCAAGTGCGTCAGGCGATGCCGACCTTTTTCCGTCTGCGATTTTTCAACGGCATTCAGAGCCTCACGCACGCTGCGATCGCCGATGGCGTGGATGTGAAAATCGAAGCCCGTTTTTTCAAGTTCCGCAACATATTTCGCCATTCTTTGTTCGGTGAAATAATTCAAACCGTTTTTTGA
>CAZXTS010000221.1:0-4933 GCA_964643745.1 uncultured Chloracidobacterium sp.
TTAATTGGTTTTATGGCAGTCGCACTAATAGCGACAGGCACATTTTTGGCAATAGCTCAGACTACCGAAGGTCAGACTGACAAGAAATGGAATAAAGGCGGCAAGCGTCATTATGGGAAAATGCATCGCCGAGGCGGAATGATGTTTCGCGGTCTTGACCTGACCGAAGACCAGAAAGCCCAGATGAAGGCATTTCGCGAGGCGTCAAAGCCGACCGTACAGCCGCTGATGGAAGCAATGAAGGTCATCCGCCAAAAGGCTCGCGATGCAAAGAAGGCTGGTGCCGATGAAGCTCAGATCGCAGCGATCAGGGCCGAGGCCGCACCGCTTCGTGAGCAGATGAAGCTTCACCGTGAAGCATCGATGACACAAATGATGTCGATCCTTACCGAGGAGCAGAAAGCAAAGCTTGCGGAAATGAAGGAAAAGCGGCAGAACCGCATCAAGGACGGAAAAGGAAAGCGATCGGGCAAACGGCTCGGTAGCGGTGAAGCGATCTAACTTGCTTCACAGATCAAGGGGGAAAGAGGTCCGGCGAGCAGCTTCGTCGGGCCCTTTACGTTTAAATGTTAACCCTTCTCCCGCCGACCCACACGGCTTCGATCAAGTGCTGTTCGTTCAAGACAACAAAGTCCGCTCGTTTCCCTGCTTCAAGCGAACCGTGAGAACCTTCCAAACCAAGCAGACGTGCCGGATTGAGCGATGCCATTTGCTCGATCTCAACTGTCGAAAAGCCGAGTGCGAACATCTCCCGGACCGCGTCGTGCATCGTTATAACCGATCCAGCTATACTTCCGCGTTCGTTCTGCGTACGGCCTTTTACAACACTTATCTTTTCGCCCCAAAGCTCAAATTCGCCGTCCGCCAAACCGGTCGGGGCGACCGAATCTGAGATCAGCGAAACCTTATCGCAGCCCTTTGCTCGACAGGCAAATTCTAGCGGCTTTGGATGGACGTGAATTCCGTCGGCGATGATGTCGAACGTCACATCTTTATTTGAAAACGCCCAGCCAACAACTCCGACATCGCGATGATGCAAACCGGTCATCGCGTTATAAAAATGAGTAAGATGTTTCGCACCTGCTTTGAAAGCCTGATCGAGAGTTTTAGTGTTTGCCTTAGTATGCCCGATCGAAGCGACCCAGCCCTGTTTGGTAAGCTCCTTTGTCAATTCAATGCCGCCGTCGACTTCCGGGGCGAACGTCGTCATATGCACACCGCTTTTCAATCGTGGAAGTTCGTTCAATTCACTTCCCGTAAACTTCTTGAAGAACTCCGGCCGTAGAGCACCGCACATCTTTTCATTCGCAAACACGCCTTCGTAATGGACGCCTACTGCCTGTGCGATCGGCATTTCCACTTGGATCTCCATAAGCCGATCGATCACGTCGATCACACGTGCGTAATTCTCATCCGAATCCGGCACAACCGTCGGCATCCACGCAGTGACTCCGTTCCGGGCCAGAAACTCCCCGATCGCCACCAGCCCATCGACATCCGCGGCATTCACATCAACCCCGACCGCACCGTGGTTGTGCACATCGATATACCCAGGCACGACCATATTGCCAAGTGCCTCAAAAACATCGGCTCCCGACTCTTCAGATACACCGTGTCCAACGGCGGAGACGTGCCCCTCATCTGCAAGCAGCCAGCCCGACGCCGTTTCGCCCTTAACTGTCACCAAGGCATTTCTGATCAGCATCGAACCCATAAAATGATTCTACAAAAGAAAAATGCCCGCGTCGCCATTTGGAAACGCGGGCTGCCAAACTACGAATTCATCTTAGAAGAAGAATTTCGCACCAAACTGCATTACGCGCGGATCACGCCACGATGTGACCCGTCCAAAAGTGGAACTACCGTTTCCACCTTGCGAGACAGGCTGATTGGTCGCGGTCCAAACCACAGTACTCAAGCCCCGCGGATTTGTGAAGTTGAAAACGTTGAACGCCTCAGCTCGGAGTTGGAGACGGAAACGCTCGGTGAAGCTTATCGTCTTCGACATCGTGAAATCGACGCGCTTGGTTGGCGGCCCCTCAATGATGTTAATACCTCCGGTACCGACGATAGGAGCATTCGGATTCGCAAGCGGCGTCAACTGGAAACACGCGGTGTTGAACCATTCCTGTACCGTTTGAGCCCCACCTTCATTTGGGTTACATGTAACGACCGGTCGGCCAACGGTCAAAGCGGTCGGAATGATACCCAATCCTGCCGGATCATAGTTCGACACGGTCGGCGTGAATCCAAGTCCTGTTTGATAAGTGACAATTCCTGATGCCTGCCACCCACCGAGAACTTTCCCTACGAAACCACGCTGAGATCGATAGAACGGCAGTTCATAAACATAGTTGATCGTGAGCACGTGACGCCGGTCAAGGTTAGCACGGCCTTTTTCCGATCCAATGTCGTATGAATTCTGGGGTGCATTTGACCGGTCAGTTCGATTGTCAGACAGATTCTTAGCCCATGTATAGGCCAAATTCAACTGCGAAGAACCGCTGAAGCGATGCTGTGCAGACACCTGCATACTGTGATAGTTGGAATTGTATTTCGGCTCAACGATCGTTACTGACCGATACCCGCGATAAGGGCGGATCTGGTCCAAGATCAATGAATTTGCCGTCGATAGAAATGCCGTATTTGGTTGCTGACAAGCGACCGTCGGCGTGGTCGAAGCTCCTACTGCACACTGACTGTTTAGAGCCTGGCCCGGACGAAGCGAGTTAGCTCCATATCCGCCGATCAAATTCGTACCCTTCGAACCGTAGTATCCGACCGAAAACAAGGTTCGCTTCATCAACTGACGTTGAACATCGAACGACCAATGCTGCATATACGGCGTTTCCCATTCCATTTGCACGGCGCGAACACTTGCGACCGTATTCGTCGCTATCACAGCACATCCATTCGGAACCGGATTATCCAAGCGTGTTCCAACTACTTGGCAGTTCTGCTGGAACGGCGGATTCGTTCCGATATTTTGCAGGAATATGCCATTCAGGATCTGTTCGTGATAAACACCGTATCCCATACGAATCGATGTTTTTCCATCACCGAACGGATCCCAGGCAAGTCCGACTCTAGGAGCAAAATCGAGTTTTGGCGAATTCGTAACAAACTTACCATACGGTGACGTTGCCGGGTTACAATTTGGGAAAGGAACTGTGTTCTGCGAATTTACGATCAAACCCTCACAGTAATTGCCGGTTCCGGGAACCCTGTTTCCAGCACCCGTGACGAGCGGAGCATTCGCACGATTGTATAGCTCCGGAACAAAGTTGCTCATCCGGCCATTCTTGTCCCACGGAGAACCGAAGAACGAATAACGCACTCCATAATATACGGTAAGGTTTCGGCGAATACGCCATTCGTCCTGAGCAAAAGCTTCGAATGTCTTCTGACGAAGGTCTGCCGTGTAATCAAAACTTGCCTGGGTAAACGTGACATTCGTGCCCATCAAGAAGTTTGCCCAAAGCTGCTGTGTGGCGTTGCCGCCTGGTGCAATGACGTTGGAGGCTCCACCCGGCGTGTTGAAGCCCGAGAACAGGCCTTCGTTGTTTCCCGCCAGAGCATTCTCATTCTTTCGATACTTCGAGTAGATAACGCCGAATTTCATTGTGTGGCTGCCGGCGATCCACGTCATCGAACCCGATAGGTTGCCCTTCCATGAGAAATTGTCGTAAGGGCCGAAACCCCGGATCGCACTGAAACCGTTGCCGCTTATCGTAGGAATACGATCGCGGTCATTTACATAAGCCAGGGGCGGCTGAATGTTTGAGTTCGAAAGGGCGATCAACCCGACATTCTTGCTCAGGATCGCGCCATAACCGAATGAATAACGGCCTTCAAAAATCATATTCGGCCTTGCTGCCCAGGTAAGCTGCGCGGTATGCGTTCGCCCGGGGGAGTCAGTTTCAGTAGTTGAGACTCCCGGAAGCCCAGAGCCGGACGAGAATAATGCATTGGCATCGACCGTTGGGATGCTATCCCGCTGGAAACGGTAATACATTGAGATCTTGTCGTTTATCGAGTGGTCTATTTTGAAGATCTCCTGTCGAAACTTGGCTAGTCCAGGTGCCGGGGCGAACAAAGTGTTCGTTCCCGAATTTGGCAGCGGTAATCGGTTGTAAATGTTAGTAATGTACTGTTGGGCGATCGGGTTTACATTTGCAAGTGTGCTGTTTGCGGGAAGGACATTAGTACATGTCGTACCTGTCGCCTGCAAGCAGATTGGAACTGTAAAGAACGCATTCCGCTGATTCTGATTTGGAACTGTCGACTGAAGTGTTGCGGATCTTCGGTCTTCTCGCCATTCCTGTGAGAAGAAGAAGAACGTCCGATCATAGCGTTTCCACAACCCGTCATTATCAACCATGTTCACAAAATAGACAGGCCCACCCAAAGTCCAGCCGTAGTTGTTATATCGGAATGGGGTTCGCTTTGCCTTGCCATTATCATCACGGCCAAGCGGCGGGTTAGATAGATTGTTTACAGAAACGTCATTAGCATTAAATGCTTCATTTCGGATGAATTCAAAAACACTACCCCGAAACTTTGACGTTCCACTTCGGGTAATGACGTTTACCTGTCCGCCGCCGCTACGCCCCGATTCAGCAGGATACAAAGAACGTAGAACGCGAAATTCGCCGATCGAATCGACGCTTGGATAAGCCTGAATAGTAAGGTTCGAACCGCGGTCGGTTACGTCTGCTCCGTCAACAGTGAAGGTGTTTTGACTGCTTCGGGCACCGTTGACTGCGATCTGAACAATGTTTGCCTGTCCGGCCGGGTTGGTCGTACCCACGTAAACCTGATCGGATAGATCATTGGTCACACCAGGAGCCAACGTTACAAGCTGTACGAAATTGCGATTGTTGATCGAAAGTTCACGAACCTGATCGCCGCTGATGATCGTGCCGCTCGTCGC
>CAZXTS010000222.1:0-4766 GCA_964643745.1 uncultured Chloracidobacterium sp.
GTCACCCGCATCCCGGGCTCGAGCAACGCGTAAAGCGGCTCCATCTCGATAGGATGATTCACCGCATACCGTATCGCCGCCTCGCGGTTCGGCAGGCCCTTGATCGGCGGATTCGGATATATAACCCGCGTCCCGACCGGAATGTCCTCAAGGATAAAATCCTCGCCAAACGGCATTATCCGCGGCGCCGAGTCCTTATCAATGTACACGATCGATTCGTGCGTTTTTCTACGTAATTGCAATGCCATATGCCATTTTTGCCGTGCTCTTCGTTTGTGTCTTCTGTGTTCCTCGTCTTTGTCTTCTGTGTTCCCTGTCCGTGTCGTTCTGTGGTCCGCATCTGTAACTTCTGTGGTCCCTGTCCGTGACTTCTGTGTCTTTATCTGTGTTTTCTGTGTTTTTTGTTTCTGAACACAGAAAACACAGAAATAAGACACAGACAAGACTCAGACGATCAACCTTTTCTTTTCCAAAAATCTCGGATGGCCAAAGTTGAAAAGCAGACCGACCCTCAAATGACTCGCTTTCAAATAATTGATCACCTGCGACCAATCGATTGTAGTCAATGCGGTCTGAGCTTTTAGTTCGACGATGATCCGTCCGAAACACAAGAAATCTGCCTTGTACTGCTTCTTCAATTCATGTCCCTTGTAATCGACCTGCAGCCATTTTTCGCGTTCAAACGGAATATTTCTCAAACCAAACTCGATCTCTAATGCTTCCTGGTAAACGGGTTCGGCAAATCCAATTCCCAAGCGATGATAGACCTCCAAAGCCGCTCCGACGATCGCGTAAGTTTCTTCGACAAGTATGTAATGCCCGGGCTTCGCACCGTGCTCGTCATTCGGATGAAATCTTGTCTCTTCAATCATAACTAAACCCGTGGCCCATTCTGTGCTTTTTCTGTGTCCTGATCAGTGCATTCTTTGTTCTGTCTTTTTTTGAACACAGAGAGCACAGATGAAGACACAGAAAAGAACGCCGCATCTCTAGCACTCTCCAAATTCTTTCCGTGCTCTTTCTGTGTCCTACGCAGTGCATTCTGTGTTCTGTCTATTTTTGAACACAGAATGCACAGATGAAGACACAGAAAAACCCCGACCGCCGTCGACAAGACTTAAGATCGATATATACGTCTGTTGGCACCTATAGCGTCTCATTTTTACGATTCTCTTTACCCATTCTGTGCTCCTTCTGTGTCCTGATCCGTGATTTCTGTGTTCTGTCTTTTCTTCAACACAGAAAGCACAGATGAAGCCACAGAAAAAGCCGGTGTTCACTATTCCCTCCCTAACACGCTGCCAATGATTGCGTCTATATTCGTCTGATTTAAATAGACCTTTTTCAAGATCACCGATATCCGGTGTCGATCCCGAGCAGCAACCGCAGCGTCAAATTCATCCGTTAATCCCGCAAGATACAACCGTTCGTTAACTGTCATCGCTGCCGCATTTTTCTCTGTAACCGATGGAATTCCCTTGTCCTCTGGTTTCAATCTATTCCAATCTTCAACCGAAACGATGACGGCCACTTCCTTTGTGCCGCGCTTGATCACTTGCGGCCGACCGCTCTCGGCGAGGTCCAAGATAAGGTCTAAATTCTCTTTCGCTTCTTCATAATATTGAATGGCCTCAACAAATTCGAGCGTTCTTTCGCAAAACTACTTAGTCGCTTTATCGATCATCCTCACCGCTTCGATCACCGTTTCTACCGCCTTAACATAGAAGTCCTGATTGATCTTTTCGAAGTCGTCGGTTGGGCGGTGGTAGTCGGGGTGGTCCTCGACGCCGAAGTAGATGAACGGTATCTTTGCGGCGTGGAAGGCGGCGTGATCAGATTGGTTGGTCCAGTCATCGCGACCTAATTTGGGATCGTCATGGCCGAGGAGCAGTTTAACTTTCGCCTTTTTCTGTGCCCTTTCAAGTGCCGGTTTGAACTGCGGATAGTGGAACGTGCCGGCGGCGTAAAGCTCGCCTTTATCGTTGCGCGAGATCATGTCCATATTCACGTTCAGCAGGATATTATCTTTCGCGACGGGTAGGTTCGCGACAAAATGCCTTGCACCCTGTAAGCCTTTTTCTTCCGCATCGAAGGCAACAAAGATTAGCGAATGATCGGGCCGTTTCTTCTTGAAATAGGAAGCGATCGCGAACAAAGCCGCGGTTCCCGAAGCGTTATCATCTGCACCGTTGTAGATCTCGCCATTCGAAATTCCGACGTGGTCATAATGGGCGGTGATGACGATATACTTGTCGGCGTGCTTCTTGCCCTGGATCATACCGACGAAGTTTATCCCGTTTAGCGGGGCGGCATTTCGCCTGGTGATCGGAAATGCTTGTTTATAGTTTCCAGCTATCGCCTCGATTCCAGATTCGCGAAACCGCCGTTCGACGTGATCTCGTGCCAGCTGCATAGACGGCCGGTCAGCGGAGCGTCCCTCGAGTTCATCGGAAGAAAGATACTTCAGGTCGTCAAGTAATTTGACCGCATCGAAATATTTCGACTTCGGTGTCGATGCCTTTTCGGTACGTTTTCCGATCGCCAGTTGTGCCGGTGCAAAGGTCACGGAAAAAAGCACCAGCAAAATCACCCAGCCACTTGTTCGCAAAAATATCTTCAAAACTTACCTCCGTGCCTTTTGTGGCAAATATTACTTCAGATCCAAGACCGCCCAATCATGCTGTCGTGCCGTCTGTTTCAACCGAAAATCAGGACATACCGCCACCGGATGCCCGACGATCGACAGCATCGGCAGGTCGGAGATCGAATCGCTGTAAGCGTACGATTCGCTCAGATTCACATTTTCGCGCTCGGCATATTCGCGTATCCATTTCGCTTTTGTCGCAGATGCCATAACTGGTGGCAAAACGCGCCCGGTCGCATACCCGTTGACGAATTCCAAACGGTTCGCAACGTAATCATCAATACCAAGATGATCCATCATCTTTTCGATCGTAAAATCCAAAGCACCTGTCAGCACAACCTGCCGATGGCCGATCTTCTTACCTTGTTGGATCAATTCCGCAGTACCGGGAAAGATCGCCGGTTTCAAAACCTCTTCAAAAAGCTCCTCGGAAAAGTAACGAAGCCGGTCCTGCGAAAAGCCCGAATAGCTCCGGAAAAAAACTTCGTTGAAAACATTGCGGGAGTAAAGGTCGGTTACACCAAAGAAAGGCAGCTTGGCCAAGGTGCCTATGCTTTTCTTTGCTGTCTGCCAAAGTCCTTGCTGTCTTTGGGCATAGAAAGCCAGCGTATGCACCAGATTGGTGCTTACCAGTGTACCTTCAAGATCATAGAACGCCGCAGCGATGCCATTGTTTTTCATACCTGGTGTATGTTACTTTTGTGGCGAAATTGCCAACTCCTTTGGAAAGTAAAATGAATATTAGCACGTCAATCAAGAAACGTCTTCGTTTTCCTAGACAGTTTTACATACTAATTACAATTGTAATTACTTCGTATTCACTCATTTCATGCTCACTTAGTGCGGAAGGCGAGACCCCGGCCCGTTCGGTTGATAGAACAACGATCGGCCCGGCAATTGATGAAGCGGAGCGCTTTTTTGCAGGACGAACTGATCTTGAGAATCTGAAAAAGGCCGTTGAGGTTCTCGGCAATGCTCGTGATCCGAATGAACGCAGCTATGATGTAGAATGGAAGTTTGCAAAATATAGTCATTTCCTGGGCAAACGCACAGAGAATGAAGATGAAGCGATTAAGATCTTTGAGGCCGGCAAGTCTGCCGGACAGATCGCTTCGCGGGTAATGCCAAATGCTACAGACGGACATTTCTGGTATGCAGCTAACCTCGGTGAACTATCCCGGATAAGCCCCGTAACTGTCGGCATAAGGTCTGTTGAAGATATTCGTCATGCCATGAAAAAAGTGATCGAGATTGATCCTACGTATCAAGGTGCCAGCGCGTACGATGCTCTCGGTCAGTTAGAGATGGAGACCCGAAACATAAAAGGCGGAACAGCCGAAAAAGCTTTAGAATATCTCGAAAAGGGATTTGCACTGAATAAAAACAATTCAAACCTTCGACTGCATCTTGCAGAAGCTTATTTTGCAAACAAACGAGACTTAGAAGGCCGAAACCAACTTACGGAACTTATCAAAATGGAGCCGGATCCTGAATACATACTTGAACATCAATTGAACGTTACTAAGGCAAAACGACTATTAGAAAGGAATCGTTAAACCTGTCATTCTGGTAGATCACATTATGCGACGTGCAATATTTCCGGGATCGTTCGATCCGCTAACAAATGGTCATCTTGACGTAATCCGCCGGGCATCTCCGCTGTTTGACGAGATCATCATTGCTATATTGAATAACCCGGATAAAGACCCGATGTTTTCGGTAGAAGAACGCGTCGATATCATCAATGAGATATTGCCATCTCTAAGCGATAATGGTTGTCGCCTTTCAGTAGATAGCTTTTCTGGGCTGACCGCAGAATTCGCCAAAAGATGCAGTGCAAACGCGATCATTCGCGGTATCAGAGCTGTTAGCGATTACGAATACGAATTGCGGATGGCTCTCATGAATCGAAAGCTTGAGCCGGATATCGAGACTGTTTTCTTTATGGCGGACGAAGCTTATTCATATGTTTCTTCTACCTTAATGAAGCAGGTCTTTTTACTCGGAGGCCGTGTTCACGGGCTGATTCCTGACCTGGTTGAAAAGCGAATGACCGTCAAATTAAATAAAAATTAGTTCTTATTCCTCCTTTGCTACACGTTTATATTTATGGGTAACCGGC
>CAZXTS010000223.1:0-2176 GCA_964643745.1 uncultured Chloracidobacterium sp.
CGCACTCATGGGGACAGGAGTGTCCCCGCTCCGGTTCATCAGACAAAACCGCGTTGCATTCCATATTTTATTGGCAAAATTGCGATAAGTTTCTATCAGAGTATCGTTCCAGCGAATGTCCGCCCCGGTCGCGATAGAGGCGAGATAGATGCGCGTCGCATCCACGCCGAATTTATCGAACATCTCGAGCGGATCGACGCCGTTATTACGGGATTTGGACATCGGCTTCCCGTCCTTGCCCAGGACCGTCCCGGTCACGACCACATCGTCAAACGCCTTTTTGCCCGTGAATTTCTTCGTCAGCATTATCATCCGCGAAACCCACAGAAAGATAATGTCGCGGCCTGTAACTAAGACATCAGTCGGCAAAAACGTTTCAAGATCGGTAAGCGGTGAGCGGTGAGCGGTGAGCGGATCTAAGCTCGCATCTTTACTGCTGACTGCTGACTGCTCACTGCTTACTTCTTCTCCGGTCCAGCCGAATGTGCTAAACGCCCAGAGACCGGACGAAAACCAAGTATCGAGAACGTCCTGGTCTTGTCTTAGTTCCTTTCCGCCGGCTTTTCCTTTGGCCTCGGCTTCGGTGCGGGCGACGTAAACATTCCCTTCATCGTCATACCAAGCCGGTATTTGATGTCCCCACCAAAGCTGGCGAGAGATGGTCCAATCTTTGAGATTTTCGAGCCAACTTGTGTAAACCTTTTCATGCGGAACTTGCGGCGAAAAATGCGGCACGCCTTCGGTCCGCATAAGATCGAGCGCAATATCGCGCATTTCGTCCATCTTGACGAACCACTGTTCGGACAATATCGGCTCAACTATAGTTTTGCAGCGTTCGCAGATCGGGAGCGAGATCTCGTAATCCTCTATCTTTTCCAGCAGGCCGAGTTCTTCGAATCTTTCTACAACCTTTTTTCGTGCTTCGAAGCGATCAATGCCGTCAAAATCTTTTCCGGCGGCGGCGTTCATCGTACCGTCGTCGTTCATTACGAGTAGCTGCGGAAGGTTATGCCGTTCGCCAACGAGATAGTCATTCGGGTCGTGTGCCGGCGTGATCTTCACCGCACCGGTCCCAAATTCCGCATCAACATATTCGTCAGCAACGATCGGGATTTCTCGATCGGTTAGCGGCAACGAAATTGTCTTGCCGATCAGGTCTTTATAGCGTTCGTCCTTCGGATTTACAGCAACAGCGGTGTCGCCTAGCATTGTTTCCGGGCGAGTGGTGGCAACTACGAGAACCACCCCGTCCGCCGAAGCGGCGTCCATCCCTCCCTTGTAAGGAGGGGTACTTTTTACCGGATATTTCAAGTAGTAAAGCTTTCCGTCTTTCCGGGTTTCCTCTTTTACTTCGAGATCGGAGAGAACCGTTTTGTCCTTTGGGCACCAGTTCACGATCCGCAGTCCGCGATAGATCCAGCCTTCTTCATACAAAGTACAGAAAACATTTCGAACCGCTTTCGAAAGATCTGGGTCCATAGTGAACCGCTCGCGAGACCAATCGACCGAGGCACCTTCGCGGCGCATCTGCTCCGTTATCGTACTGCCATACTCCTCTTTCCATTTCCATGCCCGCTTTACGAATTCTTCACGGCCGATATCGAGCGGCGTTTTATGCTCGATCTTTTTTAGCTGTTCGACTACTTTTCGCTGGACCGAAATTCCGGCGTGGTCGGTGCCCGGAAGCCAAAGCGTACGGAAGCCCTGCATTCGCTTCCAGCGGGTCAGCACGTCCATAATCGTGTGCTGAAGGGCGTGGCCCATGTGGAGCGAACCCGTAACATTCGGCGGCGGGATAACGATCGAATAGGTCGGCGCCGAGGGGTCCTGATTGATCTCGGGAGCGAAGCAACCGTTTGCTTCCCATCGCTGATAGTGGCTTTCCTCGGCTGTTTTTGGGTCGTAGGCTTTAGCGATTTCCATAAGAATAAAACTGAGATTCTAAAACAAAACCGGCCGGTTTTCATCCTGAAGAAGAAACCGGCCGCAGCGGAAAGCTCAACTCTAAACTAATATTTCTCCGACAATCTTTGTACGACCTTTTCAACTATCGTCTCGATCAGCTCGGGTGCAAGGCTTAAGATCTGTTTATTACTGCCCATCAGATCTGCTCGCTCGGCGGTCGTTAGTTCGATCGTCTCATTGCCAGGGATCGGCGGCAGATCCAACAGATCTA
>CAZXTS010000223.1:2276-4753 GCA_964643745.1 uncultured Chloracidobacterium sp.
ACTTGCCTGATCGATTGAAAAGGCTTTGTAAAATATGTGCTTGCACCAACTTGTGCGGCCCGCTCCGCATCGAACGGCTCAAATGAACCGACCAATAGAATCACCGGTGTGTTCTTTGAGCTTTCGTTCTGACGAAGCGATTCACAGATCGAATATCCGTCGCGGCCCGGCATATTCACATCAACGAGAACAACGTCCGGCAGTTTTGCATCGATCGCTGACATAGCCGAATCGCCGTCCCCAAACGTTTGCACATCGTAATCGTGCTCCGCAAACGTAAGGTTTACGAGCTTTTGAATAGTTATCGAATCATCGGCGAGTAAAAGACTGCGTGTTGACACTTTTTGGCCGCTCCTGTATTTAATCTTTCGTGTGGCTGCGCAGATTGAAAATTAACACCTGGCAGGCTATTGGTCAAGAAATTGCGATCATCGTCCCCGATAAGGATCTCTTTCCGGGATGGCCGGAGCATAATTGTCCGAACACGGCCAGAGTTTGCCTGCCCCTGGCACTCCTATTATTTTTTCAAAAGCGTTGCTGCCAAAAGAATTGCGGCAGACATGCTTGAATGATCTGCAACGCCTTTGCCCGCAATATCGAAGGCAGTTCCATGGTCAACTGATGTACGGACCAACGGTAAACCAAGTGTAACATTTACGGCGGAACCGAACGAAAGGGACTTGACGGCAATGGTGGCCTGATCGTGATAACAGGCAATGACCGCATCAAATTCGCCGCGATGGCCACGCAAGAAAACAGTATCCGGCGAAAACGGCCCATGAACATCAATTCCTTTAAGTTTCGCCTCAGTGATCGCAGGCTCTATTCGTTCTTTCTCCTCGCTTCCAAACATTCCGTTCTCAGATGCGTGCGGATTCAGGCCTGCGACAGCTATCTTCACTGGCCGGCCAAGCAGATCCGAAAGCGTCTTGTCAGTAAATTCGATCAATCCTAAAAGCCGTTCAGGTGTTACTAGCTCGATCGCATCCCGCAGCGACACATGCGTTGAGATAAGCACGACCCGAAGCTTTTCTGCAAAAAAGCTCATGGCAAAATGGTCCGTTCCGGTCAGCTTTGCAAGAAACTCGGTATGCCCTGGGAAATCATACCCGCCCATCCCGAGCGAACGCTTGCTTATAGGAGCAGTGGCGATCGCATCGATCTTGCCCTGCTTCCACATTTCCACAGCAGCTTCGATATACTGCCCAGCCGCTCGGCCCGCCATCGGCGTTTCTTGACCAAACTTTAGCTCTTCATGTTCTAGATTTGCGAGGTCGAAAACCTCAACACATTCTTCCGTCGATTCTTGGCCGAAAGCTATGAACTTGAAGCCAGTTCTCATTTGTCTTGCAAGCTGTTCAAGATGAATACGATCGCCAATTATCACCGGCCGACAGATCGATCGAATCTCAGCCGACGCAACCGACTTGATGACGATCTCCGGCCCGATGCCCGCAGGATCGCCCATCGTTATCCCGATCACGGGTTTTGAACCATTTACTTCTATTTCAGCCATGTAATTTTCATTTTACAGTAAGTCGTGTGGTCATTCCCGACCGCAATTGAAAAAGTGCCCGGCATTGTTTGTGCCGGACACTTCTAAGTTAACTTCAGCCTAATTAATCAGCCTGACGCCGGATAAAGGTAGGAACGTTCAGGTCTTCTTCGTGGAGTTCACCCGAGCCCGTTGCGACAGGCAAATTTCCGTTTCCGGCGTGAGCCTCAAACACTCTGGGCTGGGGAAGCACTGCCGACGCTGCCGTATCAAATCCGGTCGCGATCACAGTCACCATTATCTCGTCGCTAGAATCTTCGCGGATCACGTTGCCCCAAATGATATCCGCATTGTCGTCCGCTTCGCTTTCGATCATTCCGATCGCATCTTCTATTTCAGCAAGCGGCATTTTTCCACTGCCGGTCACGTTGATCAGAGCTGCCTTTGCTCCGGCGATCGAGGTTTCTTCCAACAGCTTATAATCAAGAGCCGCACGCATCGCCTTCGACGGTGCGTCTTCGCCGCTTGCGGTTCCAATACCCATCAAAGCAACACCGCCGTTACGCATTACGGTCATCACATCAGCGAAATCAAGATTTATCACGCCAGGTGTCGTGATCAGATCGGTAATTCCCTTGACGGCCTGGAGCAATATCTCGTCGGCTTTTTTGAATGCGTCCAGAACGCTAATGCTTTCCTCAACATCGCGGAGCTTCGAGTTCGGGATCGTGATCATCGTATCGACACAGCCTCGAAGTTCCGCCAGTCCATACTCTGCCTGAGCCATGCGCTTCTTGCCCTCGACCGCGAACGGCTTTGTGACCACCGCAACCGTCAGTGCACCGAGTTCGATCGCAAGCGAAGCAACAACAGGCGCCGCACCGGTTCCCGTTCCGCCGCCCATGCCTGCCGTGACAAAGACCATGTCTGATCCTTCCAAGACATCGAGCAGTTTTTGATGATCTTCCAATGCAGCTTCACG
>CAZXTS010000224.1:0-4726 GCA_964643745.1 uncultured Chloracidobacterium sp.
TGAAACACCGCCGATGAATCCCGTAAAAGATAAAGTAAAGGACATAGTTGACGTTCTTAAGTTTAAGAGCGTAAAGGACTTTGACGCCGACCCGAGAGCAACGCTGGAGGGCTATCATTTCACCGACATCACGTCGGAGATGATGGGCCGATGGCTCGACCGCATCTCGATGGTCCATGCTCGTGGAGGCGATTGTTTTGCCCTTGCGGGATATCGCGGCGTTGGAAAAAGCCATTTCCTTGCCACGCTCGGGGCGATCGTTTCTCATACGGAACTGCGCTCGGTTGTCAGCGACCCGCACATCGCGGCCGGTGCCCAAAGGCTGCTTCGGCGGCATTATCCGGTCTTTAGCGTTCGGCGCGGAACGGCGGAAACGCTTATCGAAGAATTTGAACACGCGGTCGCACGCGAATTTCCGGGCAAAGATTTTGTGCCGGATGGAACGATCGGGACGATCCTGGATTTCATCGACAGAGCGACCGGCGAGATGCCGGCCGTCATTCTGGTTGATACGGCCTTCGAACGCGGCGTTCGCGTTTCACGCGATGACGGCACAACACTCGGCAAGATCGCGGAATTGGTTCGCGGACAGAACATCTTTATCGGCGTCGCTCTTGACGATGACATCGCCGGTGCCGACGGTGTAAATGCCGACATCGCAAGAACTTACAGCATAAGTTATCTTGACGCCGAGCATCTTTATACGGTGGTCAACCGCCACGTCTTTCCGAAGTATCAGGGCAAAGAATCGGTCCTTTCGGATGTTTATAAATATTTCAGGACCGTGCTTCCGAACTTCCGATGGAGCGAGCAGAAGTTTTCGTCGCTTTATCCGCTGCACCCTTCGATCTTGGAGGTTGCTCCGTTCATTCGGCTGCATGTTCATGATTTTGCTGTGCTCGGTTTTGCCCAGGAAGCGGGCGTACGAATACTTGGGCGGCCGGCGACGTCGCTGATCGCACTAGATGAGGTCTTCGATAAGGTCGAAGACAACCTCCGCGCGATCCAAGATCTTGCCGAACCGTTCGCAGCGTTCGATCGCATTAATAAAGAGGTCATATCTAAAGTCGCGGTCATTCAGAGGCTTCAGGCAAAGTTGATCTTGAAGGCCCTTTTGATGCTTTCGCTTGATGGCCGCGGCGCCTCCGCTGCGGAGATCGCGGAATCGATGCTGATCTTTGACGAAGCTGAGCCGGAAAAGGGTTATCGGACGATCGAAGATATAATCACAAAATTTGCCGAGGCACTTCCGGAAGAGATCCGGCAGGTAACGCTCGAAGGCCGCGAACCGAGATACGGTTTCCGGATGACGAGCAAGGACGAGATCAACGTTGCTCTCGACGAAGCCGCGGCAAAATGCAGCGATTCGGTCGTGGCAGACGTACTGGCAAAACTGTTCCAGGACCGGTATCCCGATGGTTCATGGTCGAGCGAAGAAGGTTCGTTCACATCACGTTCAGTCGAATGCTCGTTGAATTGGCGCGGAAGTCTGCGGCGCGGACGGCTCAGTTTTGTCTCCGACGCGAATACAGCGGTCAAGGGCGGTTCGCGAGATCACGCGCTTGATTGGTCGGTTCGCGTCGAGCTGCTGGATGCAGATCCCGAAGCCGATCCAGCATCGGCCAACATCGTCTATTGGCGGCCGGACGAGCTGTCATTGTCTGAGAAGGACACGCTGCGGCGTTATCACGTTTTGACGACCGACACGGCAATACGCACGACCTATTCGGAGCAGCTTCATGCACCGCTCCAGTCACATAGCGTGGCGGCGGCGAGAGTGCTGAAGCGTTCATTCCTTGACGACGGAAAACTTGTCGTCGGCGGCTTTGATTTTAACTTCTCGGAGGAGGCCCGCGAGTCACAGTCGCTCAGCGAACTCTTTTCGAAGATGCTCGAAACGTATTTCGGCACGAAGTTCCCGGAACATCCCGAGTTTCCGGCGATATTGGGGCCATCGGAATCGAACATTCTTATTTCCGGACTCTATGGCGGCGGCGAGCTTTCGGGTTTTGAAGAATTGGTCCGCAATTTTGCGATACCGCTTGGCCTGGTCCGCGAGACCGAAGAAAAGTTCGAGCTGGTACCGGTCGAAACGCTCGAGGAACTGCCATACATTGTCGAGCTGCTGACGGAGCTCAATAACAACGGTAGTGCCTTTAGCATGGATGATGTCGCGGCCGTGCTCGGTGCTTCGCCATTTGGATTTGTTCGCGAAAGCCAGCGGATCCTGCTTACGGCGCTTGTCGCCGGCAGGAAGATCGATTTTGTTACCGCCAAAGGCGACCGGATCAACAGGAGATCGCTAGACCTGCGGCTGATCTGGGACGACATTACGGGGATCGCGCGGTCGGTCGAAAACGTTCTTTCACACGACAGGCTCGTGCATTGGGCGAAGTTGTTGTCCGGTGATCCGGTGTTCGCATCATTCACGGAATCCAAAGACACCGAGCAGCTTCGCCGCTCGCTTAGCCTTAGGCTCAGCGAATGGCGAAAGGAGCGAATATTGGAGCGATTCGAATCGCTTTCGGACGAGGTCTTCAATACGAGAATATGGCGAACCGGTTCTTCGGCGGCCAAATCATTCACGGCGCTGTTCGAGATCTTCGGCCGCATCCTGAATGGTGAAACAGAGCCCGAAGCCGGCATTTTGCAGGCGGCAAATCTTTTCTCAGATTCAGACGAGGAATACGGCCGCCGTGCCGCAGAATTGGACATGATCAGGCACTTCGTCAAGGGAACGATAATTCGCGACAGCGTCCTGAGCTATGTTTTTTCGGCAGATCATACTTCAGACCCTGATCTTGAGAGGCTTCGCAACAGGCTGATCGACGCAGCTAACCTTTGTATTCTCGATCCATCGGAAGCACGAAACAGAGAGGCCGCTTTGTTCTTCGACAAATTCAAAAAGGATTATGTCGTTCACTTCACTCAACAGCACGACGCGATAATGCATGCTCATAATCTGCAGGAAAAGTTCAATTCGGTGATCGCAAGCAGCGACTGGAACGAATTTCATTCGCTTGCAAATTACGGACTTGCCGACGCGGAAGATCAGCGAACCATCGCAGGACAAAAGAGCCGGTTCAATGATCTGGATTGCAGATTCGACACGGCCAAACTCGTATCAACGATCGGCCGGTGCCATTGTGTTTTCAGTTTGCATGATGCGGAATCGTGGGCGTGGCTTCCCTCGGAGATGATGGAATCGTTGTCATCCGGCGTTGAGCGGTTCCGTGCACGGGTCGCGAACGACCGCAAGGCCATTATCGAAAATCTAGGCAAGCTTCAGGCTATGGCCGACCAGGACCGGGCACTTGTCGCTGCGGAACTGATGAAGAGGCTATCGCAAAACGGAAAGCTTTCCTCTATCACGCTGGTCGAAGCGGCGGTGCTTGCGGACGCGATCAATACCAACAAAGTTTCAAAGCCGAAAAAAGAACACGCGAACGAAGAACTGGAAATCGTGCCGGCAGATGCGATTATCATCGAGCCGGAATTTGTCGAGCTCGTTGAGGCATAGTGCATCGAAAGAGCCTAAAGCTTTTTATTGATTTAGTTTATAGTTTCCAATAATGGCAAAGGTAAGCATTATTGGGGTCGGCCGGCTTGGCGGAGCTCTCGCTCTCGCACTTGACCGCGCCAGGCATACCATCTCGCAGCTTGTTTTTCGGAATCGGTGTGATGCGGCATTCATCGATTCATTAAGTTCAAGGCCTGAAATGGTCACGATCGACCAGCTTGAGAAGGTCGAGGGCGTGGCCGTGATCTGTACGGGCGATCCGGAGATCGAGAACGTGGCAGCTCGATTGGCCGCGGTTGGGCATTCGAAAAACGTCGTTCTGCACACGAGCGGGGCATATTCGTCGAACTTGCTTGGGCGGCTTCGGGAAACGGGATCGGCTGTGGGCTCGATGCATCCGCTGGTTTCTGTAAGCTCCGCGGAAGCAGGAATTTCCGTGTTCAAGGACGCGTATTTCTGCATTGAAGGTGATGGCGATGCTGTCGAAGTTGCCGATGCACTCACGCGATCGCTCGGCGGGCTGCCGTTCTCGATCCCGACGGAAAAAAAGGCGGTCTATCACGCGGCGGCTGTCATGGCGAGCGGCCATTTGACGGCTTTGATCGATGCTGCTCTCGAAATGATGCGGCTCGCGGGGGTCTCGGCGGAAAATGCTCCGAAGATATTGCTGCCGCTTATCAACAGCACTGTCCAGAACATCGAACGGACCGGAACGAAGAAAGCTCTGACCGGAAGTTTTGCCCGCGCTGACGCACAGACAGTGAGCGAACATCTAAGAGCTTTCCGCGATGAGGACCTCGAACTGATACGCTCGATCTACAAGGTCCTTGGAATGCGTTCGCTTGAAATTGCCGTTTCAAATGGTGCCGATGAGGCCGCGGTCGGAGCGGTCCGTTCACTTTTAAGCGGCAAACAATGAACCCAATGTGTTAAAATTATCGAAAGCGATGGCAAAGAAGGTGGAAAAATTCGCGAAAGAGAAGGAGATATTTCTCGAGCATATCCAAAAAAGCGGCTTGCGGCGGACGGCCCAGCGTGACCTGATATTGGAGATCTTCCTTAGCACGGAAGAGCACCTGACGAGCGAGGGCCTTTATTGGCTAGTACAAAAAAAGGACCCGTCGGTTGGTCACACGACCGTTTATCGGACAATGAAATTGTTGACCGAGGCAGGGCTTGCCCGCGAAGTTCGGTTTGGCGACAACA
>CAZXTS010000225.1:0-4621 GCA_964643745.1 uncultured Chloracidobacterium sp.
TCGATCTCGGCATCAGCCTGGCGTTCTTCATCCGGGCGATAGAGCTTTTCATCGTCCGAAAGCGAATGCGAATATGGCCTGATAACCTTTCCGTGAACAAATGCCGGGCCTTTTCGCTCACGGCAATATTCGACCGCTCGTTTGAATGTTGCGTACGATTCGAGCGGATCGGTTCCATCGCATTTCTGGATGTACAGGTCCGGAAAACCGGCGACCAATTTTGAGATATCGCCGCCTGCCGTTCCTACTTCGACCGGAGTTGAGATCGCGTAGCCATTGTCTTCAACGACGAAGATAACAGGCAGTTTCAGATTGCTCGCGGTGTTCAGAGCTTCCCACCATTCGCCTTCGCTGGTCGTGCCATCGCCGACCGACATATAGACGACCTCGTCCTTTTGGAAACCTGTGATCTTGTCCTGAAGTTCGGGCAAAAGAGTTGCACGATATGCCGCCTCGGCAGCACCGACGGAATGAAGCGCCTGTGTTCCGGTGCAGGAAGATTGCGAAGGAACGTTCAGATCTTTGTGGCCCCAGTGTGATGGCATTTGCCGGCCATGCGAATTCGGATCTTTCTCTGCTCCGACCGCCGACCAGAGCATTTCCTGTGCGGTCATCCCGAGCCCGAGCATCAGTGCGCGGTCGCGGTAATAAGGAAAGAACCAATCATATGCCGGCTTCATCGCCTGTGCCGCACCGACGAGCAATGCTTCGTGTCCGGCACCCGAGATCTGGAAGAAGATCTTGTTCTGGCCTTTTAACTGGATCTCTTTGTCATCGATCCGCCGCGACATATACATCGTCCGATACATCGCGACAAGCGTTTCCGGCGATAGGCCGTGATATTTCTCTTCGCCTTCGGAGCGTGCCATAACTGCGGCCTTTCCATTCACATCTTTCTTTTCGGCCTTTAAATTACTCTTTTTTGCAGAATTCGACATCAATAATTGATCCTTATAATAGCGATTTCATTTTGTATGCTAACTAAGCAGGATACCAAATAGGGAATTTTCGGGCAATTTTGCGTGTCAACGCCTTTAGCACCAAACGCTGTACCGGTCTTCTTCCGCGGCCGTTCCGGGGTTGTTCCGCTAGTGTGTGGAATGTGTACGCTATTGCATATGCTTCAGTTACGGGCGTCTTGGGGTCCAATTCAGCCATTTTCTCAAGAAATCTTCGAAAAGTCCCATTTTTGTTCACATGTGAACACGCGCGAACTGAACACACCCGAACAAAAATCGGCGTTTTTCGTGGTTTTTGCCATTTTCGCCCATATTTTTCCCATTGTGCGCTCGCGCGGGTGAGACACAGTGAGACAAAAATCGGCGTTTTTGGCCAAAAGTGAGAACCGCCAGCTTGAGTGGGCGGCCAGTTCGGTAGACTTACGACTTTTTAACGCGAAGACGCAAAGTCAGCCAAGACGCAAGCTAAAGCTTGAACTCTTAACTCGCATCTGTGTCCATCCGTGTTTATCCGTGGTTAAATCCGGTTCACGCAAAGACTCCAAGAACGCAAAGTCCAGAGTCCCAAATCTCAAATTTCAAAGATCCGGCCGGTTTCGAACTGCCGGTCTCGGCGATGATAAATCAACCGACGAACCAAACCAATAGCAATTGGCGCAGTTGATGGCAGTTGGCGCAATTGGAATGAATGGCGCAGTTGGAAAGCCGGAGTTGGCCGCCTGTGCTCTGAGATCGGAAATTTGGGATCTGAGATCCGAGATCGAAGTATGGGCACAAAGGTCCGGCCGAGACGCGTTTTCGTTAAGTTTTTTCATATGGCTAGCGCATTTGTTAATCTTTGAGCATCTACTTATTGGAATGAGTTTTCTTGCCGGATTAAGAGAACAGGTCGTCTTGGCTCGTGTATCGGGGATACCGGTGCGGGCGGATTACCGCTGGTTCTTTGTTTTTGGGGTGATGACGCTGCTTATAGCGGCGAGTGTTGCCCAGATCGGCGGCGGCATCGGGTTTCTTGGCGGGATGGCGATCGGGCTAGCGGTCACGATCATATTCTTCCTATCGATCTTTCTTCATGAGTTTGCCCACGCGGCGGTCGCCCGGATGGAAGACCTTGAGGTGGTCGAGATAGTGCTCCATCCGTTTGGCGGGCTTACACGGTTTCGAAGCGAGCCTGATACACCAAAGGCGGAATTTCGCATTGCGATCGCGGGGCCGGCGATGAGCTTTGTGCTTTCGATCTTGTTTGTTGGCCTTGCTACGGTCGGATCTGCGGCAGAAGCTCCGGTTCTTGTTATTCTGGGATATGCCCTCGCGCTCTTAAATTTTCTGATCGCCGTTTTCAATATGCTGCCGGGTTATCCGCTTGATGGCGGGCGCGTTCTGCGGGCTTATCTGTGGCGGTCGGGACGCGACCTAAATGAAGCAACCGTCTTGACCGGACGGTTCGGACAGGTTATCGCGGCCGTGCTCATCTTTTTCGGGTTGATAATCGCGATCTTTCGCCAGGAATTTTTAACAGGGTTTTGGGCGGTTCTAACAGGTTTGTTCCTTTACGATTCGGCGAAGCGGATAATCGCTGAGGTCGGCTCGATGCGGCGTGTTCTTGTCGATGACGTGATGATGCTGCCGATCTCGGTCTCACCGGAGTCGACTATCCAGCAGTTCGTTGACACGATCCTGTCGTCGCACCCGACCACGGTCTTCCCGGTTGCCAAGGCGCGACGCCTGCACGGACTGCTGGTGCTGGAAGAAATGCGCGAGATCGGCCGCGAACGCTGGCATACGGTGGCGGTCGCCGAGATAATGCGGCCGGTCGGAGACGAACATTTCGTCCAGCTCGGCACACCGCTTCACGTAGCAAGAGAGCTTGCCCGAACGAATGGTGTTGGAATTGTAGGGGTTGTTGACAGATCCGGAATGCTAGTTGGTACAATAGGGCAAACCGCTAAGATGACTCGATAAGTAAAACTCAACTTCGGAAGCAAGCCCCAACCTTCTGATAGGGTCTAATCCCTTACAAACACGGTTGAAAATTTTACAGGCGTACCGTTTACAACATATGGCACGAATTCCCATTCACTTACGATTTGGTGAATTTCGGTAGAATTTATCGGAGAAACAACCGAAACATTCTCCACTATTCCATTCTCGTTGACATCCATTGACAATTTTATGAATGGAACGTTAGGAAGCTGACTTGATTTTTTTAGCTGAAGTTTGGAGTAAGCAACCAAATATTTTTGCTGGCCGATTAAAACATCCTCATTCGGATCTCGATCTAGCAACTGAGGGAATATGGTTTGAGTGTAAGCCATCGCCATTGTCTCCGCCCCCTTCGAAAGTGCACCGGCACGCACAGCCAGCGAGGAGTACAATTGACCGTTGGTTCCTATGTTGCTGCCATTGTAAGAAATGCTGAAATTTGTCCCTTGCGGTAGTTCGAGGTATAAAAGGACCTTCCCGCTCATCAAAGGTCTAGCAAAAGAAATGTTCGTTGTAGAGACGACTAATGATGTATCGGATAAGGCCGCCCCCTCACCTGGAACATTGATGTTTTTGTTATCAAGTTGAATAGTGCGATCTTCTGAGGTCAAGACTTTCGCCGAAAACTGTTGGTTTCCCGATGGAACAATATTGATCACGTCAGTATCCTGCATGCCGGAAACTGATATATTGACACTACCTTGCCATAACGAACCAAGTTCCACACTCTTCGCGATCTTAACAGATTGATAAGAAGTTCCACCGCCAGAGGTCTGTGCATAGATAACGCTTGAAATCGCAACTAATACCCCAAATCCAAGAAAAATCCCAATACGCTGACTTCCAAAATGTCTCATAAAATCAACTCCAAATCTCATCCGCTTTACGAAACTCAAATTATGATACAGCCGCTTGCATTACAACCGCCACCGGAAACCGTGCCGTCGTTCCAAACTGTGATCGAGATGAAACCGCAGGTTGCAAAAAGGAAGGTTGTAACACCTGACGAAGTTTCAATTGAGAACGAACTTAGGACGCAACACCAGTCAGGCGGACACAGTGATGCTTCACTTACATTATTCCACCTACTGCACAAGAATGCTGCGGAAAGAGAAATACTAAGGCCTACGACTAAAATTATTTTGCGCGTAAGTGAATACGTAATACCTAAGGATCTCCGCGATATTAAAAAAAAACTTTAATCTGTCAAGAATTTGATCGGATTGGTCTGGCACACAGTGGCGTCCACCAAAAAGGACGCAGCCGATAAGGTTTTCTATGATATTCTAAGGTGATGCTCGGCGATGTTGCGTTCGTTTTGGATCCGGCAATTGCTGTGTCCGCTCTCCCAAGTGAAGAAAATGTAAGATGGATCTGTTCGAAAACCTACCAACTTGGAATACGTTTCGGAATGTGCTCGACATTACGATCGTTTTCATAATTGTGTATGTGATCCTGCGTCTTCTGCGCGGGACCCGAGCAGTTCCGACGATGGTCGGCATTGTTTTGCTTGCCCTTCTATATTGGCTGGCGGTGGCGCAGGACCTAGCCACGCTGGAGTTCGTGCTTCGTTCGGCGGTTCTGTATATCGGTTTTGCGATCATTGTTCTGTTTCAATCTGAAATACGCCAGGCACTCATATATTTTGCGAACCGGTTGCGGTTTCCGATAATGCGGCG
>CAZXTS010000226.1:0-4594 GCA_964643745.1 uncultured Chloracidobacterium sp.
CAAAGTCCTTCGGACTCACGAAGTTCTTCGAAGCAAACAAGAAGATGACGTCCACAGTAGGTGTCTTCAAATCTGGAAAGCAGACGTTTGTGACCTCCAAGAACTACAGCAAAAGCGACTACGTTTCCGCATTTAATAAGGCACTTGGCTAAACTCGTTGCCTCGATCTATAGGGTCAGCATTGCCGGAATACGGGACTGTTTCGGCAATTCGGAATGGCACGAAAAGCGATCAGCAACAAGAGTTGTAGTTTGTCGTGTCATTCCAACCAATTTGGATAGCCTTTTGATAAAACCCCTCGTGTTAACTAGATGGAATCATTAGTTGGAAATCTCGATACTTATTTGGCCGGCAACTCACTTCTTGCCTTTCCGGCCGCTTTCATCGCCGGACTGCTGATCAGCTTTACACCCTGTGTGTACCCGATCATACCGATCCAGCTCAGCTTCATTGGCGGACGTACCGCGGCAGCCGAAGATGGGGAGATCGCGAGCAAGTTTAACCTAACCGGGTTTCGTCTTTCGGTCCTTTTTGTCGTCGGAATGGCGGTCGTTTATGCGGCCCTCGGTGCGTTTGCTAGCCTTACCGGAACGCTCTTCGGGTCGTGGGCCGCAAGTCCGTGGACCTACATCATCGTTGGTAACGTGATCTTGCTGCTTTCGCTTTCCATGTTTGATGTGTTTACGATCCAGGCCCCGCAATTTTTATCACGCTGGAATCCTGAGAAAAAAGGCAATGGCTATATTTCTGCCTTGCTCATCGGGGCTTCGTCCGGACTTGTCGTCGGACCGTGCACGGCACCGGCATTAGGGGCAACACTTGCTTATGTCGGAACACAAGGAAACGTGTTTTTTGGAACCGCGGTTCTCTTTGTTTTCGCACTCGGTATGGGCTCCCTCTTGGTCATCCTCGGAACGTTTAGCGGGGCAATGTCAATGCTTCCCCGTTCGGGCGTGTGGATGACCCGGGTAAAACTGCTTTTCGGCATCGGTATGCTGATTGTCGCTCAGTACCTTTTTGTACAAGCCGGAATGTTATTTCTCTAGGCGGCGAATGGGCTGCCTATTACGGATCTATTATGAATAAACTGACCATTTTCATTATTTTTGTATTTGTTGCGGTCTTGTCGATCGGGTCGTCGGCCTGCGGTGTCGAAAGCGGTGAGTCCGCAAAAGCTGAGCCGGTACAGACTCAGCGGGATTCAAGAGGCACGTCTCTTGGACAGTTGGCCCCGGAGTTTGAGCTGACAAAAACCGATGGAACTCCGATCACGCTTAAAGACCTTGAGGGCAACCCCGCGATGATAGTCTTTTGGACCGCGTGGTGTCCGGTTTGTAAGGAAGAAGCTCCGCATGTCAATAAGATCTTCGAGGAGTTCGGACCAAAAGGTCTTAACGTAGTCGGGATCAATATCGGTGAAAGCGACGCCCGCGTGAACGAAGGCATTAAGGACTTTGGCATCAAGTACACGGTTGCAAAGGACACCAGCACATTGGTCGCGAAAAGCTACAAGGTCGTTGGAACGCCTACCGTTGTGATCCTAGACAGTAAAGGAATCGTAAATTACTTTGGAAACGAGATCCCCAAGGATTACAGAGAGCGCCTTGAGAAGCTGATAGGGGCTTGAACTCCCCACGGGCCCTCTAATGATACTGCCCTGACAAGTTAGATCTAAATGCCACTCGTAAATACAAATTTGGCGTGGCCTTGAATATTAGCTCTAAGGATGGCCCTTGGGTCATTCTTCGAGCTTTTGAACCCGATATGGAAAGAAAAGAAATAGCCAAAAAAGTCGTAATTCTCGGCTCCGGACCAGCCGGGCTTACAGCAGCGATCTATGCATCACGCGCGCAGCTTGAGCCGCTTGTGATAGATGGCCCCCAGCCTGGCGGACAATTAACGATAACTACTGACGTCGAGAATTACCCTGGCTTTTCTGATGGGATAATGGGCCCGGCGCTCATGAGCGAGTTTCGCGAGCAGGCGGAGAGATTCGGCACTGAGATCATCAATGTCTGGATCGACAGCGTAGATCTTTCGCGGAGGCCCTTCACCCTTTACGGCAAAGACAGTCAGGATGCAGAGCAAATTAATACCGTCATCAAGGCCGATACGTTGATCATCTCTACGGGAGCCTCTGCAAAATGGCTGGGAGTTCCCGGCGAAGCACCGGTACCGGAGGGACTCGGCGGCAACGGCGTTTCGGCGTGTGCAACGTGCGACGGCTTCTTCTTCCGAAATAAACCGGTAATTATCGTAGGCGGCGGCGACACCGCTATGGAAGAAGCTCATTTCCTCACCCGCTTCGCCTCTTCGGTTACGCTTATCCATCGCCGCGAAGAATTCCGTGCCTCGAAGATTATGCAGGAACGCGTGCTGGCTCACGAAAAGATAGACGTTCTCTTCAATACCGAGGTCAAAGAGATCCACGGCACAAAAGAGAGGGGGGTCGAGGCGGTCACCTTGTTCAATAATCAAACTAACGAGACCAGCCGCTTCGCCACCGAAGGCGTCTTCGTCGCCATCGGACATAAGCCGAACACCCAACTTTTCAAAGGTGTTCTTGAAATGGACAACGTCGGCTACCTCATAACGGAGGGCAAGACAATGAAGACGAACATTCCCGGCGTCTTCGCCTGCGGCGATGCTCAGGACGCTTATTATCGTCAGGCCGTCACCGCGGCCGGAACCGGCTGCATGGCAGCCATCGACGCCGAATGCTTCCTTGTCGAACACGACGACGAGGTCGAGGTACAAACCGCTTTCTCTTCAATACAAGCCTGAATTCTTCCCGCAAATTCAGGAACATCTCTCGGAATAATTCGTTCTCATTCAGTAATAAGTTAGCAACCGTTCATTTGAGAAATTGGGAGATCCCCCTATAAATTTATGAAAACGACCCTTTTAATTTTGAGCGTATTTACAGCAAATATTTTTGCTCAAAACGTGATGATTACCAAAAATTCGCAGCTTGAGAATACTGATGGTCAGAAAATTGAATATGAGAAGTTTATGGAAATGATGGAAACTGGGAAATACCAGCCGAAACCCGTCAAGGACCTAGAAGGTAAAACCATCGGATACAGACTGTTTGAAAAGAAAGAATTTTCTAAAAAACCTCATGTTTTGAGTGAAATTCCAATTGGAAAAACTGTTTCTTTGGAAATCGTTTATCACAAACATATTTTGCTTCCCGTAAAATTCAATACACCAAACGGAACTGAAGAAGCCTGGTTAATTTTTGATACCGGGACATTTGTTCCTATTTTTGTAACCCCGGCTTTTCAGAAAAAAATAAGTTTGATTGAAAGTTTGAACATCGGTGATATTGTCGTTGAAAATCCGGCGCTCGGTTCGTATCAATTTCCGGAAGTCATAGACAATTACAACTTGCGATACACCAAAGAAGCAGCAAAGCAATTGCGTGGAAAACCCATAGTCGGTGTCATAGGCTTTCCGATGTTTTCAGATTATTTGATCTCGATTGATGTAAAGAATGAAAAACTTCATTTTCGGAATCAAAAATCAGCCAACAAAATGCTTGCCAACACTGAACCGTTTGCTGAGGTCAAGTACCGCAGTGATCTGAGAAACATTTGGTTTCCGGTCAAAATAAATAATCAGGAAGGCTATGCTTATCTCGATACCGGATATCCTCAAACTTGGGTAGAGTAAACTCTCGTTTCAGGCAAGATTGAAACTTTTTCTGTCAATGAGATCGAATTTATCAAAAAGATAGAACAGGTAAAATTTAACTTTCTGGAACAAAAAGAAAATTATTCTTCACTGAAATTTAGTCTGATTTCAAATGTTGGAAATAATTTTCTGGAGTCATTTATATTGACGATAGATCCAAAAGAAAAAACATTGTTCTTTGAGTTAAACAAGTAGGTGTATTAATGGCTCCATTTTTCATTCAACCAAATCTCGAATTTGAGGCGAGCTATCGGGAGTACATCCGGGAACTTGGGGATGAGTTACGCTATCCGTTTCCCCTGGACTTCGACCATTCAGATTTCTCCTCATTACTCGATCGCTTGGCCGACTTTCAAGCCGGCCGAAACTTGCCGGCGGGATATGTAGCTAGTTCCACATTCTGGTTTGTGGAAGCGGGGGAAATCCTCGGTGTCTCAAACGTCAGGCATACTTCGAACAAGGAAATTCACCGGTGCGGCGGCCATATTGGGCTTAGTATGCGTCCATCTCAGCGCGGTCGGGGTTTGGGGACTGAGCTCATGTCACTGACGATTCTGGAGGCATGGAAGCGAGGGATTGACCTTATTCCTGGTACCATTCTACGGGATGCTTACACTACCGTCGAGCGTCTCCCGATGGTTGAACATGATCATTGCACCTATTTATGCCGTTATCGCAGTTTTTACGCTTTTCATGGGGCCACCACCATTTTTCATGTTAATCGTGTCGATCGAAATTATAGCTACGCTCCTCATCTTCTGGACCGCTTGGCGGTGGCCAAAGCAAGTTGGCTGAGTCCTGGCGAAGGGCGAAAGATGGTCTCGCCCTTACCGGTTCATCTGCCATGTCGAAAAACTGAAGCGGTCGTAGCTCTCGGTTACCGTGTCGCGGCCTCTTT
>CAZXTS010000227.1:0-4514 GCA_964643745.1 uncultured Chloracidobacterium sp.
GGCACCGAAACGACTGGGATCTGGTTGGTGCCGCTTAAGGTTCCGCACGTCGAGCCGTTGCCGCTAGTAATGAAATTGATCGCCTCTTCTTGATTGAAGCCAAGGAAGTTGTCGATCGAATTGCGCTGCAGGTTCGCCGAGCTTGAACATATACCGGCGTATCCCATGATCGTCACGGCACTGCCCGGTTCGCGTCGCGCGTTTGTCGGAGACGAACCACAATTACCTGGCGCGTTGAAGGTGTGGTTGGCACCGATCTGGTGACCGATCTCATGTGCGACATAATCAACATCAAACCCGTCGCCCTGCGGGCTGTTTTGGCCTGAAAGGCCGCGTGCTTTTGCAGACCCGCAGATAGACGAAAGCTGTGCAACACCGCCGCCCGATGTCTCGAACAAATGTCCTACATCGTAATTTGCAGAACCTATGACACTGTCGATATTTGTTTGATTAACGTTCAACTGAGCACTTGACCCCGAATTGTTATAAGGATCGGTGGCGGGATCCGGATAGACCAAGTTCGTGCCCGAGACAAGCTGCAACCCGACCGCAAAATCACGACGATAAACTCCGTTAACTCTATTGGTCGTGATTACAACCTGTGCGAGAGCAGGCGTTTGGCCGCCAAAGAAAACGGTATATTCACCAGTTGTCGCAACTGCCAATCTGTAAGTCCTGATCTGCGAACCATGAGAAAACTGCGGTGCCGCGAAAAACGTGAAATCGGTCTTGCCGATATTCGCGAGTTCTTCATCAAGTTCGCAGTGAAATCGCCGCTCCCGCATCAGATCCTGCTTGAAATAGACAATATAGTTGTCTTTATCGCCGGCAATTACAGGGTCGATCAAAATAGTTCCGCGAGGCGTAAGCACGGTCGCGTGGAATCCCAATTCAGTGATCCCGAATCGGGCGGTCGCCGAAGGATCGTCAACACCGTGTGCCTGATATGTCCGCCATGCCGGATATTCAGCAGAAAGTTCGGGCGAAAGTACCGGCGATTCTACGACGCGAAAGGTCTCGAGCCTGCCTTCCGGGGTCGGCAGCTTGAATGTGAATGAGTTGTCGCGTGTTGCAACCGTAAACTCCATCGGCGCATCGTTTAGAACCCTAACCATTTGCTGCTGGTCCAACGAAAAGACAACGAAATTGTCGTCTCTGATCGGACGCTCGTTTCTGGAACGTAGTGAATCTGTGTTCGCAGCCCTCCAAACGCTCTTTCCTGTTTCCTGTGCGGAAACTGATGTTGAGAAAATCAACGCCGCAAAAACGAAAGAGCAAATAACGGCCATGCAGCTTAAAGGCTCGAAAGCCGGCAAGCCCATACTTCGGCCACGCTGGCCTTGACGCGAGAAAACGAACATTGAAGATCCTCCTTGCGCTGCATCGACCGGATCACGGCCGGGAGAGCTTTGTTGATGAGTTGTTAATTAGGACATTAAAACAGGCTCTGAAATTGTAACTGCTCACAACTTCAGCTACAAATTAAGAATTCCATTTTCAGAATTCGTCAATCCGGGCCTTTTGGATGAGATGCGATTTCGCGATGCTTCGGAAAGCCAACTTCAAAGCGAATTCCCTGTCGCTTTCCAGACACATTGCAAAAGGTTCAGCTTTTGGCGACGGAACAGATTGAATCAGGCGAAAAAGCTGCTCCGTGTCCGCGACGTCTGTCTTGCGCATTTTTCCGTCAATAGCTTTCATTTTCAAACTGTGACAATTTGTCACGGTTTCATTTCCCTCTTTTAATAGATGCTCTTTGAGCTTTCGCCAGTACGCGCCAGGATCAACACTGTCCGTCAAAACCGCAATCGTATCGACAATCGAGAAAAACCATTTCTCGAGGTCCGAGTCCCATAGTGTCCGGACCTTTCTCCCGTCAAATATCTTGATAGCTTCACTTTGTTTCATAAGATCTTGAGAGATCATCTTACCGTGAGTTCCCTTTCTCTCAAATATTTCAACTTATCCCGCAGCTCGGCCGCCCGTTCGAATTTCATCTGCCTCGCGGCCTCACGCATATCGGCTTCTAGCTGGGCGATCGTTTCTTTCAATTTCTTTGGTGAATATTCTTCGATCGCATCCAATTCAAGCGGCACTTTGAAATAATCCGCTTCGTAAGCGGTCACCAGCGTTGCGTCGATCGATTTTACGATCGTAGTCGGTGTGATACCGTGCTCTGTGTTATACACCTCTTGGATCGCTCGCCGCCGCTGGGTCTCGCCGATCGCGTTCTTCATCGAATCCGTTATCTTGTCGGCGTAGAGGATCGCCTTGCCGCCGGAATTTCTCGCGGCACGGCCCATTGTTTGGATCAACGAACGCTCGGAACGCAAGAAGCCTTCCTTATCGGCATCGAGTATCGCAACCAGCGAAACCTCCGGCAGATCGAGCCCTTCTCTCAACAGATTGATCCCGACCAGCACATCGAATTCACCACGCCGCAGATCGCGCAGGATCTTTATTCGGTCGAGCGTGTGAATATCACTATGCAAGTAGCTGACCTTCACACCGACCTCCGCGAAATATTCGGTCAGATTTTCCGACATTCGCTTCGTCAGTGTTGTTACCAAAACACGCTCATTCCGCTCGGCACGAATTCGGCATTCCTCCAAAAGATCGTCGATCTGCCCTTTGACCGGGCGCACTTCAACTATCGGATCCAACAAACCCGTTGGACGAATAATTTGTTCGATCACTTCGCCCTGCGTCTTCTCCAATTCGTAAGAACCGGGCGTCGCCGACACATAGATCGTTTGACCAATGCGTTCTTCAAACTCCTGAAAATTCAGCGGCCGATTGTCCTTGGCAGACGGCAGACGAAATCCGTACTCAACTAGCGTACCCTTACGCGATTGATCGCCTTTGAACATCGCACCGAGCTGCGGGACCGATTGATGCGATTCGTCGATCACCATCAACGCATCCGACGGCAGATAATCGAGCAGCGTTGGCGGCGGCTCGCCGGGTTTCTTGCCGGTCAGGTGGCGCGAATAATTCTCGATGCCGCGGCAAAATCCCATCTCCCTGATCATCTCAAGGTCATACATCGTCCGCTGCCGCAGCCTTTGCGATTCAACGATCTTCCCTTCGCTTACCAAGACCTGTTCGTGCTCATCAAGCTCCGCACGTATCGTTTTTGCGGCGCGTTTTATCGTGTCCTTGGACATCACATAATGCGTTTTTGGATAGATCGGAATTCGCGAAGTGTGCTTGTGCAGAACCTCGCCGAGCAGCGGATCGATCGTTGAGATCGAATCGAGTTCATCGCCCCAAAACTCAAAACGGTAAGCCTGATCCTGATAGCTCGGATAAAGTTCGACCACGTCTCCGCGAACGCGAAACGTACCGCGATCGAAATCGACATTAACCCGCTCGTACTGCAATTCGACCAAGCGCTTCAAAAAGTCTTCGCGCCGAAACTGCATCCCCGGTTCGACGAACATCAGCATCCCAAAATACGCGTCCGGATCCCCTAGGCCGTAAATACACGAAACCGACGCGACGACTATCACATCTCGCCGTTCGAATAATGCCCGCGTCGCCGAAAGCCGCAAACGGTCGATCTCGTCATTTATCGTCGCTTCTTTTTCAATGTAAAGGTCCGCCGCCGGAACGTAAGCCTCGGGCTGGTAATAGTCGTAATAAGAAACAAAATATTCGACCGAATTCTCCGGAAAGAACGATTTGAATTCCTGATAAAGCTGTGCCGCAAGCGTTTTATTATGCGCCAGAACAAGCGTTGGTCGCTGCGTTTCCTGGATCAGATTCGCGATCGTAAACGTCTTCCCGCTGCCCGTTATGCCAAGCAGCACCTGATCTTTCACGCCGCCGTTTATCCCCTCGACCAGCTGGCGAATTGCCTCCGGCTGATCGCCCTTCGGCGTGTTTTCACTAATGAGACGAAATTGCATGGTTAAATCTTATACTAAACTTAGCAAATAGCGCGAGTGTAAATGGATATGCTAGATTTTTAGGCTTGGACATTCAATCCTTTAATTGTTCTAACAAATTATCGCCATGAAAATTGCACGCTTTTGGAAGGTCTCGCGAATTTACGTCAATCGCCCTGACGGACGGCAAATGGACGTAGCGGCTTGGGGCTGGTCGGCCGACGATCCGGCCGAGGCACAGCGGCAGGCTGAGGAACGTTCGCAGCGTTCGGCAAAACGCATCATCGCCGGCGAGCCTTTCCCCGACACCTATGACAGCTATGGCGACCGGCCGGCTCGCGAAGAGATCCTTCGCGAGATCAAGAACAACGACGGCCAGACCATCGCAATGTTAACCCGCAACCGGTACGGCGCTGTGGTTCTCAACACGGCCGATCTGATGTTCATCGATATCGATGTCCAGCCCGCTCCGCCGATGGGCATCTTCGACGCGATCAAAAGCCTATTCGGAAACAAGCCCGAAGATCCGTTCGTTGCCGCCCATGAACGCATCGCCGCCGTTGCCGCCAGCCGCCCGGAATACACGATCCGGCTGTATCGCACGTTTGCCGGTTTTCGCTGTGC
>CAZXTS010000228.1:0-4503 GCA_964643745.1 uncultured Chloracidobacterium sp.
ACTATTCCAAAGTCTTCGACTACCCCTTCGTTTTTTCTAATGCTTAATCCGGGATTATTAGCTAATATGTTCGCGCGGTCCGCAAATGTTACAACAGATTCAATGGTTTAGAGATTGGCACGCTGTTTGCATTTTCATAATTGCTTTTTCGGTTTGAATGTACGTACTCTTGTGACTGTCACAATTTAGATCCGGCCAGTACATACATTCATCAATTCAAATCGGAATTTCCGGAGGATTTTATGTACAAGATTGCCAAATTCGGTTTTGCTTTAGCTTTGTTTTTTTCGTTGGCAGTGATTTCCCACGGCCAAACCTCGACTGGGAGTATTTCTGGCGTTGTTTCTGATCAGAATCAAGCAGTTGTGGCTGGGGCTACAATTACAATTAGGAACACATTGACTGGATTTACGCGTTCTGCAACTTCTAATACCGACGGAAGATATAGTTTTTCTGACTTACCCAACGGCTCATACGAGGTTACTGTTGAGGCGAACTCCTTCGCCAAATATGTTCAGACAGGCATTCAACTTCTGGCTAATCAAAATGCCATTGTTAGTCCTAATCTGACCCCGGGCGGAGTCGATGAAATTGTGACTGTGACGGCTGATGCATCTTTGTTAAATACGACGACAGCCGAAATAGCAACCAGATTCGATGAGCGGCGGCTTTCTGAATTACCGATTGCCACGAATAGAAGCGTATTTAATGTTTTGCTATCCGTTCCCGGCGTAAGCCAGCTTGGAAGTGGACAGTCGGCTTTTGCCAACGGCATAAGCTTTTCGGCAAATGGCGGGCGCCTTCGGTCAAACAGCTTTTTGCTTGATGGCCAGGACACGAACGATCCGAGCGTAGCGGGCGGCCAGATAGCGCTGAATAATCCGGACGCAATACAGGAAGTTCGGATCGTTACGAATCAGTTTCTGGCCGAATACGGACGCAATTCGGGGTCGGTGGTCAACTTCATTGGCAAATCGGGCACCAATGACTATCGTGGTTCCATTTTTTGGTTTCACAACAATCAGTATCTGAACTCATGCAGCAATCTCGACAAGAATAATGGTTTCTGTAATCCGAACGCGACTAATGAAGCGCGTACAAATGCACCCCGCCGCCTTGAAAATCAAGTTGGTTTCACACTCGGCGGCCCGGTTACGCTGCCTTGGTTTGGCGATGGCAACAATCCGATGCTATGGAAAGGAACTGACAAGACCTACTTCTTCGTGGACTATCAAAGGTGGGCCGATCGTGCACTCGGCTCGGGTGAAACTCTAAGTGGTGCCCCTACTGCAGAAGGCAGGCAGATACTCGCCAATGCGGTAGGCAATCGGCCGCAGGTGCAGGCCCTTCTAAACTTCGTTCCCGCGGGCACACCGAATGGTACGTTCGCAAACTTTACCGCGAATGGACAGGCTTATCTGATCCCGCTGGGTGACCTCACCGGTTCGTCCGCGTTCACCTTTGATGACCATCAGGGTTCGTTCCGTCTCGACCACCGGTTCAATGATAAGAACCTTATCTATGGGCGGTATCGATATGACTATGCCTCGACGGCCGGCACCGGGCAGGTCACGCCCCCGGGGTTGACGACGGTGAACTCTACCAAGACCAAGGCGGCGAATATCGTCTGGAATTCTGTCCTCAGCTCCAAAGCTTCCAACGAGGCCCGAATCGCTTGGTCTCGTTTCGATTCGAACACGGGAGCGTCAGATCCCTCTTCGGAGACCATTCCATCGATCGAAATCCCGGCCCTCGGCATGACCGGCTTTAACGCTATTGCTAGCCGTAAAGCTATCGGGCTCGCCGTGAACTTGCCGCAATTTCGTATCAATGATACGTATCAGATCACCAACGCGTTGACTTACGTCGCAGGTAACCACACGTGGAAGTTCGGCGTGGATCTGCGCAGGACTGATGTAAAAAGCTTCTTTTTCCCAACCGTTAGGGGACAATTGCAATATAACTCCCCCGCCGGCACATCAGGAAATATTCAAAGTTTCATTGATGATACAGCATCGGTCGCACGGAAGAATCTTCCGCTCGCCGGAGGCGACACGATTGGCTTCTATCGCTGGTACGAGTATTATTTCTTTGCTCAAGACCAATGGAGGATCTGGCCGAATTTTACGCTCTCCTACGGTGTTCGCTATGAATATCCGGGAGATTCCTTCAAGTATATAAAAGAACTGAATACTCGAATTCTTTCTGCGAACGGAAACAACCCGGCATTTGCCTTGAATCCAGTTCCGCAGGTCGATACTAATAACTGGATGCCGCGTATAGGTTTTAACTGGAATCCACGGACGAGCGATACGGGTGTTCTCGGCTTCTTCACCGGTGGAGATAAGCTGGTCATCCGTGGCGGATATTCCCGTACCTATGACGCGAACTTCATTAACATCAACCTGAACGTTGCAACGTCTTTCCCCTTCGTTGCCGTTCAGGACGTCGGACCCATCAATTCTTTTGCGCTTATTCAGAGCACGACCGTCCCTAATGTGGCTCAGCCGAATCTACTTGGTCGGACTATCGTCTCGGAAGATTTCCGTGCTCCGGCCACAGACCAGATGTCGCTTGAATTACAACGCGAACTCACTCGAGACACAGTAATGAAAGTCGGTTACATCCGGACACGCGGTACCGGACTATTTCAAACAGTTGATGGCAATCCGTGCCGAATTGGGCGGAGTTGTCTTGGAGCCGCAAACGCTGGCAACCGAATTAATCCGAACCTAGAAGCTGTAAGGCTGCGAACAAATTCAGGCTCCTCGACCTACGATGCACTTCAGGTAAGTGTGGACAAGCGCCTGAGCAACAACTTCAGCGCCGGTGTTCACTACACCTGGAGCGCCTTCATTGATGACGGATCGGAGATATTCAACCCGTCATCGGCAGAGGTCGCAGTCGCTCAGGATGCTTTCAACCGACGCGGCGACCGTGCTCGATCGAGTTACGACCGTCCGCATCGCTTTACGGGCAACTTCGTTTATGAGATACCGTTTTTTCAGGGCCAAAGGGGCTTTGCCGGTAAGATCCTCGGCGGATGGCAGGTGAACTCGCTATTCACTTTTCAGAGCGGAGCACCGTTCACCGTATTTCTCGGTTCCGACCCGACTTGCGCTGTCTGCGGTATCAACGGCTTTGTCGGCAACCCGATTCGGCCGAATTTAAATACGACGCTAGATTTGAGCCGAATGACGATCGAAGAAATACGCCGGGCGGGCGGTAGGAGCCTTTTCCGCGGATTGGACCCCGGACAGCGCGTTGGAAATGCAGGTCGCAACATATTACGAGCTGATGGAATCCGAAACTTCGATTTTGGGATTATCAAAAATACCAAAATAACCGAACGGGTTCGTGCTCAGATCAGAGCCGATATGTTCAATGCTACGAATTCTCGTAATTTCGGAATTCCGAATGCGACGATTACTGCCACTGAAGCAAACTTCCTTAATCAATGGCAAACCAACGGCGGAAATCGCCGCATCCAGCTTGGGGCTCGCCTTACGTTTTAGGTTTAACACGAAAACTCGTTAATTTGGCGGCGGCCTTAGGGCCGCCTTTTTTTGAATTCCAACGTGCAATACTGCCTGTTTCATAACTGGACCCTGCCTCTTTCTCGTATGCATAGACCTATACCTCCAAGGGTCAACAAAGTAGCAACGGCCAACCTAACGTCCGCGACCTCGCCCAACAAAAAGACTCCACCGATCGCCGCCAAGAGCGGTACCGAAAGCTGCAGAACGCCAGCACGTGTCGCCGAATGGAACTTCAACGCCGAATACCAAACCGCGTATCCAACACCTGACGCGACCGCGCCCGAAAGCACCGCGACCAAAACGCCCCGCGAGGAAAGATCAAAACCGGCCCAGAGAGGTATGGACACAATAATTATCATCGGAACCGAACGCACAAAATTCCCTGCCGTGTCGGCCAGCGGGTCTTCGCTTCCCTTTCCGCGCAGCGTGTAAGATCCCCACGCCATTCCAGCAGCGGCCATCAAGAGCGAGCTTATAAAAGGCGGTGCCGAAAGCCCCGGAAAGACCAGATACGTCAATCCGCCTGCCGCAACGAACAAACCTGTGAATTCCAACAACGTTGGCCGCTCGCCTCGAAATATCGAAACCCCGATCATCGTCAATTGCACAAAACCGAACAATATCAATGCACCGGTCGCCGCCGTCAGGCTCAAGTACGCGAAGGAAAACGCGATGGCATACGCAAAAAGAAAAAAAGCCGATGCCCAGCTTCCGCTTTTCAGTGTGCTTCGCGTCTTTCTATTTATGGCAAGTATGAAGGCGAGTACGACCGCACCCGAAACCAGCCGGACGAGCGTAAAGCTTGCAGCATCGATCTCGCCTGCCGCCAAGGCCATCCGGCAAAGGATCGAGTTAAGCGCGAAGCACACGAGTGCAAATGTTGTCAGGGCGAATGCCTTCATTGAAATGTTGAGAATACTATCGTTCGCGGCAATTCATAAATTCTTCAACGAACTTTCAGACG
>CAZXTS010000229.1:0-4460 GCA_964643745.1 uncultured Chloracidobacterium sp.
ACTGCATCGTATTTACCCGAGAGGCAAAGATTATGAGCGACTTTAAGGAACGTTTCGATAAATGGCAGCGCGAGGCCCGCGACAAGTTTGAAGAGATCGACGATCAGCTCGGCATCTCCGACCGCATCACCGATGGGGCGAAAACGGTTATCGATACCGCTCAAAAAGGTGCTGGGCGAATAAAGGCTGAGGCCGAAAAGACCGAGGTCGGCAAACAGGCAGTGAAGGTCGCTGAAGGCACGATCAAGACCGCCGAAGAGACCGCTAAAAAAGTTTGGGACGTCAGCGAACCGCTCCGCGATGTTGCCGAGGACGTTGGCGAAAAAGCTGGTGAGGTTGTGGTCGAAGCCGGCAAAACAGCGGGCGATGTAATTTCTAACGCAGGTGAAAAGGCTGGCGACTTTTTCGATGGAGCGAAAGAGGCCGCCCAGACAAACGCGAAACGTGCGGCATCCGTGTTTAATTTTGGTGCGGGCTGGACTCGGACAATAGATTCGGCGATGCGTTCGCTCTCTTCCGCTTCAGGTTGGATACAGGAAAACCCCTTACAGGCGGCTGCGACGGGTGCTTCGATGGCTGTCGGTGCCGGGCTGGGTGTTGTCTTTACAGGTATCAGCTCTCACTGGCTTTTCAATTCAGCGCTTCCGGCGTGGTCGGTAAAAAAGATCGGCGAGAGCTTTAATGAATATCTACACTCTCAGGAAGAAAAGATCGCTGCCGGGAACCTCGATGCAGCCAAGGCAGAACGCATTAAGTTCGAAGCAGACATCGCCCGCCGCATCGGTGCCCCGATGCTCGGAGCGTTTTCGTTCGCTTCAGGCGCCGTGATGATGACGAACGTTTTGAATCCGAAAACCATCACCGGTGCTCCGATCGATTGGATACTCGGCGGCAATCCGCTGCTCGAAGGTGTGTGGTTCTTCGGCAACGGCATGGTCTGCTTCAAAACAAGCATGGATTTTTTCATGATCGCACTTGACGGTCAGAAAGATGTAGAGAAAATGGTCAAAGTGATAAAGGGTCTTTTGCCTGAATCGATCGGAGCCTAAATTAAATATGGGAGCAGTCAAAGAAGAAAAGGTCTATTCCCTCTCGGACTATCTCGAACTCGAAAAAAGTACCGATGAAAAGTTTGAGTTCTGGGACGGAAATGTTTGGTCGATGAGCGGTGCGGCTTACGAGCACAATATCGTCGTGCGGAATCTCGGCACCGAGCTCGACGTACAGCTTCGCAAAAAAGGCTGTAGCTCTTTCCCTTCCGACATGCGGATCAAAGTACCGGAATATCCGCCATATCGCTATCCTGATCTAACAGCTCTTTGCGGTGAACCGCAGATCGAAAAGATCGGCGGCATTGATATGCTCGTAAATCCGCAATTGATCGTCGAGGTACTTTCCGATTCAACCGAAGCATTTGACCGCGGCGATAAGTTCACTTACTACAAATCGATTCCCAGCTTTTCCGAGTATGTTCTTGTCGCACAACATCGACCGCACGTAACCGTCTTCGTAAAGCACGGCGATGGATTTTGGGCAAATTACGAATACAACGATCTCGACCAAACTGTTCAGCTAAGCTCTGTTCCCTGCGAACTTCGCTTATCGGATATCTATCGCGGTGTGGAGTTCGTCCAGCGCGAAACCCGACCCTAAACATTAGGTGATCTTGATCGGAAAGGGAACGAAACACAGCATGAATATTATCAGCGTCGCGAATGCGATAACCATTCGCTTTCCATCCAAAGGGGTTTCGTCCCACGGCCTCGGGTGTCCGACACGCATCATCAAACCAAGTAGAACCGCGATCAAAATTCCGGCCGGGCTGTTGAAATAGTAAAACCCGATAATTGAGAGCACCGCCATTACGGGAAAGGCTATCCGCCCTGTCCAATAATGCACGCGTTCGCCGAATACCGCATAGACCGCGTGCCCGCCGTCGAGTTGGCCTGACGGGATCAGATTCAGTGCCGTCACTAACACCCCGACCCACGCCGCGTAGTAGAAAGAATTCTTAACCCCAAACGCAGGATCGATCCCAAAGGATCCGCCGATCAATTTCATTAGTAGCGGATCTGCAAAGACGAGCGAGCCTTCCGGAATTACGGTGCTCGCCGGAACTGTTTGCATATTCACAAACCCTAGAACAGCGATAGGAAGCAATGCGAAAAATCCGGCGATCGGCCCCGCAACTCCGATATCGAACACAGCTCGTCGCGAAGGCATCGGCGAGTTTATGCGAATGAATGCACCAAAAGTTCCTGCAGGGCCGATCAGCGGTGGAGTCGGAATAAAGAAAGGCAGCGTCGCCTGAACGCGATATAAACGGCATGCGACGTAGTGCCCCATCTCGTGCGAAAGCAAGATGAACAACAGTGAGCCCGAAAAACTCAAGCTGTTTCGAAGCAAGGCCGGATCGGCAGCAAGTTCGGTGAAAACCGAGCCGACCAATAGAACATACTTGGCAGGAAGCGAGAGAATAAATCCTATGAGTTCGCCTACCGAGCCCGGATCGGCTGTCGGCAAAATATTGATCGGGCCGAATGGAAAAAGCGTTCCCGCGATCGTTGCCGTGACAAAGGTAAGCACGAGCAGTCCGATATGAATAAATATCCGCCAATCCATCGGGCTCGAACTATGGTCCACCGGATCGGGCTCACTCAATGGCTGCAATTCTTGCATTCACGTGCTTAAAACAAAAAAGATCGCAGGGACTTTGCTCAACAAAACAAAGCAGTTCCCTGCGAACCGTTAAAAGATCCCTAGTTCATTCTTTTACGGCTTGGGCCATCAGTTCTTTGCCGGGCTTGAATCTGATAGTCTTTCCCGCCGGGATCGGCACCTCGGTACCGGTTCGCGGATTGCGGCCCACGCCTCTCTTTCGCGGCTTCACAACGAACACACCAAAGCCCCGAAGTTCTATACGCTTGCCTGCGGCCAGCGCGTCTTTCATTGCGTTGAAAAGTGAATCGACAACCTGTTCGGCCTTTTGCTTGGAAACGCCAGTCTTATCGGCCACATGGTTCACGATGTCCAGCTTGATCATTATTTCCTCCTAAATAAGGGTTAAACGTGGAAAGAAACAACTGACACTCGACGTGTTCAGATAATATGCCTGTAAACCTACTTATGTCAAGATTTAGCGAACTTTTTCGATTTCCCTGATCACAAGGCGGTCATAACGTCTTTTTGCTGCGTATTTGTAAAGGGCCTTTGAAATATTGTGTGAAACTTTTTCTCGATATATTTAGAAAGTGCTAGAATCCAGAAAATATTCCGATTACAAATTCTGAGAGGGCGAAAATAATGCGTTGGAGACAGCAGCGGCAGAGCACCAATATAGAAGATCGGCGTGGTATGGGCCGCGGAGTCGCGATGGGCGGCGGCGGTATCGGAGTTTTGATACTGGCCGCGATAGTTTGTCTGCTTGGCGGCGACCCACGCCAGTTTTTGCAGACCAACGCACCGTCACAGACACAGCAAGCTCCAACGACAGCAAGCAATTCCGCCGGACAACCGCCTGATGTCCAACGGCAGTTCGTCAGTGCCGTGCTCGGCAGCACCGAGGACGCATGGCGCGAGATATTTCCTGCGCAGCTTCGGCGTCAATATCGAGCTCCGGTGCTGGTGCTCTTCGATGGACAAGTCTCGTCTGCATGCGGATATGCGAGTTCCGCAATGGGGCCGTTCTATTGTCCGGGCGATGACAAGCTTTATCTCGATTTCAGCTTCTTTCGTGAGCTTGAGCGTGAATTCAAAGCTCCCGGCGACTTCGCTCAGGCATATGTGATAGCCCACGAGGTTGGCCATCACGTGCAAAATCTGCTGGGCACGATGGCAAAGGTGCAGCGTGCAGGACAAAACAATCAACTCTCGGTCGCTCTTGAATTACAGGCCGATTGTTATGCGGGTGTTTGGGCAAACTACGCGCAAAAGAAAGGCCTGGTCGAAACCGGTGATGTGGAAGAAGCATTGCGGGCCGCGGCCTCGGTCGGTGACGACATGATCCAGAAACGAACGCAGGGTTACGTCGTGCCCGAATCGTTCACTCACGGCTCGGCCGAACAGCGCCAGCGGGCATTCGCAGTCGGTATGCAATATGGTGAAATGCGCCGGTGCGAGGTATTCAAGTAGCAGGCGTGAACGGCCGGCCGTAGATCTCCTGATAGACCCAACCAAGCACGCGGGCCTCGGCGGTGTAGAGCAATTCGGCCCAGCAGCTTGAAAGGAATAGCCGTTTTTCGATCCCGGTCGTTAGTTTTTCGGCTTGTTCGATGAACGATGCTGCGGGATCGGACAAGAGGTTGTTCGCTTCGGTTATCTCGCGTTTAGATTCCTTCGCATCGTGTATCGCAGTCAGCAGATCGTTCATCCAAAGCCCTAACAGCGGTTCTTTGTCGTTCTCCTGCACCGCCTGAAAAACTCCGATCGCAAACCTCGCCTCGGCATTTTCAAACGGATAC
>CAZXTS010000230.1:0-4446 GCA_964643745.1 uncultured Chloracidobacterium sp.
GACGCGAAGAAGACAAGCTGAAGCTTGAACTCTGAACTCAGATCTGTGTTTATCCGTGTTCATCTGTGGTTAATATTCCTATTCCGCCGACCATTCACTTTTCAAATATCGAGCCGAACCCGCACTCTCGGCTTGTGCGATGTTAAACGATTCGCGCAAACCGGCCAATAGCAATTGGGGAATTTGATGGCAATTGTGGCAAATGGAAAGGTAGCCAGAAGTTATGCCGTGAATTGCCACTAGCTTTAGCTAGTGGTCAAGATAGCAAAAAAATTTCCGGGCTTTAGCCCAATGTTCGGCTAAAGCCAATAAAAGCTTAGAGCATTTATCCACGCTCTAAAGAGCGTGGCAATTTAACAGAAAAGATAGCAAGAAAGATCCCGGCTATCTGCCCTGATCCCCTGCGGGTTTGTCGAATGGTCAGTAGCCCGCACGTTAGTAAGCCGCTCAGCCGTCATATCCCGGAGCGATAACGACCGGGTTCTTCGCGGCTTGCCGCCAAGATGTGCGGAGAAGTTTACTTTTCCGGACGCTGCAACTTTTTACTCGCGGCCCCGCCGCCGCATTCGGAGGCCTAGCCTCAAATATTTTTCCGATCGCCACGGTGAAGTAGAACTTCACCGCAAATAGAGCGGCTGAGCCGCCTCGTTCATTGCGCCAGTCGGAACGGCCGCAGGTATGCGGCGGGTGGCTCAAAAAAATAGCTTGACATACCCCCCCCGGCAAGTATCATTCCTTTCAAAATATTATTTGAATTTAATTCCACGATGCTGCCGACTCAAAGAAAAGGTCTATTAGAAACCCTAGCTAATGTTCTGACGATCATTGTTGCCATTGCCTTTATTGGAGTCCTAGCATACAGATATCTGTTGCCGGTCGAATCGTAAGGCAAAATGCCAACAATTGGCAGTACTATTTCAATTGAAGGATTCGACCCAACACCCAGCGAAAAGAATATTCTCATAGTTCTTATGAAAGGGTGTCGGTTCTGTGAGGGCAGTATGGATTTTTACAAAGAAGTTTTACGGAGTGCTTTGGAGCGTAAAATAAAAACAACCTTTGTCTTTCCTCCGAAAACCGAGGAGGCTGAGCTATATATGGAGAAATTTGACCTTTCTTCAATACCGATCATCTTCGCTCCGCTTAGGGATCTTAGTGTCGACGGCACGCCAACAATCATAATTACTGATAGTAGCGGTAAGGTAACCGGCTTTTGGGTGGGGCAACTTTCAAAGGAAAAGGAATCGGAAGTCCTTAGATTTGTTTCATCATAATTCGGTCTTAAAGAATTCTATCGGCCTAATGAAAATTATAGGCAAATTGTTAAAACACCAATTACAATAAAATAGGAGGTTCAATGAAAGTAATTCGATTGATAGCGTTAACTTTGATGTTAACTGGAGTCTGGTTTATGCCAGAAAGACCTGTATCGGCGTGCGCAATACCGGGGGCAAACTGTCCGCCGCCTCCGGAGCAACGTCCAGACGGCTGTGCGTGCTGTTCCGACAATCATTGTGAGAGTGGAAAGTGTGATCTCGAAACCGAGGAATGTGTGCCTAAGGAGCCGCTTCTAGACTAGATTGATCGCTTTCATACGGAGCTTGACGGGCAGAACACGTTTTGTCCGTTAAGCAAACAAGTTGTGCGTTATATTTAAGTATCGAGGGTGGCGATGTTACAAAGATCCCAGATCACTTTTCTAGTTGGCAAGAGTTTCTTGATCTTGTTCTTCTGCACGATCACTTTGGTGGCTGAAGGGCAGGAGGCAGCACAATCCTCTGAATTAGAGAAACTTGAACTCCAGGTTCAATCATGGCAGAACCGCGTGAACCATTTGAGCGATAATATTTTGCTTGATTCCGGAACCTTACCGGTAGGTAAACGCTCACTATATCTTGCCCATTTAGCCAAGATCTGGTGGAAAGCGGATCAAGATAAAGCTCGGCCCTACTTAGATAAGGCAGGAAAGCAGTTGCTCAACGCCATATCGTCAGTGGAGAAGAGCGAACTTAACGATCAGCTAGCAGACTTTCCTAATACGTTCCGCATTATATCCAGCTTAGATGCCCAATTCGCTCAGAGCATTCTTCAACAGCTTGAGAAAAACTTTCTTGATACTGCGACAGGGAAACCCGAACCGAATGCTCGCCTCGCTGATATTTATACCGCAGTTGGACTGGAGGTTGTCGAAGTCAACCCTCGATTCGCATTGGATATTGGAAAAGAATCCCTGAAATTTGGTTTTGCACAATCCTTGCCCCGACTTGTTATCGATCTCAATTTGCAGAACTCAAGTTATGCTGAAGATCTGTTTAATGTAGCTCTGTCCGCCGCTCGTCAAAGTTCCGTGAGTGCAAGCGATACGATGTTATTCAATCTTAGTCGGTTCATTGCGGAATCGAATAAGGGAAAGCCGTTTCCACTTGCTCTCCAACGAAAGGCTTTGATCGCATTTCATGAAAAATTGGAAGTTGCTGTGTCAGTGCGTGACACAAATCCACGTGCATGCTCAATCGCCTACTATGGTCCTTTTTTGGTCGAACGGGTCGGGGAATATTTGCCGGAACACTTGTCACGGTTCCGCCAACTGCTAGTTGCCTGCACTGAGAACCTTCCCGCGAGCCTTCGGGAGCGGACGGCCGCAAATATCGAAGATGTACCAACTACGATCGAAGAGCTGCTTAAGTCCGCCAGAGATGCGAAAGACAAGGATCTTAAAATCAATCGTTATCGGGCAGTATTTCTTCAGTTGCTTGAAGCAAAGAGATATGAACAGTTGATCTCTCTTCTTGATGGGTTTGATGGCGATGCTTACAAAGAGATATCGCCGATAGGTTGGAATAACTGGCGCGTTTCGGCGGCATCCGGTGCTGCTATTGCGGGGTTCGAGGCCGGAGATATTCCTTCTTCATTCAGGTTCGTAAACGCCGTCCCAAAACGACTCAGACCATTTGTTCGAAAGCGAGTTGTTTCGAATAAGGAAATTAGCGAAGACAAGGAAACGTATGTCGAACACCTGAACGAAATGCAAAAGGAATTGGATTCAATAGAAATTCCCCCGCACGATGCAGCTCGTCTTTATCTGGATTTGGCGGGATACTTTCTTAAGACTACTCCAACCGAATCCCAGCTTATGTTTCGAAACGCAGTTAAGCACATAAACAAAGCGGACAATGATAATCCAGATCTCCGGCCTGAAAAAGACTGGGCGCCAATGGAAGACTATGTTTCACTGAGCGCGGATCTGCTGGACGCGGATGATCTGGCGATATTCTCGTCGATGAAAGACATTAGTTCGCGACATAGCCGGCTTCGTCTCTCGCTTGGTCTGTTAGAATCGGCGTTGAAAAAACTTGCCGAATCGCAAAAACATCTTGAAGCGTTGACGAGAGAGGAGCAAAAGAAGGCTCAGGCTACTGATTCAAACTAGCCATTGTCCTAGCATCATATCCGCTTCAAGTTCAGATCGTTAACAAAAAAAGGTTAGCTCATCGGCAATTTCCTAAAGCAATCTCGGCTGTGGGAATGGACTGTCTGCTGAGTTTTTTGTCTTTGATCAAGTTGGAAATTTATAGGATAGCTAATGTTGGCGGGTTTCTTTTTTTGATTTGGTATAATTGAGTCAAAGGAGGGAACGGCTATAGCAAACGTTAGTGGTTTTACAAGGGGGCTCAAACATAATCAGCTTGCGCGTATTGAGCGGTTAAAGACGCGGCGGGTGCCGCAGGGGCAGATAGTTTCGCAGGAACTGGCGAGGCAGATGTCGGAGCTTTCGAATGAGACGGGCCGACAGATCGGGGTCCTGCTCGATAGAAAAGGGCACGTGGAATATGTGATGGTCGGGACGGCGAAGGGCATTGAGATGCCCGATTTTGGCCGTACGCGTGCGGCGACGGACAGGTTTCGCGGGCTGAGGTGTGTTCACACAAATCTTCAGGGCGAAAAGCTTACGCAGGACGACCTTACGGACCTCGCGCTTCTACGGCTCGATCTGATGGCAGCGATCCAGGTTGACCGAACCAGCGGGCTGCCGGGCTTGGTGTATTCAGCCCATCTGCTGCCGGCGGGAGATGGAACCGATGGTGCCGACGACAATTCTTTTGAATTCCTCGAACCGAATATTCCTTCGCAATTGGATATAGACTTTGCGTCGCTGATAACTTCGCTGGAAAGCGAAATGGCCCGCGTCCGGCAGACGGCGCGTTCGCGGCAGACGTTGCGCGACCGGGCAATTCTGGTAGGGGTTACGACCGGTTTTATTGACGACGCCGAAGAATCAATGGCGGAGTTGGTAGAACTTGCCGGTTCGGCCGATGTGGTCGTTCTGGACCAGATAATCCAACGCAGGCCGAAGATCGACCCGCGATCGGTGCTGGGACGCGGAAAGCTCGATGAGCTGCTGATCAGGTCAATGCGGCTCGGGGCGGACATTCTGATATTTGATAC
>CAZXTS010000231.1:0-4429 GCA_964643745.1 uncultured Chloracidobacterium sp.
TACGCCAGGCACTCATATATTTTGCGAACCGGTTGCGGTTTCCGATAATGCGGCGGCAACGCGGGCAATTTGGCGGAACTGTTTATGACGAGATCGTGCTTGCCGTTACGACGCTTTCGACCGAAAAGACAGGTGCTTTGATCGTGATCGAACGCAATATCGGGTTGCGAAATTTCGTTGATTCGGGCGTGCAGATAGATGCAGCGATCAGCTATGACCTGCTGGTGACGATGTTCAATCCGGCGACACCGCTACATGACGGTGCGGTGATCATACAGAATGAACGTATCGCTGCAGCGTCGGTCTTTCTGCCGCTGACGAAGAATCCGAGCATTTCAAGAGATCTCGGGACGCGGCATCGGGCTGCGATCGGGATAACCGAAGGTTCGGACGCGATCTCGATAGTCGTTTCGGAAGAAACCGGACTGGTGACGTGGGTCGAGGGCGGCATTGTTAAACGAAATCTGGATACGACGCAGCTGAGAAAGCGGCTGTTGGAAGCGATGAACATTCCGCTGATGGAAAAACGGCGTGAAGCCGCGAAAGCGATAAAGGAGGCCGAAACGGAAACCACTGCTTGATGATCGAACAGGGAACACAAACTAATGAACCCCGCTCGAACGTGGTTTTCATCATTCAACTTTTAAGAAAGATATTTCTCGAAGATTGGATGATGAAGTTGGTCGCGCTTGCCATCACGCTCGCCCTTTGGATCGGCGTGACCGGCCTGAGCGAGACCGGCAGCGACCGATACAACGTTCCGCTTTCGATAAGGGTCGCGGAAACATCAGAAAATTTGAACGATCCCAATATGACGGTCGAGATACGCGTCACCGGCGATAAACGAAGGCTCGGGCAGATAAGAGAACGTGACCTGAGGCTTTCGATCGACCTGACCGACCTCCCGCCGGGCGACCATCTGGTAAATCTGTCGCCTTCGAACGTTACGGTGTATGACCTGCCGACCGGCGTACGGCTCGAGGATATTCAGCCGAACCGGATCAACGTAAAGCTCGAAGCAGTTGCGACGAAGGAAGTGCCGGTAAAGGTGCGGACACGCGGCGAACTTGCCGACGGTTTTGAAATGGCGACCGAACCGATCGCTGCCCCGGCAAAGATACGCGTTCGCGGCCCGGCCAGCGTGATCGAAAAGCTGACGGAAATATCGACCGAGGTCGTAGATATCGCGGATAAGAAAGCAGAATTTTCGGAACGTGGCGTTTCGCTTTCGGCCGGAAGCAATACGCGTATTTCACTTATGGAAGCTGTGGTCGATGTTAGGTTTCCGATCCGCGAAGTAAGGTCCGAACGGGTCTTTTTGGTGCCGGTCGAAGGACTTTTTGACCGCAAAGCGACCGTTGTTCTATTCGGGCCGCGATCGATAATAAACAGCCTGAAAGCAGATCAGGTAAAGACAACCGCCGGTAAAGATACGAACGGCGAAGACATCGCCACCGTCACGCTCCCCGCCGAATTTCAGAACCAGATCGAAATAAGACAGACCAAGCTGCGGCCTTAGTAAATATTAAACCCATATTCCAAGGTAACGATCGCCGGAACTGGTTCACCATCCACAAACTTAGGCGTAAACCTAATTTTCCTAGCTGCGCGGAGGGCGTTCTCGGTTAGTCCGTTCGGTAGTCGTCGAACCACGAGGATAGGACCGACCTTTCCGTCTGCACCAAGAATAACCACTAGTCTGACCGTCCCCATCACGCCTGCGGTTCTGGCACTGTCGGTATAGCTGGCCTTTGGCTTTGACAGGATCTGATAGGGCGTAACTGCTTTTCCCGATGCTTGTTCTTCGATAGCCGCTGCACCGACCGGCTTCGAATAGTGGCTGTAGAAGGCGCGAAGATTCTCCAAATACGTGGCCAGATCCTCACGACCGTTGTAGTTTGCCGAATGAGCTAGAGCCGTTTCGAGTCTCTTGATCGCTTTTTCGAGATAGCCAATATGAGGACGGATCGCTGGATCGATCTGAGTAGCGACACCGAGTCTGGCAAGTGCAACATCTGCCCCGAGCGAATATGCAGGGGCGTAATCTGGTTTAAGCTGGATCGATCTTTCGATGTAGACATCGGCGCCGTCAAGGTCTCCCTTACGGTATGCCATTGTTCCGAGAAAATAATATGGAGCAGCAGTTGTTGGATCGAGCCTTATCGCGGCTTCCGCAGCCGAACGAGCCTTTTTTTCCTTTTTTGCAACAAGATAACAAAATGCTGCATTTATCCTGAAGGTCGCTGAATTCGGGTCAAGTTTTATCGCATTTTCGAATGCCTTGATGGCCTTCTTGGATTGTCCGGATTCGTGGTAAGAAAGCCCGAGATAATTCCAGAGCGACGCGTCGGTCTTTGCCGGTGCAGACTTTACTGCTTTTGAAAGAGACGACGCGGCTTCCTTATATTGTCTCTTTTCAAAAAGTTCGACGCCCGGATGTTTTGTCTGAGTCGAAGCTGAAAACGCCGAGAAGGCGATCAGCGATATGAATGTCGAAACTGTGATCAGGGATCTTAAATTGAATGATCTCACTATCTTATACCTCGTCCAGAAATCCTCGAATTCGCTCCCGCATCTCGTCGGTTATTTCGTGTTTGGCATTATATTGCTTCGATTCGAAATTTGGCAAGGTTTTTCTTAAGCGTTCTTCGAATTCGGCGAACTTTTCCTGTGTGTAAAATTCATCGTCGTCGCCGTAAAGATACAGCGTCCGGGCATTGAACGGTTTGTAATTGGGATTCGAATCAAGGTCGCCGGGAATGCCGCCGCAAACGCCTACGATGCCCGCAAGGCTTTCAGGAAATGTGAACGCATAGCGTAGGTTCAAAGCGCAGGATTGCGAGAATCCGTACAGATAGACCTGTTCGCGGTCAATGATATTTTCGGCAGCAAGGCTATCGATAACGCGGTTAACGAAATCGTGGTGAAGGCGGACATATTCTTCCGGTTTGTGATCGGTCAGCCAACCGAAACCGACGCGGTAACCGTCTTCCGTTTGGCGAAAATGTTGGTGCGGCGCCTGGATCGAAGCGATCACCCAATCTTTTGGGGCTACGGCCTGTGCCTCGCGCATCATATATCGCTTATGAGCGCCGTAGCCATGGACCGCGATCAATAACGGAGCCGGTCCGCTATGGCCGTCGGGCACAAAAAGGTCGTAGTAAAGGCTGATCTCAGCCGTAAAGGTTTTATCAGATTCGAGCATTTATCAGTGAATTTGTGAACACCATTGAGCAGGATCGACCGCCCGATGGGGAACTCTGGAACGGTGCAACTTGTAGATCTTTTTTCGAAAACCCTTCAGCGGCCTGTCCGTCGCAACATAGGGCAATAATCTGCTTAGCCTTTTATATAACCATTCTTTGGCATTACGATGTTCCGCTGCCTGATCAGGATCAGAATGATAACGCGACCAACCGATAGAACCGCAGAACCCGGAAATCCCGTAATGGGGTGACCGCAGTATATGCTCCATAAACACCTTAATGCCGCCGTCGAATTCGTGCAGAACATCGTGCATCGCCACTATCGCGCCGTCTTCTAAAAAGGGTTCAAAAGCTTCAAGGTCCAGTCTTGTTCCGTCGTATGTATGATCGCCGTCGATCCAGAGCAGCCGAATCGGTTTCGTCCAACTTTCGGCAAGTTCGGTCGAGAGCATTCGATGAAGGCGGATCCGGGAAGCAACGCCGTGGCGTTCGATATTGCGTGAAAAATCGTCAAAGGAACTTTCGTCTTCGCCAAGGTCGGGATCAGTCGACGAAGGGGCGTTCATCGGATCGACGGCATTGACCAATTCATCACCGGCAAGGATCGACGATCTTGCCAGGACGACTGTTGAGCGGCCTTTGAATGAGCCGATCTCCAATATTTCGCCTTTCGCCGTCGGAACTGCACCGAGCAGAATTAAAAAGCGCGTTTCAATAGGAGAAAGAAAGCCCTCGATGTCCTCAACCTCAGCGACGATCCGATCGGCTGTGGCCGCGAATCCCTCAGGTATCGAATGACGAGGGCTTTGCATAATCGCTAGGTGTTTGCCAGAATACGTTAGCCTACGCAGCTAAGTCAAAACCAGATATGTTCAACGCAATTTCTGATCGGATCGACGCGATCGCCGGTATCGAGCCGGGCACTGCCGTTGTGAACAAACTTGAGCGTCTTTCTTTTGTGTTTTTGATCTTGATGGCTGTTTCGGCCCCGCATTCCATCGCCGCGACGCAGACGGCCTGGTTAATAGGTACTCTTCTTACGGCTATTTGGATCGTGCTAAGGCGATGCGTCGCTTGGAAATTCGGTTTGCTTGATGCGGCGATCATCGGCCTGTTTCTCTGGACGGTCGTCACGGCGTTTGTCTCCTATGATCCACCGACCTCTTTAGACAAGCTTCGTTCAGCCGGCATTTTCGTTATCTTCTATTTTGCCGTTTTCAATC
>CAZXTS010000232.1:0-4398 GCA_964643745.1 uncultured Chloracidobacterium sp.
AATACGGAAATGAACGGCAGTTTCGCTTCGTGGAGCATCGCGAGAGCTGCCGAGATCTTGCCCATCTGCATTAGCGAAAGCGTGCCTTCCTGCATTCGAGCTCCGCCGGATGCCGAAAAAACTATCACAGCGCCTTTGTTCTCAAGGCCGCGTTCGATCAATCGGGTGATCTTTTCACCGACCGCCGAACCCATTGATCCGCCAATGAACGACATATCCATCGCTCCGGCATAGACCTGATGTCCGCTGACCTTGCCGCCGCCCGAAACGATCGCTTCCGGAAGACCTGACGACTCCTTCGCGGATTCGATCCGATCTTTATAAGGCTTCGTATCCACAAACCCGAGCGGATCGGTGGACATCACCTCTTCGTCAAGTTCCTCGTATTTGCCGTCGTCAAACAACGATTCAAGCCGTAAACGGGATGAAATTCGAAAATGATAATTGCAATGTGTGCAGACCTGAAATGATTCGACCAGCTCGCCCTTATAGAGCGGATTATCGCAATCGGGGCATTTTACAAATATGCCCGAAGTGTTGACGGTTCGCTCCTCGTCGGATGCTCCGCCCTCTATCTTCGGTTTGTCTCGTTTGAACCAGGCCATAATTCTGAAGCCGGTGTCGGCATTCGCTCACGCTTTGGTGGTCATCGCAAATACTCTTATTTCCGGTAAGTTGATAAGGTTAACACAAACGACAATGCTTTCTGTAAGTTGAACAGCATTCGACGGCGTTTCGTGTTTACGAATTCTATGCTAGATTAGCGTCGGTAAGCATCTATATTTCAAGGTTTCAGGTAGGAATTGCTATGTTTCTAAGGCTCTCGCTTTTTTCATTTTTTGTTCTTTTTTTGTCATTCACTGCAAACTCAGCGATCCGAACCTGGGATGGGGGCGGACCTGATGGGAACTGGACGACCGCTGCCAACTGGGTTGATGACGTTGCCCCGGTCGCCAATGACGATCTCGTCTTCCCGGCCTCGGCAGCCCAGTTCTCGACGAACAATAATTTCGCTCTTCTGACGACGTTTCGCTCGATAACTTTCGAAGGCGGGACATACACTGTCGGAGGTAATCTCTTCCGTCTGACGCACGGCATCGCGGCAAATTCAGGAACGCAGACAATAAATACGGCCATCACTTTGCTGGCATCGCAGTCGATCACGGCCGGCCAAGGTGCAACGCTTACGCTGCTTGCACTTAGTATCGGCGGCTTTGAAACCACATTCGGGGGCGACGGTATCGTTGGTATCGGACTCATTTCAGGCTCGGGCGCGGTCACGAAAACCGGACTGGGTGCGGCCGCGATCATTTCGGCATCGGGCTTCAACTCGCCATTAACTTTGCTAAGCGGGATATTTGTCGTAGATGCGAACATCCCGAATAGTACGGTAACTATAAACAGCACCGATACAGGCGGCGGACTCGCACTCGGCGGGTTTGGCGGAACAGGTACGGTTGGTGCGACGAACGTGGTCCAGGGAGTCATCTCCGCCGGCACTTTTACTGCGCCGACCGGGATCCTAAACCTCTCCAGCGGCCTTACATTTACCGAAAACGGTGCGTATGTATGTAAGATCGGCGGAACGACGCCCGGTGCCGCCGGACACGATCAGCTGAATGTATCGGGTACGGTTTCGCTAAATAATGCCGTACTCGCTCCGATACCATGGAATAATTTTACACCGGCTGTCGGCGATGAGTTTCTTATTCTTCAGAACGACGGCAGCGATCCTATAAACGGCACATTCCTGAATCTACCCGAAGGGGGCATATTTGCCGGGCCACTCAATACCGCGTTCCAGATAACCTATCAGGGCGGATCCGGAAACGATGTGGTCATCCGGAGAGTGCCGAAAGCGGCATTTGATTTTGACGGCGACGGAAAGGCGGACATCGGGACGTTTTCAGGTTCCGTTTGGTCGATCATTCAGAGCACGAGCGGAATCGTTCAGCAAACGTCGTTCGGACTCTCCACAGACAAGATAGTTCCTGCAGACTTCGACGGCGACAATCGAACCGATATTGCAGTGTTTCGTCCGGCGGAAGGTGTCTGGTATGTGCTTAATTCGGCCACATCGACCGTTTCGATCGATCAGTTTGGGAGCAATGGCGATATCCCGGTTCCGGGAGATTTTGACGGCGATGGGCGTGCTGATCGTGTGGTTTTTCGCCCGTCTGACGGCGTGTGGTATCAGCTCCGGAGTCTCGGACAACAGACTTTTGCGGTTCAGTTTGGCATGGCGGGCGACAAGCCTTTGATGATGGATTACGATGGCGACGGTTTCGCGGATCCGGCAGTTTACAGGCCGCAAGACGGCACCTGGCATTTCCTGATAAGCTCGACCACGTCGTATGTTGCTTTTCCATTTGGGCTGGATGGCGATATTCCGGTCCCAGCCGATTATAACGGCGACGGCCTAACCGATGTAGGCATTTTTCGCGCCGCGGACGATTCGAACCTGCCTGATTTTTACATCCTGCTCGCCGGATCGGGGCAGTACTACGGCCTTTCCTGGGGTGTTGAGGGAGACCTGCCGGTGGTCGCTGATTTCGACGGCGATGGAAAAGCGGACATCGCTATTTTTAGGGAAAAGGGAAACGAATGGTACATATTGGGATCGACCGCCGGCTTTGAATATAGGGTCTTCGGAAAACCGGGCGACTCCCCGATCCAATCTGCGTACTCGAGATAGATGTCTCCTAAACTAGTCCAGGATCGCAAGCATTTCGCTATGGATCTTACCGTTGCTTGCGACTATCGGAGGGCTGTAGATGCTGAACGCGGTGCCGTCATAATTGGTTACCCAGCCGCCGGCTTCTTCTATCAGAAGCTTGCCGGCAGCAAGATCCCAGGGGTTCAGTCCCTCTTCCCAAAAGCCGTCAAACCGCCCGCAGGCAACATAGGCAAGATCGATCGCCGCCGAACCATCGCGCCGGACTCCGCGCGAATTTAGCAGGAATTGCGTCAGGTGCCGGGCGAAATCATCCTTTCGCTTAAAGTCGTATGGGAAACCGGTGCAGATCAACGAATTACCCAGTTCTTCGGCGGCAGAAACGCGGATCGGCTTCCCGTTTAGTGTCGCGCCTTGGCCTTTTTCCGCGGCGAAAAGTTCATTGCGGGTTGGGTCGTATGTCACACCAAGAACGATCTCGCCGTCGTGTTCAAGCGCGATCGTAACCGCAAAACATGGATAACCGTGTGCGTAATTCGTCGTCCCATCAAGCGGATCGATGATCCATTTCCAAGTGTTATCGCCGCCGATTATCACCGCTTCACCGGCTTCTTCGGCCAATATCGAATGCCGAGGCTGATGGGATTTGATCCGCTCGATGATCATTGCCTCAGACGCAAGATCGGCTTCTGTTACCAGGTTGATATCACCCTTTTTTGTAACAGTCGTGATCCGGCCAAATTTTTCCAGAAGTAATTGTCCGGCATCTCGTGCTGTTTCAATTGCAAAATTTAACATAGCAGTCGGCACTCAGCGGTCGGCGTTCAGCGATCCGCCTTTAACTTCGATAAGAATGATGCAAGCATTCGCTTTATACTTAAAAGGTCCTCATTTAACCTGAGATAGGTTTCACGATCAATATAATTTAGATCGATCGCCAATTGCAGTTGATACTCAGCCTCACAAGCCGACCCAAATGCGATTTGAAGAAATCTTGAGAAATCCGCATCGCTGCCGCGTCCACATCCCTCGGCAATATTTGTGGGAATCGATGAAACCGAGCGTCGGAATTGACTTGTCAGACCAAATAACTCTTCTTTCGGAAACACTTTAGTCACTGCATAAATGGCCAAAGTCAGCTCGTGCGACCTTTCCCAAACTTGGAGTTTTCGGAAGTCTTTCATTTACAATTACTTCTTGCTGAATGCCGACCGCTGACCGCCGACCGCTTATTTTAGGATCGGAAATATCTCGGTCTGGTGCGGATGCGTAATTATCACATTCTTTCCGTCGATGTAAACATCGATTTCCGAGCGAACGCCGAAACGCCCTGCGAAATAAATACCGGGCTCGATCGAAAATGCAGTTCCGGGGATCAATCGACGGGAATCACGAGTCTCAAGGTTATCTATATTCGCTCCGTTGCCGTGGCCTTCTTCGCCGATCGAATGCCCTGTGCGATGTAAAAACTCATCCGCATAACCGGCCTTCTTGATAATCCCGCGTGAAACATCATCCACCTGTGCTCCGGTGATCGGCCTTCCGGCGGCAAATGCGTCTCGAATAGCTTTCAAAGCAGCCTGCTGTGCTTCGAAAACGATATCCCATATCTTTGTGTATTCCTCCGGCACTGTCTCGCCGACGTAACCCATCCACGTCAGATCAGCCGCCGGAGCACGTGGCTTCTTTACCTTCGTCACTGTGTCTATCAAAACCAGATCGCC
>CAZXTS010000233.1:0-4352 GCA_964643745.1 uncultured Chloracidobacterium sp.
CAGACTTTAGAGCAAAAACGTCAGACTTTAGAGCAAAAACGTCAGACTTTAGACCAAAAACGTCAGACTTTGGCTTACTTTTGTACAGAAACAGAGCAAAAACAGGCAACTTCGGCCTATATTCTGTAACCGCATTTTTCGAAAAATAGAGCTAAATCATTCACTACAAGCCACTTACCGACTTTTCGTTAGACGTAGACCATTTGAATGTATCCCCTCCGAGTGTTAAACAGATCCCAAATGGTATGCTGCGGATAGCCATGAATTGGGTGTAATCGGCCTGCGGAGTAGAATCGATGCTTCCCATCGTAGTACTAAGACCAAGCCGTGATCTAAGGATCTCGAATGCCTGCGCGTGCAACCACCAATGGTTCGATCAATCGAACAATTTCCATCAATTCCTTTTCGTTTTTCTCTCTGCTCCGTTGCCAGTTAAAGACATAAATACTCACCTGTGCCCGGCCCTTTACAAAATGAAGACTTGTGCTTGTAACCTTTTGGTTAAAATCAACGTTTTTGACCAAGACGGCTTTGTCTCCGATACCGGGAGCGTCAAAGAACTCGCCCATTGAAATGCTTTCTAACCCACGCCTAAACGAGTAGAGCGAATCGTCCTTGTTATGACTGAGATAAATATTCACCCTAACTCCGGTCCTTCCGTTTACCCAATTCATTTGGGTTTGGGTTTTCCCTTTGTATTCGGGTATCTGTTCATTCGTTAAATGGCTGTAAAACTCTGAATTAAGCTTGAACTTCGAGTTCCTGCTCTTTATTGAGGCTCGTACTGCCTGATGAATCTTGTCCGCCTCGGCATACGCTTTTACCACGTCCTCATCTGATACCTCAATTAATTCAGGTTTGATCGGCCCTTCCTCAACCGGCGTTGACACCTGAGCCGATCCAACACTCCCAACGCCTTGGAACAATTGAATAGCGAAGAGAACAAATGACAATAAAACCATCGTGCCCAATGCATAGATCATTCTTTTCATTCGGTGCCTTACATGGATCACAAGTTGCCGAATTGCCGACAACAGATACCTTCCTATCTGCTGAGGCCCTCGATGATATGGAAAACCTCGCTTGTGATGAACTCTTTCTCCAGGTCTGTTTTGGCCTGTTCAAACGCCCCCGCAAGATTGCCACTCGTCAAAATTGACTCATAGATCTTTGGTGTATCACCCGCCATCCATCCTGCTTCGACAAATTTCGGCAGGTTATCAAGGAGATATTTTACTTTTTCTTCTTTTGTAAATTTTGCCAGCCGTTCATCAGGCCCGATCGTAATGCACGAAGCCATCTCTTCGAATCCTGGCATCGCGTTCTCAAGTTCGGAGGGCATGTGTTCCCCGGCTCCTTTTAAGGTCGGTTCTGCTGCGCTTGCGAAGCAGCCAACTATCCCAGGCTGAGATTCTGACGTCATCTGTACCACATAGCTATCGCCTGGGCGGATTTTGCTTTTCTCTGTCAGAAACCCCCAGCCTCGCCAAACCCCCTTTGAGAACATTGGGATGTGGGTTGACATATGTCCAATATATATATCATCGTTTCCTGGAACACGTTCTTTTCCGATGTCTTTTGAAAATGTCTGAGCCAAAAAGTGTCGGATGCGGTTAGGGCTTGACGACAGATTTCTAATTAAGTAATTGTAAATATAAGTGTTTGCCTTCATTTCGGCGGATGTTTCAACAACAGCGTCTAGAGCATCCATTCGGACGTAAGCAATAACCTTTTCTTTTCCGTCGTAACCGACCCAACGTAGTTCGTATTTTCCAGCCTTTTCGTCAACCTCTATCACACGCGGTTTCGGGTCGTATTCACCTTTATCGGTTTCCCGCTTCAAATACTCGGTCGGTGCAATTAACTTTGCATCGCTTCGCTTGAACAACGCTCTTGTTGGCCTTTTTTGCTCATGATAACCATCGGATTTTTCCTGAGCAACCGTTTGACAACCCGTGAGTATCCCGATCATCAACATTAAAAATAACCGCATATCTCCTCCGCAATGCTAAAACTGAGGCGGGAACTAGAAAATTCCCGCCCAAGAATCAATGACCTCATCATGACCCAGACAATGTCGGATCAGTTAATGCAAGAACAAATTCCTCGAACTCCGCCAGCATTTGAAATTGATCGAGCATTCTTGTCCTCCGCCGATTTGCTCAAGGCGTATGTCGCCAGTCTGGCTATCGACAATATGCCAAATTCCGGTCGAGCTAAACCACACTGCAACATCAGTTTTGCTGTCACCATTATAGCCCGCCGGAACAGGATTCGCCGGACGCCGTTGCACATCGGATAAAAAGCTGCCGGGAAAAACATCTCCCGACAGCTTGATTCTTACTTTCACCAGTTTATCGTTCCGGCGAAGGTGAAGGTGAAGGTTCTGTGCCTCTCCTCTTTAGCTGCGGCGGAGCATCTGAAGAGCTCGATGAATCAGCCGGTGCATCCGGATCCACATTTGGATCGGCAGGCTGACGCTTTTTGAGTGTCGGTCGGCCATCTGTTCCGTCTTCATCGATATCGCCAACTACGCCGGCCCGCGCATTTGTCAGTTTAAGCAAATGGGCCTTCACGCGTTGAAACTCGGACGTACTGATCACATATTCTTCACGTTCAGGGAATCTCGCAACTAAAGCAAGACTGGCATCACGACGGTCAAGCGATTGCGGATGAGTGGAAAAGATTTTAGAAAGCGTACCGGGCTTTTTCTTGTTTTTTTCATTCAGCTTTTCGAACATCGTTGACATCCCGAGCGGATCATAACCGGCGGCATACAAATATTGTACACCCAGCGAATCAGCCTCGCGTTCCGCGCTACGGCTGAACTGAAGAAAGCTCAATAATTGGCCAAAGCCACCTGCGTTTTGAGCGACAGCCCCGGCTATACCGCCGCCAAAAATGATGGTCGCAAGTAGGCCATAATTAATTGCCTGCAGCTTGCCCTGGTTTTCCATTGCGTGCCGAGCCGCAACATGAGCGATCTCGTGCGCCATAACACCTGCAAGTTCAGATTCGTTGTCCGCGGCGAGGATCAGTCCTCTGTTAACAAAGAAAAACCCACCCGGCAAGGCGAACGCATTTACCTCGTCGCTGTCGATCACTTTGATCGTGAATGGGATCTTCGCGTCGGAATGGAGGACAAGATTCTGTCCGACTCGGTTTATATACTCGGTTACGATCGGATCTTGGACCAATTTGGCTTGCTGCTCAACTTCCGCAGCCAGCTGCCGGCCCAGAGCTATTTCCTTTTCCTGCGAACCGCCTAACCAGCCAAAGAACTTATCTGAACCGCTGTTTATCTTGCGTTTTCCGATCTGCGACGGATCTTCCTTTACGGACAGTGCCTTTACCGTTTGCGGCGCAGGAGTTGGCTTGGCTTTTGCCTTTTTGTTGCTCGACTGCTTCTTGCTGTCGCTTTTAGCAGCTGCCTTCTCCTGCGACTGAGCCGATAAACTTGCCGGTATGATCGCGATCGAACCAAACACCATCAGCCACGACAGCGAAATAGCGGCCGATCGCCTTAAAAACTCATTGAACATCATATCCTCCTTGCAACCTATTAACAGTTAAAGAAAATGGTAACGGTTATTCCGCCTTTAAGCAATGACTTTTTGATGCCGGACTTCCAAGAAAAGTTGGCAATCGAACTTCGGAACGGACAAAAAACAAACGTATTCGGTTCCTAATTTGACATCCCGCTGCCGATCGCTTGAAAGGCGGTTATCAGATTGAGGAAAAAGCGCTATCCTGTGCTTGACCATTTCCTTCGGTTTCGATACCCTAAACGTTCGCTTTCTTGCGAAAAAACCTATTAGTGTGGGTGATTATGAGTACTTATTTTCCAAGTGGGAAAGACCTTGTTAACGGACGGCAGTGGTTCGTGGTCGATGCAAAGGGCAAAACGGTCGGCAGGCTTGCCACTGAAGTCGCACGGATCCTGTCCGGAAAGAACAATCCTGAATGGACCCCATTCATGGATATGGGTGACCACGTCGTTGTTATCAACGCTCGGCATGCCGTTTTCAAAGGCTCGAAGAATGACCAAAAGCTCTATCGCCGACACACCCTTTTTCCGGGTGGGCTTCGAGAGACATCGGTAAAGGATATGTTCGACAAGACGCCTGAACGCGTTATCGAACTGGCCGTCAAAGGCATGCTGCCGAAAACAAAGCTCGGCAAAGCGATGGCGAAGAAGTTAAAGGTTTATCCAGAAGCAGATCACCGGCATTCAGCACAGAAACCGGAAGCTTTGGAGATCGCTACTAAGTAATTATCGTTCGGATCTTGGTTTTCCTGAGATCTGACATTTGAGATCTGAAATTTAAGAACATGGCAGACATTCAATATTA
>CAZXTS010000234.1:0-4339 GCA_964643745.1 uncultured Chloracidobacterium sp.
TGACGAACGTTAGATTTCACAGCGGATATGCGGCGCTGATCGGACGCCCGAATGCAGGTAAATCTACACTGCTTAACAGAATTGTAGGCGAAAAGATCGCTGCCGTTTCAAATAAACCGCAAACGACGCGACACAAAATAAAGGGCATCTACACGAGTGAAGATGGACAGGCGGTTTTCATCGACACGCCTGGAGTCCACAAGCCCGGACATTTGCTGAATCGGCGAATGATGGCGGCGGTACACGATGCCCTGCTTTCGGTCGATGTGGTCGTGTTGATGCGAGATGCGAGCGTGTCCACAGGCAACGGCGACCGTTTCGTGTTCGATCTTGTGAAGAACGCTGGGAAAAAAGCGATCCTTGTTCTAAACAAGATCGATAAAGTGAAGAACAAGAATGAGCTTCTGCCGCTGATGGAACTCTACGCAAAAGAAAATGACTTTGCCGAGATCGTTCCAATATCCGGACTCAAGGGCGATTCAGTTTCCGAGCTGCTCGATCTGATCGTCAAACACCTGCCTGAAGGCGAACCGATCTTCACCGATGACGAAATGACAGATCAGCCGATGCGTGCTATCGCCGCTGAAATGGTGCGCGAAAAGATATTGGCTTCCACCGGCGAAGAACTACCTTACGTCACGGCGGTCGTAACGGAAAGGTGGGATGAATCGGACCCGGAGCAGCTAAGGATCTATTGCGCTATCTACGTTGAACGTGATTCGCAAAAGGGCATAATCATCGGAAAGGGCGGCACAAAGTTAAAGAAGATCGGCACCGAAGCTCGTGCGGATATCGAAAAGTTGCTCGGCAGGCATGTTCATCTTCAGCTTTTCGTCAAAGTGGTCGAGGACTGGCGCAACCGCGAACGCGACCTGGATGAAATGGGCATAAGAGAATGAGCGAGAAAAAACAGGATTGGTTTTCGATCGAAATAACAGCCGCACCTGCTGCCGCCGAGGCGATCGAATTCGCGTTGAATTCGCTCGACGCCCAAGGCACCGCGATCAACCATGTTCGAAAAGGCCCGCTCGAAGATGTGGTGGTGATCGGATATTTCGAAACGCTTCCTGATGAAGATCGCGTTCAGGACGAACTCCATTATGGCCTGCGGTCGTATGGACACGACGATGAAGCTGTCACGCAGATCATAAGAAGATCGGTCGAAAATGCCGATTGGCTGGCCGAGTGGAAAAAGCACTGGAAGCCTACCGTTGTTGGTTCGTTCGTTATCGCACCGCCGTGGGAAACCGTTGATGATACTGAAAAGATCGTGATCCGGATCGAGCCGAATATGGCATTCGGCACCGGCACGCACGAGACGACGAAGCTCTGTGTCGCTGAGATCGAACGAGTTATCGGGGACGGCGATTCGGTGCTTGACGTAGGCACTGGAACCGGAATTCTCGCGATAGCCGCAGCGAAGTTAGAACTAGCCACAGAGAACACAGAGAGATTGAAAAGAGTCTATCACCTCGACAAGGAACCCAATTCCGATAACTCTGTGGACTCTGTGGCAAAAAATTCCGTCGTCACAATTCTTGCCTGTGATACTGACTCCGATTCGGTCAAGATCGCCCGTGAGAATGCTTCGCTAAATGGTGTTGCGCACTCTATAGAATTTTACGAGGGCTCGATCAGGCCGGAAATTGGGAAATTCGACGTCGTCCTGGCAAATCTTACGATCGACGTGATCTTGCCGATCCTGCCAATGATGATCGCCGCGACAGGACGTTTTCTAATAATGTCCGGGATCTTAGCGACTCAGCGGCCGCAGATCGAAGAAGCTTTGAACGAGATGGGATCTGCAGATTTTCAAGTAAACGAACTTGGTGAGTGGATCTCCGTAACAGTAGAGGTATTTAATTCTCAGGTGTAACCGCGGGCCGTGCGATCGGGATATCGCCGTCGTCCGGCACTGTCACCATCGGAGTGCGCGGTCTGGGCCGCGGACGCACCGGCGAGTAACGAAAGACCGGCGGCAAATTTGGTGAAACTATCTTCGCGGGTGCAAGCGGCTGCGTACGCTTTAAGATCGCTCCGCCACGCCCTGCGATCCAAAGGTGCGAACCGCCGCGATATGAGACCGCCTGCAGCAATCGGCCAGTAATGTTTGATTGAGATTCCCAAGTGCGTCCGCCATTGGTCGTTACAAGCACAGTCCCAAATTCCCCTACGGCGATCGCCTCGTTCTCGCCAACTGCTGAGATCGCGAATAGATTTGCCCTTATCGGCGATTCGACGTCGTTCCAACTCAACCCGCCATCCGTTGACTTCAATATCAAACCATTTGCTCCGACAGCATAGCCCGTGCGCGAGTCATAAAAGCTAACTGAGTAGAGATTCTCCGTAGCATTTGTCCTGACCGGAGACCAGGTATCGCCGCCATTCATCGAGACAAGCACCGTGCCGCGGTCGCCCACGATCACACCGTGATCTTTGGTGATAAATTCGATATCTTCGAGCCACGATCGGGACCCGCTTTCGATCCGTTCCCAATATGCACCAGCGGTCGTGGTCTTGATGACCGTACCGTTCGCCCCGACCGCAAAGCCGATCCGATCGCTTATGAACGACACGCCAAAAAGATCGTCGGTTATGCCTGAAATGCCCTTGCCCCAGCTAGAACCTGAATTGATCGACCGCAGAACCGTGCCGCCATCGCCGACCACCCAACCCTTTTCTTCGTTCAGAAAATCGAGCGCGTTCAGGTTTCGGTCCGTGTTGGTAAAGACCGGCAGCCAATCGCGGCCGCCATCGTTCGTGATCCAAATACGTCCGCCCGAACCGACCGCGACGCCGATCTCCGCAGAGAACATCGCCAGGTCGTTTACATCTTCGCGGCCGCCGGCGAGAAGCCGCTGCCAGCTATAGCCGCCGTCGTCGGTCCTTACAATAATGCCGTTCTCGCCGACCGCCCAGCCGGTAAATTCGTCTGTAAAAAATAGCGATAAAAGTTTCGGATTTGTCCGCACGCTAAACGGAAGCCACATTTTTCCGCCATCTCCGGTGATCCAGACAAGGCCGCCGGCGTCCGACATCGAACCGCGCTTCGCGTCGGAGAAACATATCGACAACATATCAGAGCGGCTGAATATATTGACCCGCTGCCAAGTCTCGCCGCCGTCTTCGCTTCGCGCGACGCAGCCGGCGGAACCGGCCACGATTATCGTTTGAGCGTCAGGATAAACTATTCCCGAGAGTCTGGCGGAACCGCAGGGCGTCGATGTTTGCCATGTCGTTCCGCCGTCTTTTGTTACTTTTACAGATCCAAGGTGACCTACGGCCGCCGCGTTCATCTCATCGCGTGAGGCTATTCGAGCCAGATGCTCTTCGCCGCCGGACGCAACGGTCGACCAAGTTTTGCCGCCGTCAGATGTTTTCAATACCCGTCCGTAAGTCCCGACTGCCCAGCCGATCTTCGCTGAGGGATCAGAAAATGAGATCCCTGCAAGATGATCATTCGCGTCGACCTTCGCGACCTTCCATTGCCGTCCGCCATTCTCTGTATAAAGAATATTTCCGCGTGTTCCGACAACGACGGCTTCCTTTGCATCGCGGACGAACGCCGCCGAGAAGGTAGTGTCAAACGTCATTGGGTGCCGCTGCCAACTAAAACCACCATTGCTCGTCGTTAAGAGCGTACTGTCTGTCCCGACAGCGACGCCGTTGAGCTTGTTCTTTGCGAAGTGTATCGAATTTAACTGATTACCCTGCGGCCGCGGGTTCTGCCACGCCCAACCCGAAATGGTCCGCTGGGCTTCAACCATCGGAGTCAGTAGAACCGCAAAGACGCAGAGACGCAGAGAAAGAGAAACAGCCTTCGACGATCGAAGGCAGCGGAATATGTTCTCTATTTTGCTGCTTCTTTTCCTACCGTACATTTGCACTAAAACTCTCAGCGTCTCCGCGTCTCGGCGGTTCAAATTCCCGCCACTCCGAGCCCCAGAACCGCGTCATCGAGCATTTCGGCATCTACGCGGCCGAGTTCGGCGATAGTCCGGGCCGCCTTGTCGGCAACTTCCTGAACTTCGTGTCCGGCGTGGCCCTTTACCCATTTCCATTCGATGTCGTGCTTCGCCGCCGCACTATCGAGCTTTGCCCACCAATCGTGGTTCGTCTTTCGCTTCCAGCCGCTCGACATCGTCTCAACTACATAGCGCGAATCGGACATCAATTTCACCTTGCACGGCTCTTTCAAACTCGCAAGCCCGATAGTCGCCGCCGCGATCTCCGCCTGCTGATTCGTCGCCGCTCCGAGATATTCGCCGATCGCTTTCCAATAGCCCTTAAACCCAAGCACAGCCACCGCCGCCGCACGCGGATTTCCTTTTCCGTTGCC
>CAZXTS010000235.1:0-4327 GCA_964643745.1 uncultured Chloracidobacterium sp.
TGCCGTCATGCACCAAAGCAGAGAACCCGGCTACTGGACAGACCGGCTCAAGTAGTCGCGAACGCTGCCCCACCGCCGCCTGGGACATGCAAAAGTTCTGGTACAACGTAACCAAAGCCGGCAAGGTCAAGTACAACGTCGTACAAATCACGAGGAATGCGAGCAGTTCAACATAGTTCGAGGCTAAATAGTTCCGCGATCACAAGAAGGTGGAACATGATAAGCGATACAGGTGTCTAAAGAGGTATGAACCAATGCACACTCAAATATGGACTACTAATTATGGAAATTGTTTTTGGCACCTTTTCGATCAATGCCCAAGTTCAGACGAAAGAAGATCGAGAAAAGCTATTCCAAGAACTTGCCGAGGACGAGAAGGCCGTCTCTGCTTGCTTAAATTCGGTTCGTGAAGAGCAAATAAAGGAGTTTGGAAAGCCATTACCAAAAGTTTCTGGCCATTGTTGGGAAGGTTGTCCTATACGAGACGTAAAACCTTACTATCCGGAGGCTGCTCGACGCTCGAAAATTCGAGGTGAAGTGATTGTTGATACGATAGTCGATGAGAAAGGAAAGGTTATTTTTGCGAAGGTAACAAAGGGAAGCGGATTCCTTAGGAAGGCCGACTAGAGGCAGCATATGTTTCGCAGTATCAGCCGAAGTTGACATGTGGAAATCGCCCAATCAAGTTTCGCTGGAGAATCACATATTATTTCTACCCGGATATGTGAAAGCTTAATACTTTTGTTCTCACATCCAGTCGCCGAGCGGAAAAGCTATGCTTTTCCGAGAGCAATTCAATAGGTTTTGCGGCTACGCCGCCATTTTAGTTGATGAGATATATTGGCGAAACGATCATCAAATCATATCGCGTAGCGATGATATGAATTTAGCCGTGGACGTTTATCCACGGTAAGGCATGATAAATGGGTTTCGTCGCGTAGCGACGATTGAAACACGAATGGCGGATCATTCAATTGTCGCTGACGCGCCAACGATTCGTTTTACCGACATTCCGTGGGTTAAGACCCACGGCTAAATTCATTCAACCGCTACGCGGCCCAAGAATATCGCTACGCGGCGTAGAATTATGAATAACGAACGAGTATTCGCGATGAGTTTTGCGAGGGTTTACCCGCATTATGTGGCGAAGGCCGAGAAGAACGGGCGGACGAAGGGCGAGGTCGACGAATGTATCCGCTGGCTGACGGGCTACACGCAGAAGGGTCTTGAAAAGGTGATCGAGAAAAGGATCAGCTTTCGCGAGTTTTTCGAAAAGGCCCCGAAGCTAAACCCGAACGCCCCGCTGATCACGGGCGTCGTCTGCGGCATCCGCGTCGAAAACATCGAAGACCCGCTAATGCAAAAGATCCGCTGGCTCGACAAACTCATCGACGAACTCGCGAAGGGCAAAAAGATGGAGAAGATCATGAGGACGCATGAATAGATCTTTGAAAATAATGTCGGCGGTAACTGGCTTTTTCGTCATTCTGTGCGTTGCGAGTGGGGTGTTCTTTGCATTCACGATGCAGTTAGGTAGCGGTGTTGGAACGTTAGGACTTCTCGCCTTCACTATCGTGGCGATCCCGACTTTGATTAGCGTACTCGTGACTATAGGCCTTTGGATGTTTCAGCGGAACCGATCAGTACACGAAAGATCCGGTCTCTTCGATCCAAAATCACAGTGAACTCGCCAAAGGCAAGAAGATGGAGAAGATCCTGCGAACCTCAGAATAAGTTAAGTCAGAACCGGGAGCGATAGCGACTGGGTTCTTCAATGGCGGCAAGTGATATAATTTCGTGAAGGTGAATGATATGCCAACAGTTGCAGAAGCAGAGAAATTGATTCTAGGTCTCTCGGAGAAAGAGCGGGCTGAATTGGTAGGAAAGTTACTGCGTTCATTGCCGCTCTATGCGGACGATGGCGGATTGGCTGAGGCTCGACGGCGAGACCGCGAAATGGACGAGAACCCTGATTCGATCATTTCGATGGAACAGTTGGACGAAATGATCTCAAAGCGATTCCCGTTCGTTAAGCAATGAACGTTCAGCTAAATTCTGCGGTTCATCGGGATATACGTGAAGCGATGGAGTATTATCTCGAAACGGCAACCAGCCAGGTCAGTTTGGAGTTTTACGAAGAGTTTCAACATTTCGCAGAACTTGCGGGGAAGCCACCGCTTTCGTATCGAATCTATGCCGAGGACCCGACCGAGATCAGAAGAGTTAATCTCGATCGATTCCCTTATCACTTTCTTTTCAGGCAAATTGGCCAGACGACGATCCGGGTATTAGTTGTCCGACACGATCACCGACATCCTTTGTACGGGTTAGATCGTTGGTAATATGAGCAAGATAAACGATTTCGTAGTTAGATTCGCGAACGTCAATGGGACTGGTTCGGCGTCGGCTAATGCTTTGTTTACGAAGGCGGTGTTTCGGATGGGCGTGCCGGTTACGCCGAAGAACATCTTTCCTTCGAACATCCAGGGCCTGCCGACGTGGTACGAGGTGCGGGTTTCGGAGAAGGGATATCTTGGCCGCCGCGAAGGCGTTGACCTGATGGTCGCCGTTAATCCGCAATCGATGAAAAAGGACTATGCGGACGTCCGCGAAGGCGGCTATTTCGTTTATGACAATACGAAGCCGCTGCTGCCGGGTTACGACCGAACGGACATCACGCATCTCGGCATTCCGATGACCGCTCTTTGCAACGCGGAATACACGGACGCCAGACAGCGTCAGCTTTTCAAGAATATTGTTTACATCGGCGCTCTTTCTAAACTTTTCGACATCGAATTCTCCGTGCTCGAAGGGCTCGTTGGTGAACAGTTCAAGGGTAAGGAAAAGCTGATCGAACCCAACATCAAGGCTCTCAACCTCGGTGTAAATTACGTTGAAGAAAATTTCAATACTCCCTTTGATCTGCGCCTTGAACGCCGCGATCTGCTCGGTGAGAAGATCCTTTACAGCGGTAATTCAGCTTGCGCACTTGGTGCGATCTATGCGGGTGCGACCGTCGCAGCTTGGTACCCGATCACGCCTTCGACCTCGGTCGTCGATGCCTTTACAAAATACGCGGCGAAGTACCGCGTTGACCCCGAGACCGGCCGCAACAACTATGCGATCGTCCAGGCCGAGGACGAACTCGCCGCGATTGGAATGGTGATGGGCGCAAGCTGGAACGGCGCTCGGGCATTTACCGCGACCAGCGGACCGGGCGTGTCCTTAATGCAGGAGTTTCTTGGACTGGGCTATTTTGCCGAAGTGCCGACCGTCCTGATCGACGTTCAGCGAACCGGCCCTTCGACCGGAATGCCGACGCGGACTCAGCAATCAGACATACTACTGGCTGCCTACGCCTCACACGGCGATACGAAGCATCCGCTTTTGTTTCCAGCGACGCCGAAAGAGTGTTTCGAGATGACCGTAGATGCGTTTGACCTGACCGAACGCCTCCAAACTCCGGTCATCGTTATGACGGACCTTGACCTCGGAATGAATGATCACATCTCCGAGCCGCTGGTTTGGGACGATTCGCGATCGTACGACCGGGGAAAGGTGCTGACAACCGAGCAACTGGATTTCCTAGGAAGTGCCATCGACCGCATGCAGGCTGCCGTAGATGAGCATCAGCCTGTTACGAATGGCAACGGAAATGGGCATATAGGTGCGTCCCTTTCGGAGCTTGACGCACAGACCCATGGTGATCACTCAGGAACTCAGCCGCTCGAACAGTTCAAAGGCAAATGGGGCCGATATCTGGACATCGATGGCGATGGAATTCCCTACCGTACGATCCCCGGAACGCACCATACACGCGGAGCATTCGTAACGCGAGGGTCGAGTCGCGATGAATACGCGGTATATACCGAAGACGGCGAAGTTTATCAGCGCAATATGGATCGGCTATCGCAGAAATGGAATACAGCTAAGGAACTCGTCCCGCAACCAGTTTTCTTTAGCCCGGGAATGTCGCATGAATCAGAACCCGGAGCGGTCGTCACCGGTCATTCCGATGGCGTGATCTTTTTTGGCACCTCTACCTACGCAGCAGTTGAGGCTCTGGAGATGTTGGCCGCCGAAGGAATTAAGCTTGACGGCATGCGGCCCCGCGGATTTCCGTTCGGAAAGGCGTTCGTTGAGTTTGTCGAGGCTCACGAAAGGCTATTTGTTATCGAACAAAACCGCGACGCCCAATTCCGCAGCCTGATGATGATCGAACTCGGCACCGCAATGTCTGAACCGGGAGCGGCAGCGACTGGGTTATCCGACAAACTCATCTCCGTCCTAAACTACGACGGCATGCCGATCACGGCGGACTTTATTT
>CAZXTS010000236.1:0-4319 GCA_964643745.1 uncultured Chloracidobacterium sp.
TAGAGAATTGTCCAACAGCCGTCCCTGATAGGTAAATTCTGTCGATTGCGCCGATATGGCGGCGGAAAGGAAAAGTGCGACGAATACGATGGTTATTGCTTTTTTCATTTATTTCTCCGAAAGGGCCGATGGATCGGTCATTAGATCTTTGGTTCCCTTAAAACCTTTAACATCCTGTTTGTCTTTCTGTTCGTCTGCGCGATTTTTCGTCGGGCTTGTTGCAGATGACCTTGTTCTTAAGGACTTTGCTCAATGAAACTGTCTTGGTGCTTTTCGGCGTGGGGTCCGGCTCATCGAATAGCGGATATTGTTTGTCCCATTCTCCGAATCGATAGATATTAAGCGTGATTTTGTCGTATTTGATCGCTACCAGTTTCGCGAATCGCCTGAAATAGACCTCTCCGCGTTTTGGATCGACTACGGAAATATACGGATTGCCGGCATTGCCGTCGGACATTTCGACCAACAGGACGGTCGCACCGCTGGCAAGTTTCACCTCTTTTACCTCATCGATCATGTAGTAATGGGAGAGAACTTCACGTGTCTCGCGGGTCTTTACGTTGTAAATGTGCAGCGTATGCCCTTCGCCTTCAAAGCCGCCTGAGCCGCCGTCCGAAGCAAAAACGATCTCCTTGCCTTCGCTGATGATCCATGCGCAGCTCGCCCAACCGGCGATCTTATGTTCGCTCCCGCCGACCGTGATAAAGACACTTCCGTACCAACGGTTGCCGTCTCTCGCGACCCGGATAGACTTCACGACTTCACCCAAATTTGGAACGCCCGAGTGTTCGTTGACCTTAATATATTCTTCGCCGCCACCCTCGCAGGCATTTGATGGCGTGGCGAAACCGAGCAACAAGAACGCAGCGATTAGCAAGATGTTGTACTTAATAGTGTTCATAGCTTCATGGTTTACTTCGAACACGGGTATTCGTCCGTGTGTATCGCTGTTCGCTTGCCGTCCATGTTCAGCGAGATCAGGAAACTCGAATCGAAAGCATCTCTCACAGACACGACATTCAGTTCGCCCGAAGCCTTTGGGCCGGTGACGGTCGTTGAGAACGTGATATTTCTATCGTTGTTTCGAATGCTTACCGTTCCGAGCGTGAAGAAGCTCGGTTCGATCGGTTCGCCAAGCAGGCGTTTTGCGTCGGAATTCGACCGCAGCGTTTTCATCGCACACGCGTATTCGTCCGTCGCCTTTACGCCGAATAAAAACGCCGAAGCAAGCCCGCCGCCAACCAGCACGATCGTGCCCAACGGACACAACACGAGGAAAATTATCAGCAGGTAAATTCCTTTTTTTGATCGTTTTGGCGTTTGTTGATAGCCGCCGAGTGGTTCGATCATATTTCGCCTCCTGCCGGGCCAGTGATCACGGTGTTTTGTGTTTCCGGGAGAAATTTAACGTTCACCGTCTTTCCCGGTTGATAAAGCGGCAAGTGAATTATGGAGACCGTTTGGTCGACTTGTGTCTGGAATGCCGGTGCAGCGGGCGGATTTACCTGTAGATCGAACCGCACGAGCGGATTATTGTTTATCCGCGTTCCGGTATCAGCAGTTCCGATGATCCGAGCCGTTGCCTCGGTTCCGGTTTCTTCAACCTTTGCACGGTTCCTCATTCCAAAAAGCATTGGAACAAGAAAACTGCCGAAGATCAGGGCAATTCCGATCGCTGGAAGACCGAAAGTCACTAAAATTCCCAACGCGCCGACCACGATAACCTCTGTTTCCGACATCTTTTCGAGCGGATAGACCGCCTCCAGACCGAAGAACAACATCGGTCCGCCAAAAAATCCGCCGAATGTGAAAAGGAATCCTGCGATCAGTGCCAATCTCGAAGCTTGTATCTTCATTGCCAATAGATTGGGGCAATTCACGTCCAAAAGTCCTTTGGTTTCCGTTAAGAAAGTGTTAGGAAGGCGTTAGTTTTCTGATACAATGCACCTAATGGCCCGAACGATCTTCGAATTTAGCGGGTATTTGCTTGACTCAGGCGAACAACGCTTTCAAAAGGACGGATTCGATATTCAACTTCCGCCGAAGGTGTTTGCAGTACTTGAAGCTTTGCTTGAAAATCAAGGCCAGCTAGTTTCTAACGACGATATATTGCAGTCAGTATGGAAGGAGACCTTTGTCGAGGAAGGGAACATTCGTTACTGTGTGCATTCGCTGAGGAAGATCCTCGGCGACGGTTTCATTGAAACTGTTCCCAAGCGCGGATATAGATTCATTGCCGAGGTAAAAGCTTACTCACCCGATGAATTCATTAAGAAATTTGCCGATGGCCGCATAGAAGAAACAAGTTCGATAGCGACCGCTGCTGCGGCTAGCTCGAATTATCGGCGGATCTCCTTTGCAGTTATCCTTGTTCTTGGGTTCCTATTCCTTTACTTGCGAGTTCCTTCGGGCGGAGAGAGCCTATCTATCTCACGATCTCCGCAAGCTCCACAGTCGCTGCGTTACGAACGGCTCACGGCTTCGGGGCGGGCGTTCTTCGTTGGCCTCTCTCGCGATGATCAGCATGCCGCTTATGTCGTCCATACAGAAGACAACAAATATAGTCTGATCCTGCATAATCTGCCGTCCGGCAGCGAAACAACGATAATTGCTCCGCAGGAACTGCAGATCTTTAATGTCCAGTTCTCGGCTGATGGGCGATTTATCTATTATGGGGCACATAACGCGGCTGAACGTTTGGCGATCTATCGCATTCCCTTATATGGCGGTTCTACTCAATCTATCACAGATAGATTGACCCATAGCTTTTCGATCTCGCCTGATGGCGAATGGCTTGCCTTTTATCGAAGAGACCCGGAAGCCGGGATTCACGAGTTAAATGTCTGTCGTTCAGGTGATTGCAGCGATTATCGGACCGTTACGACCCGAGGCAATGGCTCAGGTTTCGTCATTTGGGGAGCTTCGCCGTCGTGGTCGCCTGATGGAACACGACTCCTTTCTGCGGTCTTTACAAAGGATGAGAATGGCGGGCGAGCGAAACATCATTTGGTGGAAATAGATCTTGCCAGTGGGGAAACCAGTCCGATCGTTGAGCCGGATTGGCATAGCGTCCACCAGGCTTACTGGTCGAATGACGGACGCGAGATAATGCTCCTGGCTCGGGAAAATGCCGGCGATCCGGTTCAGATCTGGCGGTTGGAATATCCTTCAGGCAAGGCTGAGCGGGTCACTAACGATGATAATGATTACAGAGAGTTCCGGCCGTCGTCGGACTTTGGTTTCTTTATTGCTTCTACGTGGTCAAAATCGGAGAATCTTTTCCTTGTTCCGTTGAGCGATCCGGGTTCGGCAAAGCAATTGACGTTTGATATCGCGGGTTCGAACGGTGCCTGGGGCATCAAATGGACGCCGGACGGCCGATATATTCTTCATACAAAGGCCAGCGGGTATCAGATCGGCAATTTGTGGCGGTTGGATCTGGAGACATCGGAAAGCAAACAGCTTACTTTTGATAAGGCGGCACTTCCGCTTTCCATCGATGTGACCCCGGACGGCAGTTTTGCCGTTTTTAGCTCAAATCGAACAGGTACCCGTCATATCTGGCGAGTAGATCTGGATGGAACCAACCTGCGTCAGATAAGCGCTGAAGAAGGAGCGGTTCACCCGGAGATCTCGCCGGACGGCAAATGGCTTTATTTTGGTGCGAAAGGCTTGTTGAAAATGCCGATCGAGGGCGGGGAAGCCACACAAGTCTTGACGGACGGAACCGCGAATCACCGAGTTTCCCCGACCGACCCGACAAAATTCGTAGGACACTATTTCGATCCGACCGCAAAAGAGCAGCCCTACAAACTCGGGCTTTTTTCGGAGAACGATAACCAGAAGCCCCGCGATCTGAATATTCCCGGACGGATCGTTGAATGGAAGCACGACGGAAGCGGCGTTTATTATATTGACAGCAGCGGCGAAAGCTTCAGCAACATATGGTTCTTGCCGCTCAACGGTCAAAAGCCGATTCAGATAACAAATTTCTCCGACCAGATAATCTCCAACTTCAGCCTCTCGCCGGACGGAAGCACTTTCGCCTTATCAAGAGGTTCGGCCGTCGGGAATATCGTAAAGGTGAACATAAGAAAGTAACCACGCTACGATCACCGCCACCGCGATGAGCGCCAACCCAAACACGATCTTCACAAATTTCCCCATCCCAAAAAATTAAAAAGGCGACCGAAGCCGCCTGAATGGTTATGGGATCGTCGAGATCGTGTCAGTATCTGAATAAAGCCCGACGGCGACGTTGTTTAGCACGTATCTGGCACGGACTTGCAGGGTTCGGGCCGTGTTATCGGGGTTCTGAG
>CAZXTS010000237.1:0-4269 GCA_964643745.1 uncultured Chloracidobacterium sp.
TCTCTTGCAAAACGCTCGGCGCTTACTGCCGCATCGTCAACCGATTCGATGCGGGTCGGTAGTTTGTGCTCTTCAATAGTTTCCACGAATATCTTTAATTATCGGTGATACTTTGGCCGTGTCAAGACAAATGGCCACAAATCAAAGTAAAATCGGAAGTTGTGATAATAAAACCTGCAATTTCGGTACGCGGATCGGTACGAATGCCCGGTGATAAATCGATATCGCATAGGGCAGCGATGTTCTCTGCCATCGCCGATGGAACATCCGTTCTGACCAATTTTGCAGAAAGCGAAGATTGCAGTTCGACATTGGACTGCCTTCGTGGCCTCGGTGTTCAGATCGATCGGAATGGTTCGACGGTCCAGATCGCCGGCAGAGGCCTTCGAGGCCTCAAGGCACCGGAACAGCCGCTCGACTGCGGAAATAGCGGCACAACGATGAGGCTTCTTGCGGGAATTCTCGCCGGCCAGAATTTCAACTCAACATTGATCGGCGACGCTTCGCTCAGCCGGCGGCCGATGGCCCGGATCATTCACCCTCTCACTGATATGGGTGCGTCGGTTTCATCCAATGAAGTCCACGCGCCATTGCATATAGATGGCAGGTCACCATTAAAGCCTTTGAAATTCGAATTGCCCGTAGCTTCTGCACAGCTAAAGTCGTGCGTTCTGCTGGCCGGTCTATTTGCCGAAGGCGAAACAACGGTGATCGAACCGGTCCAAACGCGCGACCACACCGAGCGTATGCTGCGCGGGTTTGGGGTCGATCTGAACGTAAGAGAATCAGGCGGGCAAAGGTTGATCACGGTACCGGGCGGGTCAAGTCTGGCTGCGCGAGACGTTCAGGTTCCTGGCGATATTTCGTCTGCGGCTTTCTTTCTTGTTGCGGCGGCATGTTTGCCGGATTCGCGGATCGAGATTTTCAACGTCGGACTCAATCCGACTCGGGAAGGCGTCCTCACAGAACTCAGGCGGTTTGGTGTAAATGTTGAAACGACAGATGTTACCGGATCGGGCGGCGAACCGATCGGCACACTGAAAGTATCGGGCCGAAGCGAAATAGGTGGAGAGCAGAATCGGATCGAAGGAGCGATCGTGGCAAATCTTATCGATGAGGTGCCGATCCTCGCTGTTCTTGGCACACAGTTAAACGGCGGGCTTGAGATCCGAGGTGCGGGCGAACTTCGCATAAAGGAATCGGATCGGATCGCGTCGATCGTTGAAAACCTGAGACGAATGAATGCAGTTGTTGTCGAATTCGAAGACGGCTTTCGCGTCGAAAGGTCAGAACTTCGCGGGGCAGAGATCGACCCGTTCGGCGATCACCGGATCGCGATGGCGTTCAGCATTGCGGGCCTTTTGGCAGAAGGCGAGACGCTGATCAATAATGCCGAATGTGCGGCCGTTTCGTTTCCGGATTTTTATGAAACGCTCGAATCGGTTACAGTTCGTTGAAAGGTATGGGCGAGCAAAAGCGGATAGTTTTAACAGGTTTTATGGGCGTCGGTAAATCCAGCGTCGCCCGGCACCTGGCCTCCCGAACGCGTTCGAAACAAATAGATCTTGACCATTTTATAGAACAGGGCACACGCCGAAAGATCGCAGATATCATTGACACCGACGGGCTCGCAGCCTATCGCGTGATCGAGACCGAACATCTTCGAAAGCTGCTGGGCGAAACCAAAGCACACATCATTTCGCTCGGCGGCGGAACCTGGACGATGGAGGAGAATCGCGAGATGATCCGTTCGAACGGACTAACCAGTGTTTGGCTTGAATCCACATTCGACCATTGCTGGCAGAACATTCGCAATTCGCGGAAAGACCGGCCGCTTGCCCGCAACAAGCAGGCTGCGCTGGAGCTATTCGAATCAAGGCAGTCTATTTATTGCCTCGCGGATTGGCACTTCATAATTCGCCCCGAATTCAATTCTTATGAGATCGCCTGCCAGATCGCCGAACAAGTTTTCTCTTGAACCCAAAACAAATATTTCAGTTGAAATTTTCGGCAGGATAGACCAAGATACTTGATATCACATTCGTTTATTTTGCCCGCGCATTTTCGGGTCGATTTGTGTGATCTGATCGCACCTAACCAAGCAGGGTCGGCGATCTTCAGACGGAAAATCATAACGATCAAGAACTGGAGGAAAGATGAAAATCAAATTTTTGACTATCATAAGTATTGCAGCGGTTATGTTTATGGCCGCGTGCGGGAAAAACGACGGCGATCTGCAGAAAGCGGTTCAGGATAAACTCGCGGCTGATAACGTTACGGGCGTAACGGTAGCTGTTAAAGACGGCGTAGCCACATTAACGGGCGAAGTTGCCGATATCACTGTTAAAAGCAAGGCTGCGGCTTCGGCTCGCGGTGTCGAAGGCATCAAGAGTGTTACCGACAGCACCACCACCAAACCGCTTCCGGTCGCTACACCAGAAGCCGCCGATCCGGCCCTTACAGGCAAGATCGCAGAGAATCTGAAGAAAGAGGGTTGTACCACGGTCACGGTCTCTGTTGTAAATGGCAAGATAACCGCCACTGGCGAAGTGCCTGATGCCTCATTTGCAAAATGTGTACGAGTGATCAACGAGGCCGGTGGAACCGGGTTCGACAATCAGCTAAAGAGGGGCAAATAACCAAGGAGGACAAAAATAATGTCAGTACAAGAAAAATATCAGACGCTTCTTGACCTTGCCAACCAAAATGGCACGACCTATGAACTTTCCGAAGGAAATGAAGGGACGCTGGTCGTTACAGGAACAGCACCGAGTGCCGAGGCAAAACAACAGCTTTGGGACGAATATGAACGTCTCGATCCGGACTTTAAGGGCGGCGACCTGATCCTAAACATTCAGACCGCTGAGGCAGCCGCAGGCGGCGGAATGCACACTTATACTGTTGTTTCCGGCGATAATCTATCGAAGATCGCTAAGGGATACGGCATTCAGTGGAAAGCCATTTGGGACCACAACCGCGATATCCTGAATCACCCGGACAAGATCTATCCGGGCCAGGAACTCAAGATCCCGATGTAGTTTTGGATTTAATAGAAAAGAACGCCGGGTTCGATATATTTCGATCCCGGCCTTTTCCATTTTGGTCCAGTGCGAACACTTCATGCGACGCTATTTCTTCACTGGCTTATTTCCATCAGCTTGATCTACATTCAGCTTCGGCTCACTCGCTTTATTTGCCGGCTCGCCCGGAGGTGTGATGGTCTCTTTGCCTTCGATAACCTGTGGGACCACCTCTTTCATCCGAGTGATGACCTTCGGGCCGGCGCCTGCAAAAACGCCACGGAGCCGTCCATCGCGGTCTATCAGCATACTTATCGGGACAACGTCGAACCGGGCCAGCTTGTTAAATTCGTTGGTAAGGTTGTTGTCGATACGGGCAAGCTCGTAGTTGAGCTGCATTTCTGCCGCAAATTTCTGGATCCGGTCGGTCGTGTCCGGCTGCAGGTCTTCGTCACCAATGTTCAGGCCGATGACCTGAAAACCCTGATCCCTGAATTTGTCCTGCATTTCGACCAGGTGCGGCATTTCGATACGGCACGGGCCGCACCAAACGCCCCACAGGTTAAGCATCAACACTTTCCCCTTGCGGTCCCCGATCTTGAACTTAGTGCCGTCGATCAGCTCGATATCGGCATTTGCGATCGACCCGACGAGCATCGGATATTCTGAATCGCCTGTCTGGCCTTGATTAGAAACGGCGTTCGCCATTTGAGCAAGATTGCTTGAGGGCGTCGCCTGAGAACCGCCGCCGCACCCCGAAAGGCCGGAAAAGACGATCGCCATCGCCGCGAACACCAAAGTTGTTTTTATTGCAGTTTTCATCAAAATTCCCTTTATCTTAACGTATATCTCTGAGCCTAAGCACTATCAATGTGAATATTAGCAATACCCAAAACATTAGCATCAGCACTATCTGATTCAAAACCTCGTTCATCCACGGATGCATAAAAGTCACATAACCGCTTAGGTCCTCAGGCAGCTTTTTTATATCCGGAACCTTTAGACGTTCGGAAAGCGCCGTAGGATTGCCGTCTTCGTCAACCGGCGAGGCACCGCCCGACATCTGCTTATAATCAGCGATGTCACGCTCGGCCTTTGCCAGGGTTTTATCATTCTCCGCCTCAATGAACTTGAACAGCCCAAGCTCGTTCGTCGGCCCGCCGGGAATGGAGCCCTCCGGTTCAAGCGTGTCCAGCGTAGAAAATCGCTTCATCGTGTCGAAGGACCACGCAGCGGGCATCGTAAGGCT
>CAZXTS010000238.1:0-4231 GCA_964643745.1 uncultured Chloracidobacterium sp.
GAACGAAAACGGCTGACCATTTGCCCGAGACCATTCGATCAGATCGGGCATGAACAGACGCACATTTTTCTTGTTACCGATGAAATTGTCATCAACTATAAAAACAAGCCCACGCCAGCCGGTAGCTTTCAGTTCGTCAAGCTCGGCGAGCATCTGCTCATTCGATTTAGTGCGAGGAACACGGCCATAGATCTCAATGATGTCGCAAAATTCGCAATTAAATGGGCATCCGCGCGAATACTGAATATTCATCGCGCTGTAATTCCCCATATCGATCAGCGAAAAATCAGGAACTGGTGTGTTGGTCAAGGCCGGGCGTTCATCTGCCTCATAGATCTTTCGGGCAATGCCGAGCTCAAGATCGTTGATGAATTCGGGGAGAGTCGTTTCGGCCTCGCCGATAAAGATGTGGTCGGCATCGGGAAGGCGTTCGGAACTGGTCGATACATACGGTCCGCCAACCACGACCTTTTTGCCCATTTTTCGACAAAGCCCGACGACAGACTCGAGCGATTCGTTCTGAACGATCATCGCGGAGACGAATACGATGTCAGCCCATTCGACGTCATCGGGCCAAAGCGTCTCGACGTTCATATCGATCAACCGACGTTCCCAGTCCTTAGGAAGCATCGACGAAACGGTCATGAGGCCAAGCGGCGGAAAAGCTGCCTGCTTGCCTTCGAACTTCAGGGCATGCCGGAAACTCCAGTAGGTGTCCGGAAATTCCGGATAAACAAGCAGTACTTTCATTGTTACAGACTAGACCTCTGCGATCAGCATTTCAAGGTTTTTATGGATACCAGACAAAACTATTACAAGTTCCGGCCGTGGAGATCATCATCTTCGGATTTTTCGGATATATCGGTTAATATGATGCTAGAAAGATTTTTTAATTCGAATCGAGCTCTATGAGTTCTATCTTTAACAATATATCGGCCCCGGACCCGAATGTTTTTTTCGCCCGCGGCGACAGAAATGATCCGCGTCTTGGGGAAACTGTTGGGCGAACGGAAAGAGATTACGAAGCGGCCGAGATAGTCATTCTCGGATGTCCGCAGGACGAAGGCGTCCGGCGAAATCATGGCCGCGAAGGTGCGGCCCTTGCACCGTTTAAGATCCGTGAACAGTTCTATAAACTGACCACTTTCAATATTAAACGAAAGATCGTTGATATCGGCGACACTAAGATCGAAGGTAGTTTGGAAGAAACGCATGACCGGCATTTCGAGGTCGTAAAACAGATACTTTCAGACGGTAAGCGGCTGATCGTGCTCGGCGGCGGAAACGATATAAGTTATCCGGACGGACGTGCAATGAGCGAGGTCTTTGGCGTAGCGAACTGGATCGGCGTGAACGTAGATGCACAGTTGGATGTTCGGCTAGCCGATGAGCGAAACAGCGGTACGCCGTACCGCCAGTTGCTGGATGAGGAATTGCTGCTGCCGAAATATTTCTATGAGGTCGGGTTCCAGTCGCATTTCTGCTCACCTGTCTATTACGAATATATTCGCTCGATCGGCGTTCACAGGATAAGTCTCGAATTGCTCCGCAGCCGTGATGAACCTGATCAGGAAATTAAAGAACAGATCCGGCAAAATTTCATTCATCACAGTTCCTCGATGAGTACGTTCTTCGGATTTGATCTTGACGTGGTCCGCTCGGCCGACGCGCCGGGAACATCTGCACCTTCGCCGCTTGGGCTGCGAGCCGGCGAATTCATCCAGCTCGTAAAATACGCGGCTTCGCTTGCAAATACGAAACTTATTGAATTCAGCGAAGTAAATCCGAAATACGACGCAGACGACCGAACCACAAAGCTGGTCGCGATAGCAATGCATCGGTTTTGTTCTGGGGCAGTTTAGATGATCTCAAACCGTATTTTATATGAGGTGACGGTTTCGGTCAGCGACGAACTTGCTTCGGAGTTCGAACGCTACATGACCGAAAAGCATATTAGAGAGGTGATTGACACTGGGTGCTTCATTTCAGCGACATTTGCCAGGAACGAGAACGGCTCTTTTCGAACAAGCTACGTCGCTCTCGACCGTGATTCGCTCGACCGATATTTAGCAGAACACGCCGATCGACTTCGAGCGGATTTCGCCGAGCATTTTCCAACAGGAGCAGACGCAACGCGCGAAGAATAGGTCGTTATTGATCAAATAGGGTCTTAACTTGACTTTATGGTCAGTCGTTTGGCATCTTTGAAGTTCGCTCCTGAGGCGATGTGTAGGCACTTAGCTCAGTGGTAGAGCACTACCTTGACACGGTAGGGGTCAGCAGTTCAACTCTGCTAGTGCCTACCATTTTTATTTTAAAGCGCCGATTTTGCTAAACCATCTTACAACCTACCGAACTTCCCTGCCTACAAAAGCGTATGCTACATATTCGGAGGTTTTACAATGATCGAATTACTTGAATCGCCAAAACATCTTGTTGCAATGAAGATATCGGGCAGCATCACTGCTGAGGATATTGATAAAGCGTATAAAGCTACTGAGGATACGCTTAAAGAAAATGAACGGGTCTCATTCTTTGCCGAGATCGAAGATTCGATGTCTATTACAGTCGAAGGCTTACTCAAGGATCTTTGGGAAGCTCTTGGCCATATCGGTCAAATGTCGAAATATTATCGGGCCGCCGTGGTTACGGAAAAGGGCTGGATCGGAGCAGCAGCAAGGCTCGAGGGCCTGGTATTTTCAAATATTGATGTCCGTGTTTTTTCACCGAATGAAAGGATGAAAGCCTTCGATTGGGCATCTGATGCTCCGCCTGAAATAAAGGCTCCGGAGCCGCCGCAACCCTCGATCCACATTCTGCACACCAACAGCCCGAATGTGATCGCTTGGGAGGTAAACGGACGGATCCGCGAACAGGACATAAAAACAGCGGTCGAGCATATGAAGCCCTTGCTTGAAAAGGAAGGCAATATAAATGCTCTTGCTCGAATGAAGAATTACGGGGGATTTGATCTTCTAGCGGTTCTCGACGATGACCTTATCAAACTCAAGTTCAAGGCAGCATCGAAGATCGAAAAATACGCCGTCGTAGGCGGGGCGCCGTGGATGCGAAACTTTCTTGAATTAATGAACTCGGTGATCTCAACAGAAATAAAGGTATTCGATGCAAACGAAGAAGACCGGGCCTGGGAATGGGTCGGCGCGCAGCAAGCAGCGTTGCCTGAATAGACCGATTTTGACTTGCTTTTAAACCCACGCAGGCTTATAATTTCGTGTTTTGGTACTTAGCGGCTAAGTTCTCGCTTGGCCGCTACAATTTTTCGATAAGATGCTAACGAAGAACTTTGCAGTTTCAACAACTACTACGGCCCGCCTCTAATGGCGGGACATTCGCGTTCTCTTACGGAGTTCGCAAGGCAAAGTCGCTCTTATCGGATCTGATCTAGTTAAGTAGTAGTGATTGTTAATTGGCAATTGCTAATTGTTAATTGGAAGGATTAAGCGGCTTTACTCGTAAGCTTCTTTTTTCGCAGCCAATTTACAATTGAGCAATTCACAATTGACAATGTTATGAGCGAAATAAATATCAAATTTGGCGGAGAACAGCGATCGCTGCCTGCTCCGGCTACCGTTGCGGAGGCCATTAAGGCTTTTGACCGCGATGGGCTTAAACGCGCTCTTGCGGCAAAGGTGAACGGCGAGGAAGTAGATCTGAATAAAGGTCTCGTGACCAGCGATGAAGTCCTTTCAATAGAGCCGATCACTGCGGAAACGCCCGATGGCCTGGAACTCATCCGCCATTCGACCGCTCATCTACTTGCAGCGGCAGTTCTCGATCTGTTCCCCGGAACTAAACTTGGCGTTGGTCCCGCTTTGATGGAAGACCCGCGATACGGTTTCTACTACGACATTATTGCCCCTCGAATGCTTACGGAAGAAGACCTTCCGGTGATCGAGAAAAAAATGAAAGGGATGGCAAAGCAGAATTTGCCATACCGCCGCGAGGACGTTCAAAAAGCGAGCATTCTTCAGATGTTCATGGAACGTGAAGAACCTTTAAAATGCGAGCTTATTGACGAAAAGGCATTGGATACTGCAAGTGTTTATTACATAGACAATTCGCCGTTCATCGATTTCTGCCTCGGTCCGCACGTTCCGCACACCGGAAAACTGAAAGCGTTCAAATTGCTGGCGATCTCCGGTGCTTACTGGAAGGGCGATTCCGAACGGGAGCAAATGCAGCGGATCTATGGAACCGCATTCGCGACACA
>CAZXTS010000239.1:0-4198 GCA_964643745.1 uncultured Chloracidobacterium sp.
TATAACGTATCGGCCGAAGCACAGTCGTTTAGCCGAGCACTTGCTGAGAACGTTGAAGTAAATGTCGGTGCACGGCAGAATGTCAATTTTTCGCTCCAGCCCGGCAGTATCGAAGAGACCGTAAACGTAACTTCTGCAGCGCCGCTGGTTGAAACGACACGATCCGAACTCGACACGGCGATCAGCCCGAAAGAGATCGAGAATCTTCCGCTTTTGAATCGCACTTTCGCCGGCTTGACCGTAATTGCACCAGAAGCCCGTCCAACCGGCACGTTCGACCCCACAAAAACACGCGTTGGAACGATCGCCTTTAACGGCGGTGATGGACGTCAGGTTAATGTAAACGTTGACGGCGGCGACAATAAAGATAATGTTGTTGGCAGCCTTCTCCAGAACTTCTCTTACGAGTCGATCCAGGAATTTCAGGTCAACCAACATGGTTGGACCGCTGACCAAGGCCGTTCAGTTGGCGGCATCGTGAATGTTATCACCAAGAGCGGTGGTAACAGGCTCCGAGGGTCTTTCTTTTCAAACTTTCGCCACGATTCGATCCAGACCCGTGATTTCTTTGATAAGCAGGCGAATCGCGACAATCCTTATTTCGAGCGTCAAGAGGTCGGAGGCAGTATCGGCGGGCCGATCGTAAAGGATCGTGCGTTCTATTTCTTTGCACTCGAAAGGTTTAGAGAACGACAGAATGTGCCGATCTTCCCGGCCGCGGTTGCTCCTCTCCAAGCAATACCGGGCGTCCAATTTGTAAATGTGATCCCGACGCCCTTTGACGACTGGCTCCTCTCAACAAAGATCGATCATAAGATCAACTCGAAGCAATCGATGTTCTATCGTTTCTCATTCGAAGACAATAGCTCACCCAATGATCAGGTTGCCAATCCCGCACGAACTGATCTTTCGGGTGGAAATGTTACTTCGAATCGGCTTTATAGTATGGTCGTCAACCATACCTACAATATCAAGCCAAACGTTCTCAACCAGTTCATTTTTCACTTCCAGGATTTTGTGAATGAGATCCTGCCGAATCAAGAAGGCCAACCCTAAACTTTCCGAACGGTATTTCGATCGGGCAGAACGCGAACACGCCGCAGTCGACCAAAGAGCGAAAATTTCAGTTCCGTGATGACTTGTCATGGGTAAAAGGCAATCACACCTTGAAGTTCGGTATAAACTATATCCACACTATCCTTGACGGATATTTCTACTTCGGAACTCGTGGTTATAGTCTTACGTTCCGATTCCCAGCGGACCAGATCATGGCGGAAGGTGGTTTCAATCGCGATGACCTCCTTCAGAGTCTGACCTTCAGCGACGGTGCCAGTTCACACTTCCAGAAGATCGATCAGCTTGCATTCTACGTCCAGGACGACTGGAAAGTGACCCGTAAGCTCACGCTAAATCTCGGCCTTCGTTGGGACGCCAACATTGGAAATCTGCCGACCCAGGACAGGAATAGGACAATGATCTTGTTGGGCCAGTTGAACCATCCGTTGGCTCAGGCGTTGACCGGTGATCAGGAAAAGCTTAGGCGTACTACACCAAGCTGGACGGAATTCCAACCGCGTATTGGTTTTGCTTATGATCCATGGGGCGATGGCAAGACAGTTATCCGTGGCGGGTACGGAATATTTTATGATCAGATATTCCAGAATCTTTCGCTGTTTTCAGATGTACAGTCGCAGCCGGAAGTTTTCCAAGCGGCGATCAACCTGACACGGCCGGCTGGAAACCCGGACCCAACATCACCTTTGTTCGGATTCCGGTTTGGAACGTCAGCTTTACCAACGGTTCCGGCTGGATTCTCTTTCGCAAACCTTGCGCCCGGATCTGTCGGACGTATTAACGACCCGGACGCGTCGGAACCTTATGTGCAGAAATTCTCATTAGGGTTCCAGCGGGAGATCAATAGTAACTGGTCGATCTCAAGCGATTTTGTCCATACTCTTGGCATTGACGAACCCAGGTTCTTGAACATCAATCCGTTGATCTCGCGAACTTGCAACACGGCATTCGGTGGTAATCCGGCATCACCGCTATGTCCGCGTGGAGCTTCGACCCGTGTGCTTGACACTGCGTTCATTGCTGCGGGGCTTGGTGCTGGACGCCTGAACCAGATCAATATGTTCGCGACCACTAATCGCTCGACATATGACAGCTGGGTAACGACGATGAAATATCGCTCGTCGAAGTTCCTGTTCAATGCAAGCTACGTTCTCGCAAGCTCAAAAGCTTGGGGCGGACAGCCGACAGCGTCATATTCAGGTAACGGAATTGTAGTAACTCCGGATGTTCAGTTCGCGGACGGCGAGTTTGGGCCGACCCGAATTGACGAACGTCACAGGATAGTACTCAATGGCGTTTTTACGCTGCCTTGGGGGTTTCAGGTCTCACCGATCATGCAATTTGCAACTGCAAGGCCGTATTCTGCGATCGCGGGCTTTGACCTTGACGGTGACGGCGTCGGAGCAATTGACCGCCTGTGTGCTGGTGTTTCCGTTCAGCAGATCCTTGCGATCCCGAACAGAAACCTCGCCGCGGTTCAGGCTCTGAACCCGTTTGGTTGCCAGCAGGCACCTGTGAACTCGATCCGCAAAGGATATGTCCTAAATGGAACCAATCTGGAAGAACGAAGCGGAAACTTCTTCAACATGGATCTCCGCCTTTCGAAGACCTTCCGATTCGCGGAACGATATGGCCTTTCCGGTTATCTGGATCTTTACAATGTTTTCAATCACGAAAACCTGTCATATGCATCCAGAATCGGTTTGAGTGCACCTGCAAGCACGGCTAACTTCCTGTTGCCGCAATCACTATTTGGACCGGGATTTGGACCACCGATCGGTCGTCCGCTTACGGCACAGCTCGGATTCAGATTTACTTTCTAGGTAGATCGGGATCGGACATTAGCTTGAGGCGTTCCTTCGGGGACGCCTCTTTTTTATAACCGGGTAGATGCCCTGTGCCAACAAACACGTTAGTGGTTTGGGGCCGTTTCATTCGATTCAGCAAGTATGTCTTTAACTAATAGATCATCAAAATAATCCGCCGCCAGGCGGTGCGGCATAATTATCTCCGCATTTGTTTCGGCCCTAAGGAGTTCGAAGTCTTTTTCCAGGACCGCGGTTAGAATGATCCGACCCACGTAACCATGTTCCTGTAAGGTGTTGTATAACGTCAGTGAAAACGAACTGTCCGGCACTGTGCTGACGATGCATCTCGAAGATCGAAAAGGAAGATTCTCAAGAATGTCCGGATCCTCAATATCCCCGTAAACGATCGTTCGATCACGCATCTGCCAAAGGCGGACAACCTGCGGGTCGAAATCAACCCCAAGAAATCGTAGATCCGGGCGTGATTCTAGTTTCGAAGCAATAGAACCACCAAACCGACCTAACCCGAAAATAATGACGTCGTAATCTTCATCGGCCTTTAATTCAGACGTCTCACGATACGGATCCTTGCGCTCAAAAATAGACAAAATTGGGGACAGCACCTCGTAAATCTGATTCGAATAAAGGATCAGATACGTTGATGCCCCTATCGTGATCAGGCCAACCAATGTGATCAGGCCCACTATTTCTTCGTTCAAATGGCCTACTTGTAAACCTAGAGCAGCGAATATCAATGAAAATTCGCTGATCTGAGCGACGGTAAGTCCGGCAAGAAACGCGGTCCGTTTGCGGTATCCCATCACGCCCATTATCACAAGTACGATGATGGGGTTCCCTATCAATACGAATGCCGAGAAAATAACCGCCGACGGGATCTGAGCACCAATGACCGCCAAATTCAGATCGGATCCGAGCTTTACAAAAAAGAACAGGAGCAGAAAATCACGCAGGCTGACGAGCCGCCCGCTTATAGCGTCTTTGTAAGGGGTCGTGGCAAGACAAACGCCGGCAAGAAACGCGCCGACCTCACTGCTAAACCCTATCAGTGAACTAAATGACGCAAGCGATACCGCCCAAGCGATCGAAAACAAAGTCAGGAGTTCCTGAGACCTGGCGAGAAACTTTCCTATCAGCGGAATGATCCATTTGATCATTACAAATGTGATCAATAAAAGAATTCCGCCCGAAAGCATGGTGCGTCCGATATCGGCTGCAAGAGTGGTACTGCCATTCCGACCTATAGCCGAAAGGACGATCATTACGAGTATTACGACAATGTCCTGGACAATAAGGAA
>CAZXTS010000240.1:0-4171 GCA_964643745.1 uncultured Chloracidobacterium sp.
TGGTACACCCGGCATGATTCGAACATGCGACCTCTTGATTCGTAGTCAAGCACTCTATCCAGCTGAGCTACGGGTGCGCGAGAGCGAACAATTAGAATACAAACGCGAGCAAGAGGGTGTCAAGCTTGATAATGTCAGCGAGCGAAGTAACCCTGTTTGGATCGGGCGATAAGTTCGGGTTCGTTGACGACGACCTTTATTGCCCGCCACTTACCGTCGCGACGCACGTTTGCCGGTTGATATTCAATGGTATAAAGGGTTCTAAGGTCAGCAGCAACCTGTGCATAGAGCAATCCCATTTCCTCGAGCCGGCGAATCGCATTTAATGTCCCACCCGTTCGATCCGCGATCATTTGAAGCCTGGACCGTGCCGCCGCATACATAGCAACTTGTCGCGGTGTCGGATCGGCCAGCCTTGCCGGATCGCCTGTCGGTAGGGCAAGCGGATAGATAGTAACGCCGACCTGATCGGCTCGGCCAAGTAATCTTACGAGATCTTGGTTTGCCTCTGGGTTGATCGCATCGGGTACTGCGTCATCCGCGGATCTTGCAAGAAGCTCCCGGTCGAGGCCTTGTGCCTTAGTGTCAACACCATCGGTTAGGATCACGATGGCTTTTCGGCGGTTCTTTTCTCTAGCGAGGCGATCCATGGCAAACTCGATCGCTTTGTAAAGGTCGGTTTCCCCCGCTCCATTCGCGACTGCTATGGCATTCGCGGACGAGAGTCGATTATTGGTAAAATCGCTTAGAAGCCTGACTTTTGAGTAAAACTCGACTACGGCAACGCGATCGTCAGGAGCAAGTGCATCAAGGAATCTGGCGGCGGAAAGACGGATATTTTGTCGAAAGCTTTTCGTCGAGCCGCTCATATCAAGGAGCATCACAACGCTGAAAGGTGCCGAAGACGTCTCAAAATTTGTGATCGTCTGTCGTTCGCCATCCTCGAATACCGTGAAATTTTGTGCTCCGAGACTGAGCATCGGACGGCCTCGTTGATCGACGACACCGATATTCAAGCGAACCAATGCAGAATCAACGCGGATCGGATCATCGACCTGCGCGAGAGCGGGAAGGGACATTAAGCCCGCAAGCAGGATCAAGATTAATAACTGTTGAATCCGCATAGGTGAATGTTATCAATCAGACGCTCACAGCCAAAATTCCGTTGTATATCTTTGGATTAGCGATTTAACGAAATTGGATTATAATCAGGCTTAGGTCAGATTCACCATTTGCAATAGAGAACTGCTCGAAGCCATTTCATCCTATGTTCTATACGCCGAAATATTGTTCGGAATGTGGCGAGAAGATCGCTCGTGCCGAACGGCGTTTTGTTGAGAGTATACAGTTTTGCGATCTTTGTAAGACGGAGCGTCAAGTGATGCACTACCTTACTCTTGCGGCAATGGCTCTTGGCCCGATCTTGGTTGTGGGATATTTTGTGACGCTGCTTTTGCCGGCAAGACAGATCGAATCGAGGGGATTTCGTGCAAACCCTGCATCAGTTGCAAAACCGCCTGCCGAACAGCTAAAGGTCACCAGCGAACCTCAGGGACCTGCACCGGGATCGCAGATAAATGATCGTGTTGGGTCGCAGAGCGTATCCAACGTAAGATCTGTGGGTACGGAGTCCGATCCGACCGCCATGCAAAAGCAAGCGCAAGAAAAGGTAACTCCGATCTTTTGCGGATTGCCGACGAAAAAGGGAACCCCGTGTACCAGGCGTGTGAAGTCGCCAGGCCCGTGCTGGCAACACAAAGATGTGGTGGAATGAGCCAGCTATTGAAGTTTATTTATAATTGTTACACAATACAAACTTGTCATTTCGTAGTGCAGATCGTCATTTTGCAGACTAATTTCAACCAATGAAGCCCCTTGCACAGAACACTTTAATTCAGAATCGGTACCTTATCGTCCAGCTTATCGGCAAGGGCGGAATGGGTGAAGTATATCTTGCCGTTGACCAGCGATTGGGAAGCGCCATTGCTTTGAAGCGAACGTTCTTTGCAGGTGACGAGGAATTGGGGAGTGCCTTTGAACGCGAGGCTCGCGTGCTTGCCCGTATGCGGCATCCGGTGTTGCCAAAGGTAAGCGACCATTTCGGAGAAGGCGATGAGCAGTTCCTCGTTATGGAGCACATTTCCGGCGATGACCTTTCCAAGCGGATCGAGACCGCTCAGAAACCGTTTCCGGTCAGTTGGGTAATGTTTTGGGCGGATCAGCTTCTGGATGCACTCTCGTATCTGCACTCACATGAACCGCCGATAATCCATCGCGACATAAAGCCGCAGAACCTGAAACTAACCGACGAAAACCACATCGTATTGCTAGATTTCGGGCTCTCGAAGAGTTCTACGGGCCAGACGAATCTCGGATCGGGCGGTTCTGGCAGCAGCACCGGGAGTGTTGTCGGATATACCCCCCACTATGCCCCAATGGAACAGATCCGGGGTGTCGGCACCAGTGCTCGGAGCGATATTTACGCTCTTTCCGCCACGCTTTATCAGCTTTTGTCCAACACAGTTCCTTCGGACGCTTTGTCGCGAGCAGATTCAATGCTCAATGGGATTGAAGATCCTGTCCAGCCGCTTTACGAACTGAACCAGGAAATTCCCAAAAGCATTTCTGACGTCATTGCCGAAGGGATGGAGGTCAGTCAAGAAAAGCGATTCGAAACCGCCCGCGAGATGCAAAGAGTACTTCGCAAAGCGTACAGCGAAATGCAGAACGCTATGTCGGCAAAAACCGTCGTCATTAGCGGATCCGATTTGGCGGGCTACACGGGAACTTCGTCAGGCGATTCGGGCACAGCTGCTCCCGCGGAACCTGCGGAGGCACTTGCACCTGATTTTGGAGCGACGCTTGTTCTGGATGAATTTCCAAAGGCTTCGCCCGAGGAACCGCAGCAATCGGGCATTAAGACCGAAGTATTTATTCCTGGAGCGCTTGCGTACACCCCGGAACCATCTTCATATGAGCCTGAACATTCTGTAAATGAAGCGCAAAATGCAGAGAAAGATTTTCGTGCTGAGTCAGAACCGGCCGTACCGGATTTCGGAATGACTAATGTCTATTCATCCGAGGGTCAAGGTGTGTCCGATGAACGGGACGAACAGGCGTTTGAACCCAATGCAACTGTTCCGGTGATCGCTTTCGATCCTGCGTCAGCGGGATTTGCCAGTGATTTTGAGCAAGATGTATCTTCAGATGCTAGTTCTCAGGGTTTAGCAAGTGAACCAAAAGCCGCCGCCGTGTCAGCGTCCGGCGGGTCTTCTGCTCCAAAGAAGAAAAAAGGCGGTGCCGGAAAGGCGATAGGAATTTTAGCGGTTCTTGCCCTGTTGTTTGTCCTTGGGTTAGGGGCGGTCGGAGGTGTTTGGTACTACATGGCGTATCTTCGTGAAGAGCCGGCAACGACCCCTACGCCGACGCCTGAGGAAACACCTGCGGCTACTCCTGAACCGTCTCCGACCGCAGATATTGCGGTACCCTCTCCGACGGAAACACCGGAGCCGACCCCCGAGGAAACTCCGACGCCTGATACTGCTCCGACGCAGCGGCCTCCTGGAGGGCCGAGATCGACTCCGGTTCGCACACCGGCTGGTCCGCGTCCTACGCCGGTCAGAACCCCTCTACCGGTCAGGACACCTCTGCCGAGGAGAACGCCTTTACCTTAGATCGATCTCGATCCGGGAGTTAGACAGATATGAAAGCTTTTTCAAACTCGATCTTTTTGGTGTTATCAATGTCACTGCTCTTTGTGCTGATGCCGGGCAAGGCAGACGCTCAAAATCGGCGCAACCAGCAGCGAGCCCAACAGCTGACAACGCAGGGAGATCAGCTTTTCAGACAACAGAATTATCAGGGAGCGATCGAAAAGTATGCGCAAGCGATCGCGTTAGCACCGAATCAGCCCAACCCCAGATTTTGGAAGGGAATGGCCCATTACCGGTTGCAAAACTTCGATATGGCACTTCCGGAGTTGAGTGCCGCGCTGGATCGTGGGTATAACCGCCCGCTCGATGCGTATTCGATCCGATGGCGGATATATTTCGCTAGGAAAGAATTTGATTCAGCCTTGGCTGATGTGCGAGCCGGTTTGCAGCTTGACCCAAACAATCAAGATCTACTTCTCGGTCTCGCAGATATTTCCTTTGGGCGTGGTGACTATCAG
>CAZXTS010000241.1:0-4147 GCA_964643745.1 uncultured Chloracidobacterium sp.
GAAGAAGCACTTGCGCGAACCGAATCGGAAAACGGCGTTGAGGCAAATGCCATCGCCGACGAAGATGAAGATATTCCCGGCGCGGACGACCCTGCGAGCTTTGTTAACTTTCTCTCTACTTTGGCCACCAACGCCGCGGCCGCTCTCGGCGCCGTTCCGCATCCTGCGACCGGTAAGCGCTCTCTGGATCTAGACACCGGAAAGTACTGGCTCGATGTGCTGGCGATGATCAAGGACAAAACGAAAAACAATCTGCACCCGCAGGAAGCTCATCTTTTTGAAGGCCTGCTTGCCGATCTTCGAATGCAGTACGTAACGATGGTCCGGGCCACGGAAGAAAAACTGAAAGCCCAGGCCGCCCAGAAATTCTCCGGCGCGGACATACTTGGGAAAAAGTCTAGTTAGTCTCGGAAAGTCTGGGAAGTCTGGGAAGGGCTTTCAAGACTTCCTCGACTTACAAGACTTCCTCGACTATGAAAATGACCTTCCTCGGCACAGGCACATCGACCGGCGTTCCCTCGATCGCATGCGATTGCGAGACGTGTCTGTCCGATGACCCGCGAGACAAGCGGCTGCGGGTTTCAATATTGATCGAACACGCCGGAAAGACGATCCTTGTTGACACCTCAAGCGACTTCCGTCAGCAGGCACTCAGAGCAAATATTCGTCGGCTTGATGCCGTGCTGATAACACATTGCCACGTTGATCATGTTTTTGGATTGGACGATATTCGCCCGCTGAATTTTCGTTACGGAGCTATGCCGATATTTGCGAACGAGATCGCATGGATCGACCTACGTCGCATCTTTCAATATATTTTTCAGCCGACACATTTCGGCGGCGGCCTGCCGCAGTTGATACCGCACACTGTCGTCCACAATTCGCCATTCTGCATTGGAGATGAGATCGAGGTGACGCCGCTCGAAGTGATCCACGGGAAACTGCCCGTCGTAGCTTATCGATTTAACGACTTCGCTTACGCAACGGATCTTAAAACCATTCCGCCCGATTCGATGGACGGACTCCGCGATCTTGATGTGCTAGTACTGGACTGCGTTCGGATAAAACCGCACTCGACGCATCTGCACCTTGAAGAAGCTCTCTCGATAATCAAAGACCTAAAACCCAAACGAGCATTTCTTACACACCTGAACCATGACATCCTTCACGCCCGCGATTCAAAACTGCTTCCAGATAATGTGAAGTTTTCATTCGATGGGCTAGAGGTCCCCTCGTAGATCGATAGATCGTCACCACAACATATTGTGTTACCGAATAATTACAGACTTTGCCCGATTCTTTAATGAACTACGTGATACGGGGCGCGGTAAATGTTGCAGGCACGGGGCTTACAAATTTAACATAAAACCACTACATTTTGTGTTGACAAATGGCTGCCTACACAATATAGTCTATATCCACTGAAGGAACGCTCAGGGATTTTGCAGTTGAAAATACAAATAGCAGTCATAGGATCTGCACCGGCCCCGAAGAGATAATGGGGAACGAACGTCGGCCGTCCAAACCACGAAATCTTGTGCTTTGGATCAAGACAAGTAGGAAAGCCTTTGCTCAAGGCCCTTTTAATTAACCCGACGAAATCCAGGTAGTGCAGCATTTGTTGCGGTTCGGTCGAACTGTAGCCATCGGACGATTGTCTTTACCAATATCCGAAAGCAACTTCGCCGCAATGGATTTGTCGCCTCAAAAATTATCGGGATATCCCGTTTTGGAGATCGCATATGGATACACTCACCGGAACAACCTCATCCGCCGCAACCGCACGACAAGAAGAAAAGACACAGACGCAGATGCGTGTTACAAAGCGCAATGGATCGCACGAACCGGTCGATATCAATAAGATCGTTCGTGCTATCTCGCGATGCTGTCCGGGGTTGCCGAGTGTCGATAGCATGCGAATCGCGACCAAGACCATCAGCGGTCTTTTCGATGGCGCTACGACCAGGGAACTGGACAAGCTTTCCATCCAGACGGCAGCCGGATTGATCTTTGAAGAACCGGAATATTCGCGGTTGGCGGCCAGGCTGTTAAACCAATATGTTGAAAAGGAAGTCCGCAATCAGGAGATACACTCATTTTCCCAATCTATAGCTTTTGGCGTTCGTGAAGGCCTCATCGCTCCGCGTGTCGTCAATTTCGTTTCGGAGAACAGCCGCAAGCTGAACGACGCGATAGACCAGACCCGCAACGACTTGTTCGAATTTTTTGGCCTACGCACACTCTACGATCGTTATCTATTGAAGAATCCCGTAACGCGCGACGTTATCGAGACCCCGCAGTTCTTCTGGATGCGCGTAGCCTGCGGCCTCTCCGAAACGCCTGCTGAGGCGATCGAGCTTTACAACCTGTTCTCGTCGCTGGAATATATTCCCTCGACCCCGACGCTGTTTAATTCCGGCACCAAGCATGAACAGCTCTCGAGCTGCTTCCTTTTGGATAGTCCGCAGGACAGCCTCGAAAGTATCTATAAAAAATATTCCGACGTTGCGATGCTTTCGAAATTCTCGGGCGGCATCGGCATTGCCTATCATCGCGTGCGTTCCCAAGGTTCGCTGATCCGCGGCACCAACGGACATTCGAACGGCATCGTGCCGTGGCTTAAAACGCTGGATTCGTCGGTCGCGGCAGTAAATCAGGGCGGCAAACGTAAGGGCGCGGCCTGCGTATATCTTGAAACTTGGCACGCCGATATCGAAGAATTCCTTGAGCTTCGCGATAACACCGGCGATGATGCCCGCCGCACGCACAACCTGAACATCTCGAACTGGATCCCGGATATCTTTATGCGTCGCGTTGAAAAGGATGAAATGTGGTCGCTATTTGATCCCAAAGCAGTGCCGCATTTCCCCGATATTTATGGCGACGAATTCGAACGCGAGTATCTCAAGGCCGAGGAAGAAGGCATCTTTAAGGCACAGGTAAAGGCACGCGACCTTTACGCAAAGATGATGCGTACACTGGCACAGACTGGCAATGGTTGGATGACCTTTAAGGACGCATGCAACAAGAAATCGAACCAGACGGCACAACCCGGAAATGTGATCCATCTTTCTAACCTGTGTACTGAGATCGTCGAAGTAACAAGCGAAGGCGAGACTGCGGTCTGTAATCTTGGTTCGATAAATCTTGCTCGATATGTCAGCGAAGCGGGATTCGATTTTGGCCGCTTGCGGCACAATGTACGGCTCGCGGTTCGGCAGCTTGACCGCGTTATCGACCTTAATTTTTATGCGATCCCGAGCACGAAAGATTCCAATATGCGGTGGCGAAATATCGGGCTCGGCGTAATGGGACTGCAGGATGTTTTCTTCCAGATGCAGCTGCCATTCGATTCGGACCCGGCACGCAAGATCTCTGCCAAGATCCAGGAAGAGATCTACTTCGCGGCACTCGGAGCCTCGTGTGAACTTGCTGCTGAGAAAGGTGCCCATCCGGCATTTGCCGAAACGCGAGCGGCCGAAGGCGTTCTGCAATTCGACCTTTGGGGCGTCGTGCCTGAGGACACCGAACGTTGGGACGCTCTTCGCGAAAAGATAAAAGCGAATGGACTGCGTAATTCGCTGATGATCGCCATCGCTCCGACCGCGACGATCGCCGCCATCGCCGGCAGCTATGAATGCATCGAACCGCAAGTTTCGAATCTGTTCAAGCGCGAAACCCTTTCCGGCGATTTTATCCAGATCAATAAGTATCTGGTTCGTGAACTGAAGCAGCTTGGGCTTTGGACGGATGAGATCCGAAACAAGATAAAGCTAAGCGAAGGCTCGATACAGGAGATCGAAGAGATACCGGCAAGCGTCCGCGAGGTCTATCGGACCGCTTGGGAAGTTCCGATGCGTTCGCTGATAGATATGATGGCAGACCGCGGTGCGTTCATCGACCAATCCGGCTCGCTCAACCTTTTTATGGAAAGCCCGTCGATCGGCAAACTATCGTCAATGTATATGTATTGCTGGCAAAAGGGTTTGAAAACGACCTACTACCTGCGTTCGCGGCCGGCAACAAAGATCAATCAAGTGACCGCAGACTATAAAGTAGCGGATCTTGTTCCGGCCGAACCGAAAAAGGTTTACACGGACGAAGAAGCTCTGATCTGTTCACTCGAAAACCCGGACGCCTGTGAGGC
>CAZXTS010000242.1:0-4128 GCA_964643745.1 uncultured Chloracidobacterium sp.
CCGACCAATGGACAAGTTCCGAACGCTTTCCGTCCGAATGCTGCGCGTGCCGTATCGAATTTTGATCTAAGGCATAATTTTAATGCTCATTTCGTATATGATCTGCCGTTTGGCAAAGGCCAAAGGTTTGGCGGAAACAGCCGTGGCCTGGTCGGCCAGCTGATCGGTGGATTCACGGTCACCGGAATTTTCCGTTATCACTCAGGTTTCCCCTTGAGTCCAGACAATGGCTTCAATTGGCCAACTAACTTCTTTATTCAAGGGGCTGCAACCGTCGTTCGACCCTTATCCTCGTCGTTCACAAGACGCGACCCGAATGGAAGGCCAAATCTGTTTGCTAATCCGCAGGATGCCCGGGCATCACTCGCAGCTACCAGATTCGGAGAGGTCGGTTCGCGTAATGCGATCCGGGCCCCCGCTTATTCGACGTTTGATTTCGGATTGAATAAACGTGTCTCTCTACCCTGGAACGAAAAACACAATATTGAGATAAGGGCAACGTTCTTCAATCTCTTCAACACGGTCAATTTCTCAGCCCGGCCGGGCGAGAACAGGTTTGGCCTGTCTGGCGCTTCAACTTTTGGGCGGATCACAGAGACGGTCGGCCCTCGCGGCGGAGCACGGGAAGCCGAGTTCGCGATCCGATATAGCTTCTGAGGGACCAATGAGGGTTTGAAATGATAATCACAATAGCTAAGAAAGAATTCACCGAGCTAGTCCGAGATGGGCGATTTCGCTGGGCGGGGATCGTGGTGTTGTTGCTTTTAGTAGCGGCACTGGGGCTCGGCTGGAAGAATTACCAGACCGTAAGCGCGGAACGTGAGGCGGCGCAACGCGATTCCCGTGACAGCTGGATCAATCAAGGCGAGCGAAATCCGCATTCGGCCGCCCACTTTGGTGTTTATGCCTTTCGCCCGCGGCAGCCGTTGTCGCTGGTCGATCCAGGGCTCGACAACTATGCGGGCAATACGATCTGGATTGAGGCCCACTATCAGAATCCTGCTCGGAACCGGCCGATCGAAGACGCTACGGCCCTCCAGCGATTCGGCGAACTGACAGCCGCAGGGGTGCTTTTGTTGCTCGTCCCGCTGCTTATCATCTTTCTTACCTTCGACAGCTTTGCCGGCGAGCGCGAGCGCGGAACGCTTCGCCAACTCGCCTCCGTCGGGGTTAAGCCGTTCAATCTTTCAATAGGAAAGATCCTAGGGATCTTCGCGGCACTTTTGACCCTCGTAGTTCCCGCCGCCCTACTTGGATCGGCCGCATTGGTACTCGCGTCATCCTTTCAGAGCTTTGGCGCCATTCTGCCGTCGATCGCTCTGATGAGCATCGCGTTCGTGCTCTATTTTGTTTTTTTCGCAGGGATCTCGCTAACAGTTTCCGCCCTCGCATCTTCGACCAGAGTCGCTATGACGGTGCTTCTTGCGTTCTGGGTAGCTGCGTGCATTCTCATCCCCCGCGTTGCCAGCGATGTCGCGGATAACATCTATACGGTCCCGGCACCGAAGGATTTCTGGGAGAAGGTCGATGCCGCAAATCGCGACGGCATTGACGGCCACGATCCACGCAACGAGCGCACAAAGGAGCTCGAAGAACGAGTGCTGGCGCAATATGGCGTGACCAAAAAAGAGGATCTTCCGGTCAACTTCGGCGGGATCTCAATGCAGGCCAGCGAAGAGCATGCGAATACCGTATACGACAAGTACTATGGCGAATTGACCGATATCCATTTAGCACAGGAACGCGTTCACCATTTCTTTGGTTTGCTGTCGCCGATGATGTCGATGAAGGCAATATCGATGGGATTTGCGGGAACTGACCTGAAGCACCAACAGCACTTCTCCCATGAGGTCGAACAATACCGCCGTGTGCTAAATAAAATGCTTAATGACGACCTTGCGTACAGTTCGACTCAAAAAGAGGCCGCGACCTACCGCGTCGGCAAAGAATTCTGGGAGAAGACGCCGGACCTGGAATATTTGCCGCCGCAGACTTCGGCCGTATTAGCATATTTGACACCAAACCTCTTGCTTTTGCTCGGCTGGAGTTTGGTCTCGCTCATTCTATCTGTCGTAGCGGCTCGACGAATAAAGGTGATTTAGGATGATCAACAAAAATATAGTAAGGATGGAAATCCGCAGCTTCTTTCTTGACCGCGCATTTCCAGTGATCGCGTTCATATTCCTTTCGCTTCTGGTTTACGGATTCATCAACGCCGCAAGCTGGGTGAAAGAGCGGGGTTCACAGAGCCTTGCGATCATCGAAGCGCAGGAAAAAAGTTTCGAAGAAAGACGAGGGAAGGTTGCCGCGGGCGAAAAGGGCTCAAATGAGCCCGGTAATTTTAAACCTGACCCGGCAGACCCTTACGACATTGGCACCAGCCTTCAGCATGCGATCCTGCCGTTTGTACCGTCGGCGATCTTCGCGGTCGGGCAAAGTGACATCTTACCCCTGGATATTGGGGCATCGCTGCTCACTCCCCAGCGGACCAAGGCTGACAAAGTAGGGCTCGAAAATCCGCTTGGGTTTCTTTACGGAAAGTTCGACGCGGCATTCGTACTCGTTTACCTGATGCCCTTGCTCATTCTCGCGATCAGTTTCAATGTGCTTTCTTCAGAACGCGAAAATGGCACGCTGCAACTCATACTTTCGCAGCCGATCTCACTGGCCGGAATGTTGTTGTCTAAGGTAACGGCGCAATTTATCGTATTGGCGTCATTGCTGTTGATCGGTTTGCTTGCCGGGCTAATAGTTGCGGGTCCGGATCTTTCTAACTCTGACCTGCTTCTCAGGTCTGCGTTGTGGCTGGTTTTAGCGGTCTCTTACACGGCCTTTTGGCTCGCCATTGCGGTATTTATCAACTCGTTCGGACTTGGATCAGCTACTAACGCAGTAGCATCCGTCACCGCGTGGCTGTTCCTTGTCCTTATCATTCCTTCAATTCTCGCCATCGCTGTCTCGGCGATTTATCCGCTGCCGCCCCGAAGCGATGTTACCTCCGCCATCCGAAATATCAACCTAGATATGCGTCGCGATGGCGAAAAGCTTATATCAGAGTATTACCAAGATCATCCTGAGCTCATGCCCAAGGATGGAAAGGTGGACGCGAAAGACTTTGGCTTAGCGTTCATCTATATACAGAACGAACACAAGAAAAAGATTGCAGAGATCGAGTCACGCTTCGATGAGCAGCTTCGCGGTCAGCAGAGTTTGGTCTCACTGACCAGATTCCTGTCGCCGGCTATCGTGACGAACGAAGCGCTCGTTGACCTAGCCGGTACCGGCCTCTCGAGGTACGCACCATTCAGGGCCCAGGCAAAGGAATTCGATAACAAATGGTCAGAATTCTTTAGAGCGAAGCTCTTCAGAAATGAAACGGTTGCTCTCGAGGAATTCGACGGCATTCCTCGATTCGAGTTCCAAGAACCACCTAGTTCTGATTATTTGCAGCGTGTCATTGTAGGAATCGCCGGGATCCTTATCTTTGCCGCGGTACTCTTCGTTCTCTTGATCGCTCGATTACGTAGCGTGAAAGGTTTTTCCTGAACGCGACCAATAGGTCATGTCCAACGATGTCCAAATTTCGTCTTCTGAAGCTTTGCTGAATGGCCTTTTTGGACAACATCGAGACCGGAACGTTGATGTTTGAGAACGCTTGCGATTCCATTTAGTTTCGAGACGGCCGGCAGCGGCCTCGTTATGTCAGCAAGTTTTCGGCGAGGGGCGTCCCGGCGGGAGTTGATCCGCTTGCGGCGAAACACTCGCCAATTGAATAGTTATGAAATTTACAATCATCTTATTGACGACCTTATTGGTCACTTCGGCCGCAACAGCCCAAACGCGAAATGCCAAAACCGAACAGGAGATCATCGATTTCCGCGCAGAAGTTAGCCGCGCTGTCAAAGAAAAGGACCGCATCGCGCTTTTGCGCTTCTTCGCAGACGGTTTCACGCACACTCATGCTTCCGGCAAGGTAGATGGCAAGCGAGAGCGGGTCGAGTTCTTTCTTGCAGGCGAGCCGACGATCGAGGACGTGGCTCCGGATGAGATCCGAGTCACGGTTTTCAATAAAAATCTGGCGTTAGCAAACGGCAAAACAACTCTGCTGTTTGGCACGGAAGAACGCCG
>CAZXTS010000243.1:0-4116 GCA_964643745.1 uncultured Chloracidobacterium sp.
ATCATTGTAAATGCCAAAATTATCGCTAAGACACTAAAAACAGATTTTTTCTTCATATTGTCCTCTTTTGATTCGATCCTCTTAATTCACAGGGAAATTCCTGAAGAGATAAGACCACACAAATCTATCCATTTCCCGGAACCTTCCCGTCAATTAACTCGGCTACAAACTCATTTTTCGAGAAGAGTATCATAAAAGTGCCGACAACTGACATAAAAAGATCTGAAAATTAACATAGATATTGCATTCAAGATGGAAGCCTGTCTTTTGTGGATTGAAAAGACGGCTGTAGGCGGCAATTGGAAGAAACCTCCGCATTGGAAGATTTGATATCATATGTGAACTCTATGAAATACATTGTAAAAATTGCTGCGGTCGGTTTATTTCTTTTCGGTTTGCAGGTTTCGGCGCAGGTTCCGGTTGCGACGCAGGTTGCGATAATTAAGGCCGAAGACGCGCGGGACTATAACGCGCTGAAGCCGTTCCTGTCCAACTTCGATATTGCGATTCAAAAACGAGCTATCTTGGCGGCCGGCCGGATCGGTAATGAACGAGCGGTTAACGACTTGATTCCTAAGCTTCGCACTACCTCGGCAGCGTACGTGGCTGCGTTTGCTCTCGGCGAAATCGAATCCATCATTGCCGCTGACGCGATCCTTTTGGAATTGCGCGAACCTTCAAAGACGCGAGGCGATGATGCATCAGGAAGACTAGAGAAGGATTCGTTCGACGCCCTTGTTATAGAAGCTGCCGGGAAGATCGCCGCTGCAAATCAGTCGCATCCAAAATCAAAGGAACTTGGGGCGGAAGTCTTGCGCTTCATCGAATTGTCGAATCCACAGAGACGAACAATACTTTCTGGATTAACGGCCTTGTTGCGAGCTAGAACTGATGGAGCCGACCGTGTCGCTGCAAAGTTCTTGATTCATACAGATCCATTGATCCGGGCTACCGCAGCAAATACGCTTGTCCGACTTCGGGCGAAGAATTCCAATGTGAAAGCGAGGGAGCTTTTGGGGCACGATGTCGATCCGATCATGCGTGCGAATGCGGCGAGATTGCTCGGGGCGGCGGAAGATAAAGATGCGGCAGAGCTTTTAATCGCTGCGGCTACGAAAGACAAAGACAGCCGCGTTCGCGTGTCGGCGATACGTTCGCTCGGAGCTTTGAAGATAGCCGAGACCGCCGAGCCGCTTATCAAATACGGCGGTACGCTGATGCTGATCTATTCAAAAGCGGCAAAGCCAAATTACATACCGATCGAGCACAGCGAGTTTGTCGAGATCGCGGTCGCGCTCGGGCAGATAATTCCGGGCAGTTTTAACGAAGATGCGCTGAAGCTTTTCAAAGAATTTGCAGATCACGATAAAGGCATGACGCCCGAAGTTTATGTCGCACGCGTTCGCGTTGCGCCCGGCAAAGGCGACGGCAGCGGACCGGAACTGACCAATTGGAAACAGCACCGCACGCTGGCACAGATCGTCGGCGAATTTGCCGTTATCGAACCCGTGGACGAAGACGGGAGGAAATTACGAGCCGAAGCTTCGACAGTGCTCGGGCCTCTGACGAAAGCTTTTGCCGAAGCCGATCCGAAAGTAGAGGCTGCGACGATCTTGGCCGCACCCGAGGTTCTTCGCGCATACGCACGGTTCAAAACCGACGACCTCGGTGAGATCCTCCGTATCGCACTCCGGAATAAAGACGTGCAGATTCGGGCAGCCGCCGCATCGTTGATCGGCGAATTGCCGCCGACGAAGGAAAATGCAGATGCCGTGAAGGCGGCCTTTGGGCGTTCGCTGATCGACGACAAAACTGAAAATGACGCAACGCTTTCGCTCCTTTCGGCGGCCGTTAAGCTGGACAAACCGGGTTCGTTCGATGCGCTTCGGCTGGCGCTGAATTCGTCGGATCATTTGGTTCGCATGCGCGCCCGCGATCTGATCCGTTCGAACAAGCTCGAAGACGAATTCGAGGATGCCGAAGAACGTGTCGAACCGCTCAAAAGGTTTGATCCGCGATCAGGTTCAAAACTAGGTGTTGTTATAAACACGGATGCCGACTACCGGCGTGCGGCGTTGCGGAAGAACGGCACGGTAAAGGCAGTGCTAACAACGCAAAAAGGTACGTTTTCCATCGACCTGCTTCCGGAAGACGCACCGTTAACGGTGGATAATTTTATCAAGCTTGCGAATGCGAAATATTTCGATGGATTGGAAGTCCACCGTGTCGTGCCCAATTTCGTAATGCAGGACGGTGACCCACGCGGCGACGGGACAGGCGGGCCGGGATGGAATATCCGCTGTGAGGTAAATATGGTGCCCTACGAACGCGGTGCCGTCGGCATGGCCTTGAGCGGCAAAGACACCGGCGGGTCGCAATGGTTCGTCACCCACGCCCCGCAACCGCACCTCGACGGCGGCTACACCGTCTTCGGTAAAGTGAACGAAACGGGTATGAAGGTCGTAGATAACATTGTCCGCGGGGATAAGATCTTGACCGTGCGGATAGTAGGGAAATGAATAGCCACAGAGTACACGGAGTTCACTGAGACGATGAACGATACATTGACTCAAAAGATAATAGGTGCCGCGATCGAGGTCCATAGAACATTGGGGCCAGGATTGCTTGAATCCATTTATGAAGAAGCGCTTTGTTATGAATTTGAACTTCGCGGGATAGAGTACAGGAGACAAGTCGAGATCGATGTGGTGTATAAGGACAAGCTCATCAAGGGGCAGCGTCTCGATATTCTAGTTGAGGACGAAGTTATCTTGGAGATCAAATCCCTTACAAAACTTCCGGAAGTCTCAACAGCACAGATACTCTCCTATCTAAAGGCAGCCGGCCTTAAACGCGGATTATTGATCAACTTTGGGGCTAAAATGCTCGTTGAAGGAATCAAACGAATATCTCTGTGAACTCCGTGATCTCTGTGGCTAATTCTTATGAATGACACGAAACTCGAACGCCGCGAAGTTAAGATCGAAGAGGGGCTGGATAACCTGGCTCACTATCTCGACGGGTTGTTTCGCATTCCGGGGACGACTTGGCGGTTTGGGTTGGATTCGCTGATCGGGCTGGTGCCGAACGTCGGCGATACGCTGACCTCGTTTGCGTCGTTTTATATCTTGCTCGCGGGTGTGCGATACGGCGTGCCGAAGATCACGCTGCTGCGGATGGCGTTCAATATCGCGGTTGACTACATCGTTGGGTCGATACCGTTCGTCGGCGATGCATTTGACTTCTTTTGGAAGTCGAACAAAAAGAATATGGACCTTATCCGCACGCGGGCGACCGGCAACGACATGGGAACGAAAGCGGATTATATCTTTGTATTCGCAATAATTGGCGGGCTCATCCTGTTGCTACTAAGCTCGATCTTCATCAGCTTCTATATCATCAGCGTGATCTTTTGGGAGATCTTTACAGGGAATATTTAGGGAGTTTTCGTCCACAGATGAACACTGATAAGGAGATGATATCTGATCTGTGTTTATCTGTGTCCATCTGTGGATGATTCTATGCACCGGCCGTGTCGGTTTTTGGTGCGAACATTTTGTCGAGCGCACCTTGCAGAACGTTTACGCCAAATTCACCGGCGATTTGACTTGCAATGATGTAGTATTGTCGAGAAATTTTCTTAGCTTATGTTTTGTCCCAAATGCGCTACAGAGAACCCGAACGACCAGAGCTATTGCAGGGGTTGCGGAGAATATCTGACAATTGTCGCTCAAGTTCTAAAAAAGAGCTCAGTTCTTACTCTGGTCGGCAAGATGGATGCTGTGATCGAAGTGGAGAACGAGCGCTTGCGGCGAGATGCCGTTTTTAACTTTTTTAGTGCGGTTGTATATTTGTTTCTGGGCTTTTCTCTCGGCAATGTCGGTGCACTTGTAGTGTTTGGTTCCGGTGCCCTATTATCGTTTCTTTTCGCGGTTCTCTACTTTCTTGCATATCGCAGAAGCCTGGATCTCGAGGTGCGGTATCGGAGGGAAGGTGCAAACCTGAATGATCTGGATAGGCTGCCCAATAGTTCGACGGAAACTTCAGCGTCAACAACGGGAGTCAGTTTGCGATCGGATTCGATCTTCTGTCCTCTTTGCGGCTTTCAGAACACCC
>CAZXTS010000244.1:0-4091 GCA_964643745.1 uncultured Chloracidobacterium sp.
CCGCCGGATGTTCGGGAAGCGCCGGCATTGTGCGCATATCGCCGCAGATCGGGTAAATGAATCCGGCACCGACGCTTGCTCGGACCTCGCGGATGGGTAGCGTGAAACCCGTTGGAGCGCCTTTTAGCTTTGGATCGTGGCTTAAACTCAGGTGCGTTTTCGCCATACATATCGGCAGTTTGCCGAAACCGTTCTCCTCATACGACGCGATCTGTTGCTCGGCAAACGGCTCGAAAAACACATCCTTAGCACCGTAGATCTTGGTCGCGATGGTCTCGATCTTTGTCTTGATCGGCTGGTCGAGCTCGTACAGGAATTTGAAATCGCTCGGCTCATCCGCCGCGGCGACGACCATTTCCGCAAGTTCCATCGCGCCTTTGCCGCCGTCTGCCCAATGGGTCGAGACTGCGGCACCGAGAGCTCCGGATTCGATGGCGATGCGTTTCACGGCAGCGATCTCTTCGGCGTGGTCCGACTCGAACGCGTTGATAGCGACGACCGGCGTTACGCCGTGGAGTCGTACGTTTTCGATCTGCTTGCGGAGGTTGGCGGCACCGGCCTCGACGTCGCCGACCTTGCATTCCAGCATCTCCGGCGGCAGCGGTTTACCCGCGACGATCTTGAATTTACCGCTGTGCGATTTGAGCGCACGGATCGTCACAACGATCACCGCCGCATCAGGCTTGAGGCCCGAGTAACGGCATTTGATGTTGAAGAATTTCTCAGCACCGATATCCGCGCCAAAGCCGGATTCGGTCATCAGATAATCGGCGGTTTTGATGCCGATCAGGTCCGCCAGAATGCTGCTGTTGCCGTGAGCAACATTAGCGAACGGCCCGGCGTGAACGAGCGCCGGAGTGTTCTCGAGCGTCTGCATTATCGTCGGACGAATGGCGTCGCGCATCAGTACGGTCATCGCACCTGCGGCACCGATCTCCTCAGCGGTGACGGGTTTTTTGTCGTGCGTCATCGCGACGACGATGCGGCCGAAACGCTTGCGCATATCCTGCAGCGACGTCGTCAGCGCAAGTATCGCCATCACCTCAGACGCGACCGTGATGTCAAATCCGGTCTCTCGCGGAATGCCGCCTTCCATTCGCCCGCCGAGGCCGACGATGATCTTGCGAAGCGCACGATCGTTCGTATCTACGACGCGTTTCCACGTAATGCTGTGCGGGTTTATGTTGAGCGGGTTGCCGCGAAGCAGTTTGTTGTCGATCATCGCGGCGAGCAAGTTATTCGCTGCCGTGACGGCATGAATATCGCCCGTAAGGTTCAGATTAAAGGTCTCCATCGGCACGACCTGCGCATAGCCGCCGCCGGCCGCACCGCCCTTGATGCCGAAGGTCGGACCCTGCGATGGCTGCCGGAGCGTGATCACGGACCGCTTGCCGAGGTGCTTCATTGCCTGACCAAGGCCGATCAGCGTTGTCGATTTCCCTTCGCCCAGCGGCGTCGGTGTAATAGCGGAAATGTCTATGTATTTAGCGTTCGGGCGGTCCTTGAATTTTTCAAGCACATTGAGCCGAACCTTGCCGATGTAAGGGCTGCCGTAAAGGTCGATGTCGTCGGGGCCGAGTCCGAGTTGTTCGGCGATCTCGACGACCGGACGTAATTGAGCACGTTGAGCGATTGAAAGATCAGTATCCATCTTTTAATTATGGTCTAAATGCGAAATGCAAATTGTGATGGAACGCACATCGGCTAAGTAGTCTCTGGAGCTGTGTAGATCTCATCGACGATGTTGCCAGTATTTCTCACACCCGCCGGTTCGAACAGCATCACCTCTACTTCGCTTTCGGCTACCGGACGGTGTTCGACACCGCGGGGAACGATAACGAATTCGCCTGGATTCACGGTTATCTTCCGGTCGCGAAATTCGAGATCGAATGAGCCGTTGATCGCCATAAACATCTCGTCTTCATTTTCGTGATGGTGCCAAGGAAATTCGCCCTGAAACTTGACCAACTTGATCTCTTGTCCGTTCAGCTCACCAACGACCCTCGGCCGCCAATATTCATTGATCGTCGAAAACTCGGCAGGAAGATCGACCTTTTCCATTTAAGCAAATACCTCAATAACTTTCTGCACAGCATCCGCGAGTTTATCGACCTCTTCCCGGGTGTTGTAAAACGCGAACGAGGCTCGGGCCGTTGCGGGTACGTCGAAAAATTCCATCACGGGCTGCGCGCAGTGGTGGCCGGCACGGACGGCGATGCCTTGTTGGTCGAGGATCGTGCCGATGTCGTGCGGATGAATGCCTTCGATGGTGAAAGAGAGGACGGACGCTTTTTCGGCTGCCGTTCCGATGATCTTGATCTCGGGGATATCGCCAAGTCGTTCGGTGGCGTATTGGAGAAGTTCGTGTTCGTACGCGGCGGCAGCTTCGAAATCGAGAGCGTTTATGTAATCGATCGCGGCTCCGAGTCCGATTCCGGCGGCGATGGCGGGCGTTCCGGCCTCGAATTTGTCGGGGATCGGTGCGAATGTCGTTTTTTCAAAACTGACCGTGCGGATCATCCCGCCGCCGGTCTGGTACGGCGGCATCTGGTCGAGCCATTTTCGCTTGCCGTACATCACGCCGCTGCCGGTCGGGCCAAACATTTTGTGGCCCGAGAAGATAAAGAAATCGCAATCGAGATCCTGCACATCGACCGGAAAATGCGGCACGCTCTGGGCGGCATCGACGCATACGGGAACGCCGAATTTGTGCGCCGTCGCGATCATATCTTTAACCGGATTTACCGTTCCCAGACTGTTAGAAACATGCGAGACCGCGACCATCTTGGTGCGTTCATTGAGCAGGTTTTCATACTCGTCGATGATCAGCTCGCCGCGTTCATTCATCGGGATCATGCGGATCGTCGCGCCTTTTTCCTCGGCGATCATCTGCCATGGAACAATGTTCGAGTGATGTTCCATCTGCGAGACCAAGATCTCATCGCCCTCGCCGATAAACTTTCGCCCGTACGAAAACGCGACTAGATTCACACCCTCCGTCGTGCCGCGAACAAAGATACATTCCTTCACATCCGGCGCGTTGATAAATCGCTTTACCTTCTCACGAGCCGCCTCATACGCCGTCGTCGCGTGCTGTGAAAGGTAATGCACGCCGCGATGAATATTCGAGTGCTCCTCCGCCAAGTATTTCGAAGTCCGGTCGATCACCGACTGCGGCACCTGCGACGAAGCCCCGTTATCGAGATAAACAAGCGGCTCGCCGTTCACCTCACGCGAAAGCACCGGAAAATCAGCTCTTATTTTTTCTACATCCCAATTCATAAAACCCCTTTTCACCACAAAGTCACGAAGACACAAAGTTAAAGAAGAGACTTCGTGTCTTTGGGCCTTCGTGGTTAAATCTCCGTCCCCAATCGATTCAGCACGATCGCGTCCAGATCGGCTTTGATCTCTTCGATCTCGATCTTGTTGATGACCTCTTCGGCAAAGCCGTACGTCAGCAGATTTTTTGCCAGCGTCTCTGGCAGGCCGCGGGTCAACAGGTAAAACAACTCCTCTTCCTCGAGTTGCCCGACGGTCGCGCCGTGTGAGCATTTGACGTCGTCATTGAATATTTCGAGTTGCGGCTTGGTATCCACGCGTGCTTCGTTCGAGAGCAGCAGATTCTTGTTCGATTGCTGTGCGTCGGTCCCGCTGGCATTTTCGCGAACGAAAACTTTGCCGTTAAAGACGCCGCGCGAACGGTCATTCAAAACGCCCTTATACGTTTGATGCGAATTACAGTTGGGGACCACGTGATCAATGATCGAATGCGTGTCGTGATGCTGACTGCCATTCAGCATATAGAGCCCGTCGACCCAAGCTTCGCCTCCCTCGGCAGTGAACTTCACATCGATATCATGGCGTGACAATGCGCCGCCCAAATTTATATTCGTCGAGTTGTAAACGCTTCCGCGTCCGACCGCCACTTCCGTCACGCCATAGTGAAATGCGTCGGTCGATTCTTTCTGCACACGATAATGGGTCAAATTTGCATTGTCCTCGACGACGATCTGAATAGCCGCATTAGTAAAGCTCTTCGTCGGACTCGCGTACGATTCAACGATCGTCGCCTTGCTTCCCGCTTTCGC
>CAZXTS010000245.1:0-4091 GCA_964643745.1 uncultured Chloracidobacterium sp.
TAACATAGCGACAATAGTGGAACGAGCAATCAACATTCGATCCCAATACTCCAAGTAGAACAACTAACAACCGTTGAAAAAAAGTTCTTGATTTTTTTGTTTTTGTTTGTGTAACATTGTTTTTACTCGAGGGCGAGTTGCCGGCGGGTGTTGTTTCGAAAAAGAAAGAAGTTGCCCAAGCTTCATAAGGTAAAGGGTCGGATGCGGTGGATGAAATGCCGCTGCGGACGACAGAAGGCAGGAAACGGACGCCGCAAGGCAGAGACGAACGCCGGAAAGCTTTGACCGCCGAAACACTCGAGTAAATTCACCCACGCAGTTTAGAACTCCTGCGAAAAGATGCCGTCTCCCAGATGCGCATTACAAAGTTTGGGCTCCTGCAAACCTTCCTTTTCGACGATATCCCCGACAATTAGCGTCTCGTTTTATTAAATTCTGTTTAGATAAAAGGAGATCTTTAATATGATTCCAAGCGCATCATATTTTCCGACGTCGTTGGTCGCGCGTGCGGCCTGGTTTGCTAATTTTTCAGCTAAGTTTTCGCTCGTTGCGGCATCGCTTGGGTTCGAACCCGAAGATGTTACGGCGGTGCAGGCCGATAACCAGCTGATCCAGTTTTTGCTCGCGGCAGAGACGCAGGGGAAAGCCGTCGATGCGGCACGCAGGCAGTTTCGCAAGGTGATAACCGAAGGCGCGATCGGCGAACCTACGCCAAGTTGGCCGTCGCCGTTCACCGGTGAGCCCGCAGATCCGCCGCCGCCGACCGGTGTTTTCGAAAGATTGGACGATCTTGTGAAAAGAATACGCTCGGCGCCGAACTATACGGCTGAAACGGGCGCTCTTTTGGGCATTATCCCGGTAAAGCCGGACCCGATCTCGCCCGATTTCGTCAAACCCGAACCATCGGTGATGGTATTGCCGGGAAATCGCGTCAATGTTGTGTTCAAACGCGGACAGATGTCGGGGATCGATATCGAGGTGCAGGTGGACAACAGCGGAACCTGGCAGAACATGGGCCGTTTTGTAAAATCGCCCGCCGAACTCGTGATACCGGAAAACGCCCAGAGCTTGCCGCGTGCCGTTCAGGTCCGCGCGAGATACTTTCAGGGCAATACGGCGGTCGGAATGTTCTCAGACATCGACGTTGTGGCGACGACCCCATAAGTTTTTGGCGGAAAATACTCGAGTGTGAAACGAAGCCCGGTCGATCTGGTCGGGCTTTTTATTGCATTAGGGCTACGGAATGCTTACGTTTTCTCGTCCACGCTTGCATTTTTGGCGTGTCGGGTTGTAAATAGTTTCTGGTCTTAAATATCTTTTGCTGATCGGAGCGAAAAACCAATGGAATTGCTTACAGATCCTAATGTTTGGATCGCCTTTGCCACACTCACGCTTCTTGAACTCGTACTCGGTATCGATAATGTCGTTTTTATTTCGATACTCGCCGGAAAGCTGCCGCCGGAACAGCGGGCGAAGGCTCGTTATATCGGATTAGGGCTGGCGTTCGTGATGCGCGTCATCCTGCTATTTTCATTGAGCTGGGTCATCGGGCTTGTCGCTCCGCTATTCACTGTCTGGGGGCAAACCGTTTCGGGCAAAGATCTGGTCTTGTTGATCGGCGGGCTGTTCCTGATAGCGAAAGCTACGCACGAGATACACAATTCGCTCGAAGGCGAAGAAGGCACAGCCGTTAAGAAAGGCTTTGCCAGTTTTTCGGGCGTGATCGTTCAGATCGTGTTGCTCGATATCGTGTTTTCGCTTGATTCGGTGATAACCGCCGTCGGCATGATCGGCGATCAGTACGGGCCGAACGGTATCTGGATAATGATCACGGCGGTGCTTATCTCGATAGCTGCGATGATGGCATTCGCCGGCCCCATCGGCGAATTCGTACACCGGCATCCGACGGTGAAGATGCTTGCCTTGTCGTTCTTAATATTGATCGGCGTGATGCTCGTCGCGGAAGGTTTCCACCAAAAGATTCCGAAGGGTTATATTTACTTCGCGATGGCGTTCTCGATATTGGTCGAGGTGCTCAATATGAAGCTGCGTAAGAAATCGACGGCTCCGATCGAACTAAAGAATCCATTTGAAGAAGGCGGAGAGGGCAAAGCTCCCGCGGAGGCGTAAATTATGCGAAAGTTGTTTCATTTCATTTGTTTATTGTTCGTAGCAACGACGGTCGCGTCTGCTCAAACCGACATCCGGAAGGTCGATTTTCAGAACTTTTCGTATCCTACCTTTTGCGCGGGCGAGGAGACGGAAACCATTAAGGTCGAAGACGGCGAATTCGCCTACGAAAAAGAGGAAGATGGTTACACCGACCGAATGTATTTTAAGGTGTCGGCGCCCGAATTCGGCGACATGAACGGTGACGGACGGGTCGAGGCGGTGATCATCTCAGTCTGTAACACCGGCGGGACCGGGAATTTCACCGAAGGCTACATCTATTCGATGAAAGGCGGTAAGCCCGAGCTGATTGCGCGTATCCCTGGCGGCGATCGTGCCTATGGCGGGCTGCGTTCGGCAAAGATCGTCGGCGGCCGAGTCGTGATCGAAAGCAATGACGTTGGTGAGTTAGGCGGCGCGTGTTGTCCTGAGTTTATCGTGACAACTTCGTATCGTTTGGCGGGAGATAAGCTGAATGTTGTCGGCAAGCCTTCGCGCCGAGCCATCTTTCCGGTCGAACGTGTAACATTTGCCCGCGGAACTTCCGGAAAGACATTTACGACAACGCTTCCTGCCGATGAAGGCAAGCGATTCGTTGTCGGAGCGAGGGCCGGACAACAGCTAGTCGTCTCGACCAGTTCTGATGATGCGTCGCTGCAGTTGCTAGAGGATGCAAGCGTAACGCACGGCATCAACAACTTTCTGGCGCGGCTAACAAAGAACGGCGACCATACGGTTCAGATCCAGAACAATACCGATAAACCGTTGACCATTACGGTCAATATCCGTATCCAATAGGCCATAAAAGTCAATGTTATCTGTATCAATAGTGCCGTCGATGTTGACTTAATCAGCATTTGACGGCATTTTTTCATTATGCGAATCAAATCTGTTCTGCTGCTTGCCGTTTTGTTTCTATCGTTGGTTACCTTTTCGTTCGGACAGTGTGAGTCGGCTTATGATTTTGTCATAACCAACGCGCGAATCGTTGATGGGACCGGGAATCCTTGGTTTCGCGGTTCGGTCGCTGTGAAGGATGGCCGCATCGTCCGCGTCGGTTGGTTCGATCACACGTGTGCGAAGGTGATCGACGCGAAGGGGCAGATCGTCGCTCCGGGGTTTATTGACGTACATGCACATACCGAGAACATCTTCGAGCAGCCCATGGCCGAGAATTTTATTCGCATGGGTGTGACGACGCTGATCACCGGAAACTGCGGCGGTTCGCATGTCGATGTCAGCAAGTTTCTCGGCACGATAAAGGAAAAGCCGCTCGCGATAAATATCTCGACGCTTATCGGGCATAATTCGGTCCGCCAACAGGTGATGGGGCTCGACAACCGCGCTCCGACCGCCGACGAGCAAGCGAAGATGAACGGGCTCGTCGAACAGGCAATGCGCGATGGAGCTGTCGGGCTTTCGACCGGTTTGATATATCTGCCGGGCACGTTCGCCAAGACCGAAGAAGTTGTTGAATTGGCCAAGGCTTCGGCGAAGTTCGGCGGGACATATGCCAGCCACATTCGCAACGAAGGCGTTGGCGTGTTCGATGCGATAAAGGAAGCGATAAACATCGGCGAGCAGGCGAATATGCCGACGCAGATATCGCATTTCAAGATCTCGGCGAAGTCCTTGTGGGGACGCTCAGACGAAACGCTGAAGCTTGTCACCGACGCGCGGCAGCGTGGAATGACCGTGACCGTCGATCAGTATGCGTATCCGGCTTCTTCGACTTCGCTCGATGCGAGGATGCCACCTTGGGCGATCGCGGGCGGTCGCGACGAAGGCCGCAAGCGGCTGGCCGACGCGGAAACGCGTGCCAAAGTTATCGCCGAGATGAAAAAGACGCGTGCCGAGGCCGGTTTCGCCGATTATTCCGATGCGTACGTCGCGAGCTATCGCCCGAACCCGGAGTTCAACGG
>CAZXTS010000246.1:0-4081 GCA_964643745.1 uncultured Chloracidobacterium sp.
TTCAAGAAGGCCGGATTGTCTTTCGCAAGATCGGTCAAGAGCAGTTCGATCTCTTCCTTAGTAATCCCGTTCCAGTGCGCCGCCGATTGCCCGCCGACACTATTTTTCCAAAAAACAAGGCCGGCACCGATACCCAAGATCACCAGCAACAAAATCAGGCCCTTTGTTAAACTACTCAAAGCTCAAATCCTCACTATTACAAATCTATTTACGTTCGAAAAACCAAACGCTTAATATAGCAGATTGTCCACTAATCAACTAGGATGCGGCCAGATCGGCCCGCGTTTGTACCAATTCCAGCAGTACGCCGCCCGCTCCCTTCGGGTGGACAAAAGCTACCAAACAGCCTTCGGCGCCAAGACGCGGTTCTTCGTCTATCAGCTGGATACCCTCACTTTTCAACTTTTCAAGCGAAGCATGAATATCGTCGACCTCGACTGCGATGTGGTGGATGCCGCCGCCGCGTTTTTCCAGGAATTTGCTTATCGGCGAATCATCGGTGGTCGGTTCCAAGAGCTCGATGCGGCTTTCGCCGATCGGCAGCATCGCCACTCGAACCTTTTGATCCTCCACGATCTCTGTGTGGACATTCTCGAGGCCGAGAGCGTTTTCCCAGAACTTCAGAGCTTCGTCAATGCCTTTTGTGGCGATGCCTAAGTGGTTTATTTTCATAGATCGCTTATCAACTCTTCGACCGCAGAATACGGGTCGATCTCCTTCTTGGACACTTTTATTGCTAGGCCGTCGATCTGCGTCGTCTTTCCATTTCTCGATAACAGATCGGTCAGCAGCCGTTCCTGTAAAAGTTCGAGCAATCGCCATTTTGCGATCGCCCTTTTTCGCTCCAAGTTCGCCTCGTTCGAGGTTTCAACAAATGCCGAGAACGAACTGATGGCGGCGGAAAGATCATCAATGCCTTCATTATTCGTCGCAACCGTCTTAATGATCGGCGGCATCCACATGTCGGGGCGATGTGCCAGCGAAAGCAACGCTTCAAGTTCTTTTTGCGTACGGAGAACGCCTTCGCGGTCGGCTTTGTTGATGACGAAAACGTCGCCGATCTCCATTATCCCGGCCTTGATCGCCTGGATGTCGTCACCCATTCCGGGCACAAGCACAACGACCGAAACATCCGCCGTTTTTACGATCTCGACCTCGTCCTGCCCTACGCCTACGGTTTCGACGATCACCTTGTCGAAACCTGCGGCATCCAGAATTGCTACGGCATCAACCGTTGATCGCGACAATCCACCGAGATTCCCGCGCGTCGCCATTGACCGGATAAATATATTCTTGTCGAGCCCGAGCGTGGACATTCTTATCCGATCACCAAGGATCGCACCCCCAGAAAATGGCGAGGAAGGATCGATGCATACGATGCCGACCCGCTCCCCTGCCTCCTTGTATCGCAACGCCAGCTTATCCACCAATGAAGATTTGCCGGCTCCCGGTGCCCCCGTAATGCCAATGATCAAGGCATTTCCGGTTCGTGGAAAGACCGCCTTCATAATCTCGGCCGCCAGGTCCGAACCGCTCTCGACGCTGGTGATGGCACGAGCTACTGTTCTGGTATCTCCGGCGAACAGCCGATCAAAAAATTCTGTGTCGATCATCTTTGGTCCTGCTGAGGTTCAAACCGAAGCTGCTCGAAGCGATTCCCTTTCCAGACCAAATAGTACTTTCCAAAGCTCGGTTCATCGACCTCTTTTCCGGTCCCGGCGGCTCCGTCCATTATGAGCAGAGAGCTGTTTCTTCTGTACTCTATCGGCTTATCGTCGTCGTCATAATAATTTCCGGCGATGAACGGTGAAAGTTCCTCTGGAAAGAAGACCTTTCCGGTCCGAGCCTCAATGACCGCACCGGAAACACAGCCTGTACCGCAACCCCAGGTGGCAACAATATATCGCCCCGCAAAATTTACGCCGCCCCGCAAAGCCTCGCGCAGCCGCGTACGGAACATCCGCGCGTCCTTGTGCGAACGGAAATCGATGTTACGCGCAACTGTATTAGAGATGGACGCCGGATGCTCGTTAAACAGAGGAATGCGATCAGATTGGGCGGTGATAGGCGATACAAAAAGACCAAGGGAAAATATCAGTACGAATGCACATCTCATATTTCCGATTTTCTCATTATGCGAGCAAAAACAAAAAAGAAGCCGTCCGGAAAATCACCCGGACCGCCTCTTTTCATCAGGGAAACGCTGAACTTCAGCAAGATCTTTATTGCGTCGAGATGGCAACGGCGGGGTTGTAGGTGAAGTTTTTCGCGTAGTTCCAGAGGTCGGCCTGAGCGGTGCAGGCGGCGTTCGTTCCGGGCGTCGAGTCCAAACACCTTGCACTCTGCACCATCGAAAGATCGCCGTTGTTGTCTATTACGTTCTTCACCTTTCGGCCCGAAGGATAGGTCTGCTCGACCAACGCTCCTGATAGATTATACGTGTAATCGGTATCGTATTCTTCACCGTCGGTCGTCTGCTTATGCCCCGTCACACGTCCTAAGATGTAGAATAAGGTGTATTCGGTTGTCGAAACGCTGGATTCTACCTTGCTCAGATTGCCAAGTCCGAGATTTAGTTCTAATGGCAACAAGAAATAAGACCATGACCTATTGACAAAAAGAGCTTCAAATCTGACGACCAGAGCCAATGCACGATGCAATAAGGGACATTTCGGTATTCATCACTCTAAACCCTACACACGCCAATGGGAACCGGCTGCATCAGTCTACAGCAGGTTTGACGAGAACCCGATATTCTGAATCGCTGATTCGTTCGATCGTAACTTCTGGAGGTTTATTTTCACCTGGTTTTTCGAATACCGCGATCCACCGCTCAGGCTCGACCTTTCTAACCATTATCGGCTGACTGGTGGGATACATGTGATAGGTAAACAGTGTGGACCTTGCCTCGATATCACTAACAGTTTGGTCTTCCGTAAAGCGGGTTTCCTTGACCTGAAGACTGTCACTCCACCCCTTGGGAGTCGGAACTTCAAAGCTTCCACAACTAACAGTAAACAGGATAATACCCACGAACAAAATCAAAAGTCTTTGGTTGATTACGAACTTTATGGAACCTGACTTATACATGCCTCTCTACACCTCCCAAAATATCCGTTGAGAAAATTTCTTTGACCAATCCGATTTGCATCCATATCCCGTTTTGAGTCTTTCCAAAGAGCGTCTGCCTCGGTACTTCCAGCAAACCTCCAAGTCGTAAAAAGTTCTTGGGTAGTACCGAACACAGCAATTGTCGAAGGGTCTCCGCCTTGCATTGCGGTCACCACACAGTTCACATAACAGTGTTGTCTTTGACGGCCAGGGTCGTTGCCGAAATCTAGGCCCCGGGAATACTCTGAAACAAAAGTGGTCTGAACCGCGCCCACAGTGGATTGGCCAACGGCAAGAATCGGTACTACGACGAGCTTAAAAGCGAAAAACGAATGTGTTGCAACATCTTGCCCATTTACAAATGCAGGCTCCTCCGCCACAACCCTGACTGGATCTTGGATTGCCACGAACCGTCCGTTTGAGCCCAACCCTACCATAGTCCCGTCGCGAATGAACTGCTGATATTCTGGGTCATCCGCGTATGTGCCGTTCAGCCCAGTTAATGGAGAAGCAAATTCTTCTCGCTCTTGCTCGGTCATGCGCGTGAATCCCTTAAACTGTTCGTGCGAGCCGTCACCATATTGCTGTTCGGAGACCGACATTAGCAGTCCATCTGCATTCCTTAGCCAAATACAAGGAGTGTTATCAGGACTTCCCGCTGTTGTCCCACAGAGTCCCTGTGGATCTACAAAGTTAAGTGGGTTGTTGGCAACGTAGGTGTATCTATTAAGTGATTGAGGAACGTGCCGCGTACCCGCCCAAAAGTCTGGACTGGAAAACCGCCCAAGCGAACTCGCAAAATACCTTGCTTGTGCAAAGTCCAGATCCGTTTCACCATCTCTCTCATAAGTAGTGAATTATTGGCGAACATCGTCGGGTTGGTAGCCGAGGTCGGGGTGGCGGTGGGTTGTAAACACTTCTTCGCCGAAGGGGTGGAAGTCGCGGCGGGATATGGTGGCTCCGTTTTCGT
>CAZXTS010000247.1:0-4020 GCA_964643745.1 uncultured Chloracidobacterium sp.
CTACCAGCGGCAGCTTCAGCTCGTTCGCCTTTCTGATCGCCCAAATAAGCGCATGATTGGACGACGTCCGCTTAAACATCTGCATCCAATACAAAACGTACCGGGCATTTTCGTTTATCGGTTGGTCGTTTAGTTGAACGACTCTTTCATTGATCCGCATCTAGCTTTAATATATAGGCACAGAGGCCAAAGAGAATACTGAGATTATGAAAAACGTAAGACTTGCTTTCCGCGAACTATTATTCAAATATGACTTCGTTAAACCTGCCCAATTGGTTTTTGCTCTCTGTGTACTCTGTGCCCTCTGTGGCAAATCTCTTGCTCAAGACTTCAAGCAAATCCATCCCGGCGTCGAGCACGCTCAGGTCGACCACAAGATAGGCGAAGACCCGGTAAAGATAAACCTTCTTCGGCTAGATCTCACCAAGGTCCGCCTTGATGTTCACAAGGCGAATGATCGCGCCGTCGGCCTTGAAACCACTTCTTCCATCGCGATTCGAAAAGGTGCCGTTGCTGCGATCAATGCCGGATTTTTTCGGCTGGATAAAACTGAATTCGCGGGAGAAGCTTCAGATGCTCTAGTGATCGATGGCAACCTCTTGAGTGAAGGAATCCGCGAAAGAATTACACTCTTTATTGATAATAACAAGTCTCGAACACAATTTGAGATTCGGCATTCTCGTCCCGAGATCTGGCTGGAATCGGAACAACCCAGATTCCGAATGCTGCTCTCCGGCATTAACCGGCCCTATATTACGAATGAACTAGTTCTATATGATCGAAACTACGCTCTAGCGACAAAGAATTCTGAACCACGCACCAAGGTAGTATTCTTAGGGTGTCGGCGAGGGAACAAAAGGCGGAGTGCTATGGCGGATTGTACAGGAGTGCGAATCATTCAAGCTTCAATGGGAGTGCCGATCCCAGTTGGCGGATTTGTCATATCTGCACCCACGGAAGCGACCCGACTACAAACTCTTCTGCTTCGTGAGCTTACAACCTTCTCGGCTTACCAAGGCAAGAAGAAACAAATTTCATTTCGTGTAGAAGATCCTTTGAACAAGAATCAGGGCTTTCCTCAAAGCCTAGACGCTGTTGCCGGCGTACCACAACTCATCAAAAACGGCAACATCGACATCACGTGGGAACAGGAAAAAGCGTCGCGGGCGTTCGTATTCAACAGGCATCCGCGAACGGCGGTCGCAAAGATGAAGGACGGCAAGTTTTTGATGATCACCGTCGATGGACGTCAGCCTGGTGTAAGCGTCGGGATGACGCTGCTGGAATTGGCCGAATATCTGCACTCGCTAGGGGCAGTCGATGCGATGAATCTGGACGGTGGAGGTTCAACGACGATGGTGTTAGATGGCAAAGTGGTCAACAAACCCTCCGACCCGACCGGCGAACGCAAGATCGGCGACGCGATCGTCGTAACTCTGCGAAAAAAGAAATAAGAATGGGCCGCAACGTGATCCTAAACAACTATGGAAACCCAGATATTGATCCTGATAGCGGTTTTCTTGGTGGCGATCTTGTATTCCTCGGTCGGGCACGGCGGTGCGTCGGGTTACTTGGCTGTGATGGCACTGTTCGCCGTTGCGCCTAAGATCACGCGGCCGACGGCATTGACGCTCAATCTTTTTGTGGCGTCGATCGCGACCGTTCAATATTACCGGTCCGGATATTTTTCGTGGCGTCTGTTTCTGCCGTTCGCGGCCGCATCCATCCCGATGGCGTACATCGGCGGAACAATTCAGCTCCCGACGAACGTATATAAGATCGTACTCGGCGTCGTCCTGCTTCTTGCGGCTATACGGTTAGCGTGGAATTTTGGGGGCGAAGAGGAAACGGACGAACCTCCGATATGGTTGGCGTTGATAATTGGTGCGGTGCTTGGGTTATTCTCCGGTTTGGTCGGTGTCGGCGGCGGCATTTTCCTGACTCCGCTGCTTCTACTGCTCCATTGGGCAGGTGCGAAAAAGGCCGCGGCGGTTTCGGCTCTTTTCATCTTTGTTAACTCGGCCGCCGGATTGATCGGTGCGTGGCCGAAAATGCCTCCGCTTCCGACGGCGGTATGGTATTGGATAGCCGCAGCGATCGTCGGCGGCATCATTGGCTCGACGCTCGGTGCGAAACGTTTCGATTCGCTCACGCTTCGCAGGCTCTTGGCCGGTGTTTTAGTTTTTGCGGGTTTCAAGCTTATTCTTGTATGAGGGCTTTATGAACAACAATGATCCTCAGCATCTCGGTTATTTGCGTATCGGACATCTGGTTAATGCCGGCATCTTGTTCTTGATCGCTCTTTTTCCGGTTATACATTTAGTTATGGGCATTGCGATGATCGCCGGAATGTTTGAAGGCGAAAAAGATCCGCCGCCCGAGTTTCTTGGCTATTTCTTTGTCGCAATCGCCGTCATACTTATGGCAATGTTCGGAACGCTCGCGATCTTGAATCTGTTTGCGGCACGCGCCTTGGGAGTGCAGAAAAATTGGATCTTTTGTGTTGTTATGGCTGCGGTGAACATTATGTTCTCGCCGTTCGGCATTATTATTGGCGTGTTCTCGCTGGTTGTCTTACTTCGTGAATCGGTCAAGCAACTATTCGAACGAAATGCTCAACCAATAAGCGGAAATATGCCCGATTGGAGATAGAGTGCCCTTTCGTCTCATTTTGTTTTTACTGGCCTTGGCTGCTTTTTGCGGCGATACGCTCGCGCAATCAGGTCGGGTTAAGCCGACCGAATCGCCAACGCCCAAGCCAACCACCGGCGGCGTCTATACCCCAACATCAGACAGGCCAAGGATCATCATTCAGGAGCCGGCCCCGAAACCGACACCGATCAAGAAAGTTGATGACGAGGTGATCACAGTAGATTCAACCCTGATCCCGATCCCCGTTTCCGTGCTCGATGCAAATGGCCGTCCGGTGACAAACCTAAAACTTGCCGATTTCGCATTAACCGTTGACGGGCAATTGGTCGAAATTGGTGAGATCGCGCGATCTGAAACTCCTGTCCGCCTGGTGATGCTTTTCGATAATTCCGGCAGTGTCGTAAAGGCGAGGGAATTTGAAAAACAAGCGGCCATCAAGTTCTTTCGTATCGTTCTTCGGCCGGAAAAAGATCTTGCTGCGCTGTTCAGCGTTGCGACCATTTCGCGGCTAGAACAAAGATTTACGAACAACTTTGCACTTCTAACGCAGGCGATCGAATATCTACCGGCGCCCGACGGTGCGACTGCGTTGTTGGACGGCATGGAGCTCGCCGCCGATTATCTTTCCGAGGTCCAGGGCAGACGCGTTATCGTCATTGTGTCCGACGGCGAAGATACGAAAACCGATACCACGCTTGAAAGGGCTATTCGCAAGGCTCAGCTAGCCAATTGTCAGGTCTTTGTCGTCAAAACAACAGATTTCGAAAATTACATCAGAACCGGTTCGCGAACCCCAAATGCCAATATCATGCAGTTGACGGCCGAGCGCCGAATGATCGAGATAACCCGCCAAACCGGCGGAGCAGTCTATTCGCCGATCGACGAACGCGAACTTGATGCCGCCTTTCGGCAAATATCCGCTGAACTTTCACAGCAATATATTCTCAGCTACTATCCTGATAACGAAAACGACCAACGCGGCGAATTCCGCGAGATCTCGGTTGAAATAAGTGCTCGGCCGAATCTATCCGTTCGGACACGAAAAGGTTATTATGTCCCCAGACGATGACGTTTCAGGAAACACTCTCGGATTTTCTTCAACACTTGAAGTACGAACGGAATATGAGCCCGCACACCCAGCGGAACTATATCTCCGATCTCGAACAGTTTCGTGATTTTTTAATTAGAATCGAGAAACGCGAGGACTTTCCTGTTGAACAGATCGACCGGCTGACGATCCGCGAATGGATGTCCGAGTTGCACTCTGCGAATAAGTCGAAAGCTTCGATAGCCCGAAAACTCGCCAGCCTGCGAACCTTCTTTCAATTTCTTATCCGTGAAGGAAAGCTCGAAACCAATCCTGCAAAA
>CAZXTS010000248.1:0-4019 GCA_964643745.1 uncultured Chloracidobacterium sp.
GTCCAAACAGCCTCGAATTGCTGCACAAGATCGGCGCTCGAATCGATCTTTACGCCAGTGCTTCGGACCATCTCGATCGTCCCGGCATCGACCCGCGAAATGTAAGGAATTTCGTTGTTCGGCGAATACTGCATCGCGATGCGGAAATCGCCTTTCGGCCTTCCCTGATCGAAGATCGCCTTCGTAACCTGGTCGCGAAGCAACTGCCATTCGCGATAGATCAACTTCTTTCCGGGCAATGCGTCAAGCTTTTCTGGCTCAATGGCGTGAACAACTTTGACCGGTTCACCTTTGCGCGGAACAAAATAGAACCATCGTCGCGAACCGCTCAGCCGTTCGGCCTTTAAAATTCTTGGTGCAAGAATATCGCTGCCGCGAAAATCGTAAAAAAGCCAACCGTCAAAACCCTGTTCGACCAGCGCCGTTTGAATTTCCGCAATGCGCTTCTCCGGCTCGGTTTGGGCGTGGGCCGCCAAGCATAGCGCTAAGACGACGGCAAAAATAGATAGGTATTTCATTTATTGTGACTTGCTTATCGAAAGAATATATCTACGTAGTCTGTTACACCATCACACGGATTATCCATTTGCTGTAACCGCCAATATTTCCGCGTTCCTGTTATCTTGAACGTGAATTCACCTTCGCGAGTGCACGGCTCGCCGCCATTAATATGGCTAACCTGCGTAACGATCGTGCCGTTCATCTTGAACTCCTTTGCCGAGATAGTCTCGATCTCACCTATGATGGTAACGAAATCTGTGTTGCCGCGGCCCCTCTGTTCGCCTTTTATCGAATAAAGCCCGGTAGCGCGTGTAACAGTCGCTGAACCGAAATAGTCCCAACTGATCCATTGCAGCGAGAACATATGTTTACCCAAAAGCTTTCGGGCCGCAGCTGCATTTTGAACATCGGTCTTCGGCTGTGCAAACGCCGAAACAGACAGGACCAATAGAAAAAGAAGTATTGCTATCTTACGCATTTAATTTCTCCAAAACATTATTTTCTAACCATTTCTCACAACTTACCGTTCTGAAACTGAATCTCAGCTAGCCGCAAAAATTCCTGCACCTGTTTGTCCCAGTACGGCCAGTTATGTCCGCCGGGAAGCTGGCGGAATTCGTGCGGCACCTTCTTTTGGATCAACAGATCGATGAAATCCCGGTTGTTCTGAAAGAGAAAATCTTCGGTGCCGCAATCGACATACAAAAACGGCATTGCCTTCAATTGTTCGGGTGTGATCTCGCGAATCATTCGGAAGATGTCGTTCGCCTTGCGCGTTTCGCTATCGGCCGGGCCGAATATTACTCCGAGCGACCTCATTGAGGCTTCGCCGCGGCGGGAACTAGGAAAACTCGCGGCACCCAACGCACCGCTAAAGCTGCCGGCAAGCGAGAACATCTCAGGATATTTCAAGCCGAACTTAATTGCACCGTAACCGCCCATCGAAAGTCCGGCGATCGCGCGGTTCTTTCGGTCGGCGATCGTGCGAAATCTCTTATCGACCTCCGGGATCAGCTCTTTAATAATGTAGCTTTCGTACTTGTCCTTCCCGTTCGTCGCACCGTCCGTGTACCAGCCGTTCTCGCCCTCGGGCGTTACGATGAAGATCTCGTGTTTCGCCGCGTATTCTGCAAGTTTTGTTCTGTCGGTCCAATTTGCATAGTTACCTGTGAGGCCGTGTAATAAATAAATAACCGGATAAGTCTTGGACGCGTTTTCCTTTAATTGATAGCCCGTCGGAACCACAACTCGGAACGGCATCTCACGTCCCATCAGTTTACTAGCCAGTTTTTCTTCAACTGAGAACGGGATCGAAAATGTGAATTCGCCCTTACGAAGGACGCTGCCATCGTAAGTCGTGAAAATGGACGTCGGTCCACCAAGTGGATCGCTCTTCGATTCAGTGGGCTTGTCCTGTGAAAGTAACGTTATGGGAAACAGGAAAACACCGATTGAAATAAGTAATCTTGAAAGTTTCATTTTATCCCTCTGTCTTATGTACCGACCGCATTCTTTGCCGTGCTTTCTTGGACCGGCGAATCGGGTTATTTCTGCTCAGGCTCGAGCCCGCCCATTCGGAAACCTGTTTGAACGGGTGCCATTCAAAGCTTTCGAGCGGCAGCACTTCGCTTGACGCATCGCGGAGTTTCAGCGTGCTAAAAGCAACAAAGAAGATCGTTAGATTGAACAATGCCCCGATCATGATCACCATCCACCCGGGAGCTAATCCGACCTGGGCACGGTTGAAAAATATTTCCCAAAATCGCTGGCGGTCCATTTCAGACGTTGTCGGTATCGGCGACGGGTGAATGTAGATCTTTAGCGCCCAAGACAGTGCAAGCAGAATAAATATCCAGAGATAATTCGCCCGCAGGCGTCGCCCGACCGCTTCCCATTCGCTGATCGTAAAATGCGGCGCTATCAGATCCGCCGAGATATGATCCGCCCATTCCTTATCCGGCGGTATCGCCCTGTGCGAAAGCATCGGAGCAAAATAACCTGTCTCAAGCACGCGAACGCGGTTCGCCCAGACCTCGTAATATCGGTACCGTCTCGCTTCCATAAACAAGAAGATCGAAACTAGGATCGTATTGATCGGGATCGCAAAATGCGGATTGTCCGGTGAACTGAATACAAAAGACAGCGTCGCACCCGCGGTGATAACGGCCCAGTTCGTTGTCGCATCGAGCCGATTTCGCCAGATATTCGAACGCTGTATCTCGCCGCGATAGAAATGCACCATCGCCGTGTTGAATTCGGCGGGCTGCAATTTTTGGGGAATGCTGACGGGCGCGGTCCGGGGTTTTTGGTTACGCCGGCGAACCTCCTCGGCAAAGGCCTTGAAAGAATCGGGAACCGTTGAGGTATGTATGTCGTCGGCCGGCGTTACGCCTTGCCGAACATCGTCATTCATAAACCAAACTCGGATGGTGCGGGGAGCGAGGTCATTTGACCTGCATCGTGTTCGAAATATAGGATTACCACTTCCTGATTATGGATGCAAGAAATCGCTTAGTTCCCGCTTCGGTCTTAATAAAACTGTGGAAGCCGATTCAAATATAACAGAAGACGAGCCCGCAATGCGGTCTGCGATCGAAATGGCACGCGAAGCCGGTGCAAATGGCGAGGTCCCGATCGGCTGCGTGATCGTCGATGCCAACGGTAATTTGATCGCACGCGCCGGTAACCGGACGATCAACGACAACGACCCGACCGCACACGCCGAGATTCTCGCCCTGCGGCAAGCGGCGAAATCCATTGGCAATTACCGACTTACCGGTGCGACCGTCTATTCGACCATCGAACCCTGCGTTATGTGTGCCGGAGCTCTTGTAAATGCCCGCGTTAAGCGGCTCGTCTACGGTGCGCACGACCTTCGTTTCGGTGCGGTCGAGACCAAATTTCGCTTATGCGATTCGGATGTTCTGAATCATCGCATAGATGTGGTGTCCGGGGTTTTGGCGGAAGAGTGCCGCTTGCTGATGCAGGAATTTTTCCGCGCGAAGCGATAACGCAGGCTTGATATTCGCCAACATTTGACCGTATTATAAGTGATTCGCGGAGAGGTGCGAGAGTGGTTGAATCGGGCAGTCTCGAAAATTGCTGTACCCTAACGGGTACCGTGGGTTCGAATCCCACCCTCTCCGCCATTTCAATTTTGGATTTGGGATTTTGGATTTCGGATCTTTCTTGATCTGGTTCGCGCCATTTAGTTCGCCGATCCACATTCGCTCTATTTCCGGAATTCTCTGCTAGACCCATTCGCGGACTTTCATCAATATAATCGGGAGGACGATATTTATGCCTTTAAGCAAAAGGTTGTCGGCTGAGTTTATTGGAACTCTATGGTTGGTCTTGGGTGGATGCGGAAGCGCAGTTCTCGCAACGTCGTATCCAAACGGAGGGATCGGTCTTGCGGGCGTTTCACTTGCTTTTGGCCTTACGGTCTTGACCGGAGCTTATGCGCTAGGGCATATTTCCGGCGCCCATTTCAATCCGGCGGTTACCATTGGCCTTGT
>CAZXTS010000249.1:0-4010 GCA_964643745.1 uncultured Chloracidobacterium sp.
GTGCTTCATGAAATAGGCCACGGACTTGGGTTCCAGTCTTTCGTGAACGGATCGACAGGGGCTCTATTTAATAGTTTTCCCGACGTTTACTTGCGGAACATGATCGACCAGAGCAACGGTCTTTACTGGCACCAAATGACAAATGCGCAAAGGCAGGCTTCAGCAATAAACAACGGGAATGTTTTTTGGGACGGGGCCAGTGTTCGGCTGGAATCAGGCTTTCTTACGGCTGGCCGAAATGCTGCCAACGGACGCGTCCAATTGCATACACCGACTACGTTTGCAGGAGGCTCTTCGATCTCTCATTTTTCAACGGCTGCATCTCCGAACTTGCTGATGGAACCGAGCATCAATGTCGGCCTTCCAATAGATCTCGACCTGACACGCCAACAGATGCGGGATATCGGCTGGTTCCGAGATTCAACAAATGATAATGTTCCGGACACGATAATCAACGTAACACCGAATAACGGTCTGGTCTTTATCGGAAACAACGTAAATGTAAGCTGGACAAACACCGGCTCATTCAACCGAAATGTAAATGTAGAATTCTCATCCGATGCTGGTGCGACCTTTACAACATTGGCCGCGGACATTGTAAATACTGGTTCGTACACCTGGACCGTTTCTCAATCGCCGACGACCGGTGCAAGGATACGAATTCGCGAGACCGGCTTTGCATCGCCCGCAGGTGTTTCCAGCGCGAACTTCACCGTCTCATTCGCCCCAAGTTCGGCAAGTGTGTCCGTTGCCGGACGGGTTACAACATCCTCGGGTATGGGTATTTCAAACGCGATAATTAGGTTTGTACACACAGAAGGAACGTCCATTATCGGCCGAACAAATGCATTCGGTTACTTCAGTGTCGAAGGGCTTCAGGCGGGAAGTGTCTATGTTGTCGAAACATCCGCAAAACAGCGCAGTTTTGAAACTCGAACCTTGAACGCGCTCGAAGACATCATCGGATTTGATATCACGGCGTTGGATTAGCAATCGGTTCAAAAAAGAAAATAGCGGGCCACCTTCAAAATTATATGAAGGCGGCCCGCTTTTTGTTTACTCAAAATGGTGGAGGCGGTGGGAATCGAACCCACATCCAAAGGTTGCGACCAGTGAAATCTACACGTTTAGCCGGTTTGCTCAAATTTCGATCACTGCAAGTAAGCAAGCCGGCGAACCTTGCTGTGATCTAACCTGACTAACGATTCGAACACATCCGCAGGTGGTGAACGTGCCCTAGCTTAGACTGAGTTATGCCTTATCGCGTCGCTCCAAGCTGACTTCGCGTAAGACATTGCTGGAGCTAGAGTTAACTAGGCAGCAAGAGCTAATTCTTGATTAGCATTTGTGTTTTGTAAGTTTTGATAACGAGCTCACCTACAAAAAGCCCGACGTGCATCCAAAGATCTATACAAGCCCCTGTCGAAGCCTGTCGCCCCCATAGAGAGGAACAGCCCGCCATTTGGCGGACTGTTAGTTTACAGAATTAAGATGTAAAACGAAAGGATTTCGTTGCAGCTTATCAGCGCTGACGCAGTTCGGGCGGCAATTCCTTGTCAACTGCAGGACGTTCACGAGCCTCGGCCAGCTTCCACATTGTCATAAAAATAGTTCGTGTAATCTTTTCCATCTTTGCGTAATCGATCTTGTCCGCATGGTCGCCGGGTTGATGGTAATCCTCATGCACCCCGGTGAACCAGAAGATGATCGGAATGCCGTTCTGAGCATAGTGGAAATGGTCTGAGCGGAAAAAGAAGCGGTTGGTGTCCTTTGGGTCGTCGTATTTGTAGTTGTAGTCCAATTTAAGATAGGCGTCGTTTGTTCCCTTCGCGACCGAGCCCAGCATCGAACTCATCATTTCCGAACCGATCATATAGACCTCGTTCGGGCCAGAAAGTTCTTTGTTCTTTTCATTGGTGTCGCCCGGTGACTTGCTTCGGCCGATCATATCGATGTTTAGCTGAGTGACGACGTTCTTAATATCGACGGTCGGGAACTTATTAAAGTATTCCGCACCGAGCAAACCCTTTTCTTCAGCGGCATGCCACACAAGCAGGATCGAACGCTTAGGACGCACTTTCGACTTTGCCAAAGCTTCGGCTATGGCAAGCACGCCGACCGTCCCTGAACCGTCGTCGTCCGCACCGTTGTAGATCTTGTCATCGCCGGGGGCATTTGGATTTGTGCCGACATGATCATAGTGAGCCCCGACCGCGACCATTTCATTTTTCAACACCGGATCGCTGCCTTCCCAAAGGGCGACTACGTTCTGCGTCCATTTCTGTTCGCTACGGGCAATTGTTGTAAAGTTTGCCGTTTTGCCTGTCTCAAATGGAGTTGATGAGCTAAGCCCAGCCGATTCGCCCGCAAATATCCTTTCGCCGATCGCGGAAGAAACTAATGCAACAGGCATTGTGCTTGCGGCGGCGGGAGTGTCTCTGAGCCGCTCGACGACCATTCGCCCGCGCCCGAAAAATCCGCGAAGCTGTGCCCATCTTTCCTGCACTTGCGGCCCGGCGACGAGAATGACACCCGCGGCTCCCCGCTGTTCGGCATAAGCTGCCGGATCGGCCCAGTCTGTACCTTTCGTTCCGGAGAGGTCAGCCTGAGCGACGCCTTCCGGTAGCCGAGTCAAACCTGCGCGCCCGGGAACTCCGCCATCGTAAAGAACGACGATCTTTCCGCGGACGTCAACACCTTCATAAGCATCGATGTTCTTTGCCTTGACCATCCAGCCGTGCCGGGCATATACCAACTTGCCGTTTGCCGAACCGTTGCCGCTCATACGAAGGAAATCAGCATTTAATAAATAACTCTGATCACCGACGGAAAGCTTATTGTCGGCGGGATCGATGGATTCCATCCGCAGGGACATCTTCTGAAAGAAAGTGCCGCTGTCGCCTGCCGGTTTGAATCCCCAGCGAGATAGCTTCATTTTTAGAAATTCGGCGGTGATATCAAGGCCCTGCGACGGAGTGTCACGGCCGCCCATTGCGTCCGATGCGATAAAATGAAGCCAGTTACTTAGTTGATCTGCTTTAATAGTCTCGGCGATCTGCCGTTCCTGAGCAGTTATCTTTATCGGTGCCTGTGCGACAGCGGCGGACGGCACAAGCAGGGCAACAAATAGCAATAAAATTGAAAGTCTTTGTTTCATTGATTCTCCGATGTGAATGAGTGGTCTTCGATAAGATGCTGATACGGGATGAAGCCTTAATTTGTTTCTGTTCAAGAACCGATGATCGATATTTTGTTGCGGTCTGCGAGGTCGATCATCCTTTTTCGATCGAAGATCAATGTCTTTCCGGCGGTAACCGACAGGCAGGTCGCACCGGCCGTGATCATTGTTTCGATAGTGGGAATACCGATCACCGGAACATCGAAGCGCATATCCTGATCTGGCTTCGCGACCTTTATGACCGTTAGCTTGCCGTTCGCAAGTTTACCGGCCCGTTCTATGGTCGCATCGGTTCCTTCCATGGCCTCGATAGCAACACAGGCTTTCGCACGGACAACGATGGTTTGTCCAAGATCTAGACGCGCGATCTCATTAGCGATGCCAAGACCGTAATCAACATTTTCCTTTTCAATATCAGACGGCTTTCGTTTTGTCAGCACACCGGGTTGTGCAAGCTGGTCTTTAATAAAGTGCGTCGAGTCGATCAGCTCAATTCCGTCCTTCGCCATTTCGTTGGCAACGCCTCCGATCAACGCGTCAGTGTTGCGTTTCGGCAAATTCCACAACATCTTTAACATTCGAGCATCCGGTAATGCACCGGAGAATATTTGCACGTGCTTCACTTGCCCGGCCATCATCGCCTGTTCGACGCCGTTCGATCTGAAGAACGAGATCATCTTCCCCAACTGGCCAATATTGACCCAAAGTACATTGTCGGCCGTTTGATCTATCGTAGGATCAGTCTCTTCTTTGATCGCTATGATAGACAGTTCGGCACCGGCGCGCCTCGCACCTTCGACCACTAAAAATGGGAATTGGCCGTTTCCGGCGA
>CAZXTS010000250.1:0-3991 GCA_964643745.1 uncultured Chloracidobacterium sp.
TTTTCGAAGCCTCGAACATCGAGCGAATGATGGCCGTCAAAGGCCAGCAGACCGTTGACGAAGTGATCGAAACGGCGATCGCAGCGATGAACGGCAAGCGTACAAAGATAGTTTCGGGCTGGACGAATTGGCTGGTCGCCTCGGCAACGAACTTTGTACCAAACTTTTTGATAACCCGGGCGGTAGCAGGCGGCGTTCGAAAGCGGAACCAAAAATAATTGATGCGATTTACAGTTTTAGGCAGCGGCTCGACCGGCAATGCGGTGCTGATATCAAGCGAACGGACGAATGTGCTGGTCGATGCCGGTCTGAGTGCGAAGGAGATATTGCGTAGACTCGCGATCGTCGGAGTTGACCCGTCCGAGCTCGATGCGGTCCTTATCACGCACGAACACAGCGACCATGCCGGCGGCTTGCGTGTCCTAATGCGCTCGATAAGATGCCCGGTGTACATTTCGGGCGAAACGGAAAACGCGTTCTACTTGACCCGGAAAGTAGCTCAAAACGGAGAAAGCGAAGGGATAAAGCGACGGAATGCTCTTTCGGACAGAACAGTTGCGATCGAATCAAGCCGCGAATTCACGATCGGCGATATCGACTTCGAACCGTTTTCGGTGCCGCACGATGCGGTCGATAATTTTGGTTTTGTTGCGCGGAAAGATGGGGTGCGCGTCGCAACACTGATGGATTTCGGTCACATTACACCGCTGATCGATCAAAAACTTAGAGCCTGCGATGCGATCGTTATCGAATCAAACCACAGCCGCGATATGCTTCGGGCGTGCTCGGTCTATTCCTGGGACCTGAAACAAAGGATCGCATCGCGGACCGGACACCTTTCAAACGAAGATCTTGCCGACTGGCTCCAGAATAGCTTTGACGGCGCGGCACGCCACATTGTTCTGGCACATCTTTCACAACGCGCTAACGATACTGCTCTCGCGCTCATCACCGCCGAGACCGCGCTAAAAATGCGTGCTCCGCTTTATGCTGCGAGCTCGCGAATAACGCTTTCAAGCCATAAAGAACCGACCGATTGGTTCAGTTTCTAAACCAAGACACCGCGAAAGCTTTTTCGATGAAGCCGGCACGGCCCATGCTCGCGAATCGCGGCAAGATGCGTTGCTGCACCATAGCCTTTGTGGCCTGCGAAACCATAGACGGGGAATTCTTCGTGATAGCTTTTCATCAGATCGTCACGATATGTTTTCGCCAGGACGGACGCAGCGGCAATGGAGTAAGAGATCGAATCACCCTTGATGATCGCTTTTTGGGGAAGGTTTAGATGCTTTAATTGAAGCGCGTCGATGAGAAGAAAATCGGCGGCCGGTTCAAGCGAACCAATGGCGAGGAGCATTGCTTTCTTGGTCGCTTCAAGAATATTGATCCGGTCGATCTCGTCAGCCTGGACCTCGCCAATGGCGAACGCAAGAGCATTTTGGCGGAGCTCTGCCGCGATCTCGTCACGCCGTTTTTCTGTGAGCTTTTTTGAATCTGTAAGACCAACAGGTACAGGCTTTTCCGGATCAAGGATACAAGCTGCGGCGACAACCGGGCCGGCCAGACAGCCGCGGCCGACCTCGTCAACGCCGGCGATAAAGCGATAGCCTTCGCTCCGCGCCTGATCCTCAAAATCAAAGCCGATCGTCCATTCGAAACGATCGGCCTGAAGCTTGAATCCATTCACAAAAGGATATTATCACGAATTGCTTTTAGACAGGTTATAGCCGCCGACGGGCTCTGTTTCAAAGCGTTCGCCAAATCCGGTTATCATCGGGCGGCCTTTTGCAATAGCGGCTTGAACTGAAGGTAGTTTCAAGGATGCGGCGTGGTTTTCCTTGTTGTCCCAGACCTCGGTTATCCAAATGGCGTTCTTGTCGGCTGGATCTTTGGCGATCACATAACTTAAACAGCCTGGCATTTTATCGGTTCCTTCGAGCAGGATGCCGATCAATTCGTCCCGCTTTCCTTCGGCACACAACATTTTCCCGATCAATCCATACATCTTTGATTCTCCGTGTACACCAGGCGTAAATGAAGTAAGGGCGTAAGCGACCGTCCCAACCGTAGCTGTGACGAATTCGCGACGCCCTAATTTCATAAGTCAGACGGACACGATCGTCCGAAAAGATCTACTTTGCGGCCTGTGCCTTGTTGCGTGTATCGCGTTCCTTGATGCGAGCCGCTTTACCGCGAAGATCACGCAGATAATAGAGTTTCGCCCGTCGGACCTTACCGCGACGAATAACGTCGATGTGGTCAACGACCGTTGCATGGAGCGGGAAGATACGCTCTACGCCGACGCCAAAGCTAACCTTACGGACGGTGATAGTTTCACGGACACCGCCGTGTTTGCGTGCGATGCAAACGCCTTCGAAAACCTGCAGGCGTTCCTTGTTTCCTTCTTTGATACGGACGTGCACCTTCAAGGTATCGCCCGGTTGAAATGCAGGAACGTTGTCCCGCATCTGTGTTGCTTCTACTGAATCTAAACGGTTCATATTATTATCGGCCAGAGGTCAATCCAGAAAGATCGGGATTCACATTTCACCATTTTCTCCTGTCAATAGATCTGGTCTATTCGTTCTTGTTTTTTCAAGCGCCATTTCATGACGCCATTTTTCTATCTCGGCATGATTGCCGTTCATAAGCACATCAGGAACTTTCATTCCCCTAAATTCAGCCGGCCGCGTATAATGCGGGCAATCAAGCAGCCCGTTTGAGAACGAATCGTTCTCGGCCGAGGTGTCGCTGCCCAATGCCTCCGGCAATAATCTTATGATCGCGTCCGTCAGTACTATCGCCGCCGGTTCGCCGCCTGACAGAACGTAATCGCCGATAGATATTTCGTCTGTAACGAGCGTCTCGTTCACCCGTTCGTCAATGCCTTCGTATCGCCCGCAGATCATTATGATATGTTCTGCATCGTCCGAGAACTCCTTTGCAACTGCTTGCTTCATCGGCTTGCCCTGCGGTGAAAGCAGCACGACACGTGTTCCGGGCGCGTATTCGGCCATGTCGCAGGTTCCAAGCAAATGCTCGACGGCATTGAAGATCGGTTCGGCTTTCATCACCATGCCGTCGCCGCCGCCAAATGGCCGGTCGTCGGTCATCTTGTGCTTATCGGCCGCAAATTCACGAATATCGACGATATTTATCTCGACGATCCCGGCAAGCTTTGCCCGCCGTATTATTCCAAAATCAAAGACCTGTCCGAAAAATTCAGGGAAAATTGTAAGTACGTCAATCTTCACCTAAAACTCCAATAAACCTTCTGGGGGATCGATCACGATCCTCTTATTTTCAACATCGACCTCAGTGCAGATCGCTTCGGCAAATGGGATCATATATTCCTTTTCGCCTTGAACGATCAAGACCTCAGTCCCGCCGGTCCGCATTATCTCAATAACCTCGCCGATCACGTTTCCCTGTGTGTCGTAAACTTCGCAACCCGCAAGCTGCCAATCAAAGAACTCGTCCGCCTCGAGATCGACCACTTCAGTCTCGGGAATGCAGATCTCGGCATTTCGTAACTCTTCGGCCTCTTCGATCCGGTCGATGCCTTCGAACTTCAGCAAGATCCGCTCATTCCGCGGACGATGCGATTCGATCTTTAAGTCCCGCAGTATATCGCCCGGAAGAACTGCGGTGACGCTTTCCAGTCCTTCGAACCGTTCCGGAAAATCGGTTAGAACATCGGCAACCAATTCACCCTTCAGGCCGTGCGGCTTGGCGATCCTGGCGATGGCGACGAGATCATCCATCAGTTCTTTGCACTTTAATCTTCGACAAGGTCGAGGTGAAAACGCTTGCCCTGTTTCTGTCCGGCAAAGAACAAGATGCTGCGGATCGCCTTTATCGTGCGCCCCTCGCGGCCGATGAGACGACCGTAATCGTCCGGTGCGACGCGAACATAGAATTTTACGTTCTTGCCGTCGCCGGCCTCGGTGATCTCGACCATATCGGGCGTGCCGACAAGGGCTTTAATTAT
>CAZXTS010000251.1:0-3984 GCA_964643745.1 uncultured Chloracidobacterium sp.
TCTGCTAAAGATATTGCTGCCCGATTCGGGCCGTTTGCAGGAAGAAGATGCCGACTATCGCAACCGGCATGCACTTACGTCACATTCGCCCGCACTGCCGCTTTACGACGAGGGCGATGCGAAGGACACGCTAAAGCTGATCCGTCCGGTACCGAACGACGCAACGCCGGTCAACATTTGCGAAGGAATAAAGGCGAGCTTTATGGTCGCCGGACACATTATGGGTGCGAGCCTGGTGCTGGTCGAAATAGAAGGCGGGAAGGCAGATGGCGAAGACCTTCGCTTTCTTTTTTCTGGCGATCTCGGGCATTACGATCAGCCGATAGTAAAAGACCCGGCTCCGCCACCAGCGTGCGATTATTTAATGGTCGAATCGACCTACGGCAACCGTCTGCACGGCGACGTCGATTCGGCGACCCAGATGGCACGGATAATAAATGAAGCCGCAGAACGGGGCGGGGCAATATTGATTCCCGCCTTTGCCGTCGGCCGGACTCAGGAAGTGCTTTATTTGATACGCGAACTGGAGGACGAAAAACGAATTCCCGTTTTGCCGGTCGTGGTCGATTCGCCGATGGCGGCACAATCGACGCAGGTCTATAATCGCTGGTCGGAAGAACATGACGAAGAATACGTTTCGATCATAAATACGAAAAGGCACCCGCTTAGGACAGGTTCTATGACCACGGCATCGAGCCGCGATGAATCGAAGAAGGTGAATTCGATGAAAGGCGCCCGGATCATCATTTCGGCATCGGGAATGATGTCCGGCGGACGTGTAATGCATCACGCAATGCGGCTCCTGCCGGATGAGAACGCGACCGTTGTTTTCGTTGGATTTCAGGCCGCGGGCACGACCGGCCGCCGCGTGCAGGACGGCGAGAAAGAAGTGAAGATAATGAAGAATTGGGTGCCAGTCCGGTGCCACGTAGAAAAGGTCGAAGGTTTTTCGGCACACGCCGATTGGAAGACTGTATTGCGTTGGCTCGAAGGCCTGCCGAATACTCCAAAAAGCGTTTATACAACGCACGGCGAACCCGAAGCCGCCGAAGCAATGGCACAGCACATCCGCGACCGCTTTGGCTGGAACGTGGTCGTGCCGGAATATGAGCAAAGTATTGAACTTGAATAGAGTGTTATAATTTTTCCAATATGGCAGCTGAACCACAGAAAAAGTTTATATCGCCGGATGAATACCTGACGATGGAAGCAGTCTCGCCCGTAAAGCACGAGTATCACAACGGCGAGATATTTCAGATGGCAGGGGCTAGCTTTGCGCATAACCTTTTAACGATGAATGTTTCCGGTTCATTGTTCAACCGGATCGATAAGAAGCAATGTTCCGTCGTTCAAAATGAAATGCGGCTAAAGATCGAAGCTTCAGGTTTATTTACCTATCCTGATGTTATGGTCGTTTGCGGAAAGCCTGAGTTGGTCAAGAGTAGAGGCCTGGACAATCTAGTAAATCCCGTTTTGATAGTCGAAGTATTATCCCCGTCGACCGAAGCTTATGACAAAGGCGACAAATTTGACCATTATCGAAGTTTGGAGTCGTTGCGTGAATACGTCCTTGTATGGCAGGACAAAAAACGTGTTGCTCGCTATTCCCGTCAGGAGGACGGCGGTTGGAGCCTGCACGATTTCATCGGCGAGAATGCCGATCTCGAATTGAGATCTGTCGGCTGCACATTGACGATGGACGAGATCTACGACAAGGTCGAATTCGAAGAATAAGATCATTGTCGGTTCTGTTTGAATAGAATGGAATATTTTGAATCGACGCCATCGCCCCGCTATGCAGGCCGGATAAAATGCTTTTGGGCGATCCGCGATGATTCGGCGGGCGGCGACACTTCACAGCCGGTTTTGCCCGATGGCTGTCCGGAACTCGTCTTTAACCTTTCCGATCGCTTCAAAAGATTCAAAACAAACAAAGAGATCGAGATACAGCCGCGGACAATCGTTTCAGGACAATTGAGCGGGCATATTTTGATCGGGCCGAGCGGGAAAGTCGATCTTTTCGGCGTGCGATTTCACCCTGCGGGCGCATTCGGTGTGTTTCGATTTCCGTTGTCGCATCTTAGAGATCGGATCGAATGTCTTGGGGATATTTGGATCAAAAGCGAAAGCGAATTGCACGAGCGGTTGGCCGGGGCAGGCAGTTTTACCAAACGGATCGAGATCTTTGAAAGTTTCCTGGACTCACAAAACATTTTTAGTTTCAGCGGCAGTTCCGAGATCGAATACGCCGTCTGCTCGCTTGAAACAGGGAGCACAACGGTAAATGGACTCGCAAGGGAACTAGGCTGGAGCGAACGCAGATTGGAACGGCGATTTAACGAACAGGTCGGCGTATCTCCAAAGCTCTATTCACGCATCAACCGGTTTCAGCGTTTGATTCGAAGGCTCGAATTCGGGGCCGTTACCGATCTCGCGGGAACCGCCATTGAGTGCGGCTATTACGATCAGCCGCATATGAACCGCGAATTTGCTTCGTTTGCCGGGACCAGCCCAACGGCGTTTTTTGAAACGGCTCACCGGATGTCAGAACTATTTGTCGTCGGCGAATAGACACTGTCGGATTTATACAATACGAACTGAGCGGGCGGCTGTTAACTTTGGAAAGGTAGTTACAAATCTATTTATTCCGGAGCAAGTTTACAATGAGATCATTTTTTAGTACCGCCGTTGTGTTTTTAATTGTGTGTGTTATTTCGCTTCCTTCCATTAGCGGACAGGACGCAAAGCCAAAGATCGAGGACCTGGCGTTCATGGTAGGTTGTTGGGAATTGAACGTTCCACAACGGAACATGACTATTTCCGAGCAATGGATGAAGCCGCTTGGCGGAACCTTGATCGGAATGGGCAGAACGGTGGTCGGCGAGAAAACAGTTTCGTACGAATCTCTGCGGATCGTCTCTGGCGATGCAGGGATCGATTACATCGCAAAACCTTCGTCGAATAAAGACGAAACCACTTTCAAATTAGTAAAAGCAACGGCCGCCGAGATCGTTTTTGAAAATCCCGCACACGATTTTCCGCAGAGAATAATTTACAGGAAAGGCGAAACGGATTCGCTCTTTGCCCGCATCGAAGGCACACGAAACGGCAAATTAAGCGGAATGGACATTCCGATGAAACGCGTTAAATGCGAATGATCTATTCGTAGCGAAGGCATTCGATAGGGTCGAGCTTCGCGGCTTTTCGCGCCGGCAAGACGCCAAAGATCAGGCCGATCGCGAGCGATGTGCCTAGCGATAGCAATATCATCCACAATTCGATCTTTGCCGGCAAAGTTGGGATCAGCATCAGCAATAGATTACTGATAGCGATCGACAACGCCACGCCGATCACGCCGCCGAGCAGCGTCAGCGCCATTGCCTCTGAGAGAAATTGGAAGACGATAGCGCCGCGGGTCGCTCCGATCGCTTTGCGGATGCCGATCTCTTTCGTTCGTTCGGTGACGGAGACGAGCATTATATTCATCACGCCAATGCCGCCGACCAGCAGGCCTAGGCATGAAATGGCGATGGCTGCGGCACCGATGCGAGCGATCATTCCGTCGAACTGACGCATAAAGTCGTCGGCGGTCTTTACGTCGAAGTTGTTGGGTTCGCCGGTCTTTACCTCGCGGCGTACACGCAGGACGCTTTCGATGTCATCGACCGCATCGTTTAACTTGCCTTCTTTCGCCTGTGCGATATGCAGAACGGAATCGCGGGTCGGGGCGACCTTTCGGGCTGTCCGGAAAGGCATAAATATCTTGCGGTCCTCTTCGTTCTCGCCGAAAAATCCGGCCTCGCGTTTTTCCAGCACACCGATTATTTCCCAGGTCGTACCGTTCATTCGGATGACCTTGCCGACAGCTTCGTCCGAATCGCCATTAAAAAGCGCGTCGACAGCGTGAACGCCGACGACCAGAACGCTGCGGCGCTCGTAGTTGTCCATTTCGGTCAGCCAGCGGCCGACCTTTAGCTTTACATT
>CAZXTS010000252.1:0-3978 GCA_964643745.1 uncultured Chloracidobacterium sp.
ACATTGCTTACATTGACCGTAACCGGTGTTGCTTTGACCGACTTGTCGATAACAAAGTTCACACCATACTGCTCGGTGATATAACTAAGTATGTCGCGGACATCAGCGTCAACTACATTAAGGTTGACCGGCTCGCCGACAAATCCGGCGTCTCCATAACGCTTTCCTTGGTCCTGGGGACGGACCTGTTGACCGATCGAGACGGTCGAGAAAGCTGCGAAAATAAGGGTTGCGGTCACTACTCGTAGTAGGTTGCCGCTTGTGATCTTAAGAGAATTCATGTTTCCTCCGTTACAGTGTCGGCTTGGTCTAAAATGCAGGCAAAGCCATATTGAGCTGCTTCATCCATTCCGGACGCGAAACTGCTGCGTCCAGATAAGTTCTAATTCTTTTTCCGTGCGACGCGAACCGGCCGCTTGGTGGTTTTCGTATCTGTTGTTGCGGCGGGTTGCCTATCCATCTCGTCCAGAGGCGAGACGATGTTTGTAGTGCCCAGCAGATCGGCAGCTTTTGGAGCCGGTGCATTTCCCTTGCTTGCCGTCTCTGCATCTGCAGGGGCTGTGCCCTGGATCAATTCCCGCTGTGTGTATCGACGCAGGGGTTTGTGTTCGACCGTGGTGGCAAACTTGTCTTTAGAGACCTTTGAGACCTTACGAAAGGTCAGACGGTTCTCTTCGACCGCAACCAGTTGGCCATCGAAGAATTTCTCGCCCGGATATATCGTGTAAGAAAGCTTTATTGGCGTCGCCTCAACCATGGCCGCGTACCCTCTGGGCGTTTTGAATATGCCCGTAACCTGCATTTCGTCCAGCGCAAGCACTGATGTTACCTTCGGCAACGGCTGACCGTTGGTCGCAGCTTCCTCGCGGATCCTCTTGAAATATTCGATCCGCTGTTCGATCGAGGGAATGCCCGCGACGAATGCAGGAGTGGTCTTCTCGCCGGAGGGTTTTGGTGCTCCCGCCCGTCCCGGCTCTTTCGTCCTCGCCCAGCCGGGCTTCGCGAACGGATCGCGCTGCGCACTCGTTTCCGTTGCCGGACCAAGTAGGAATACCAGGACGGCGGCTAAGGTGGCGAACATTAATCGTTGGATCGTGGCTTTTTTCAACATGGCTTTATATCTCTCTTTTCTTTATCAGGACGCGGTTCCGGTCTATTTCTTCGCAGCTGGTTTTGCCGCTTTAGCTCCGGGTTTCGCAGGCGCGGGTTTCGCGTTCATCGCCTCAGGGTCGGCATAGTATGCCGTTAGAAGAAACTGAGCATGGAGCGTCTTTTGGGCGGTCTGCTTGTCAAGCTGGTTGATCTTGAAGTCGCTAATTGAAACGATACGCGGCAGTTTTGCCATCTTTTCAAAGAAGGCCCGCAGGTTGTCAAAGTTGCTGTCAACTTCGACCTCGACCGGCTTCGCCATGATCGTGTCCTGCTGTGTATCATCACGCGGCGAGAACCGCATAACGATAAGACGCGAATCTTTTGCATTGTCCTGTAGCCCCTGAAGCACATTCGTTAACTCACGCTGCTCAGGAAGAAGGACCTTCAGCTCATCATACTCAAGAGCTTTGCTTGCATAGATGGCTCGGAACTCACCGATCCGTTCTGTAGCGATGCGGGCCGCTTCATTCTTTGCCTTGAGCGCGGCCACCTCTTCGTTCAGCTGTGCGACCTCAGCCCGTGTTTCGCTGGTCACAAAATACCAGACCGCTGAATATAGGAGGGCTGCGATCCCAACAAGGATCAGGAGTTGGAAGTACCAGGTAAGATTTTTCAGTTTCTCTAACATTGTTTTGTCCTTCTGATTTCAGGATTTCGATCTCTCGGGGCGATTCGCCTTTAGGCTAGTTCTTTGCAACCTGCGGAGCGGCGGTACCACCTTGTGTGTTTCCAGGTGCTGCAGCCGTAGTTGGATTGGCATCAGCCGGATTGGGCGCCTTGGACGGGGTATATGCCGTCTTAATGGTAAAGTTCACGACATTTACCTTCGGTGCCGGACCTCCTGACGTCTGGGTTGCGAGTTGGTTGGTAACCTCTTCACGCTTTGTCTCGATATTCAGGTTCGAGAAAAGCCCGTTTGAGAACTCAAGACTGCGGCCAAACTGGGTAACCGCGGCTTCGTCCGGTGAGTTTCCGCTTATCGTCACATTGTCGCCCGCCTGTTCTACGCTTTTAAGGTAGAGCCCGGGAACCATTGCGATCCTTTCACGAACGGCTTCGAGTACGGCACTGGGTCCAGCCTGCTTGGATCTAAGATTCTTGATCGCTTCTATTCGCGTATCGATATTCTTGATCTTTTGCTCGAGTTCCTGCTGCTCTTTCATCACAACTTCGAGCTCTTTCTGGATCTGTTGTTGCTCGGCCCTTTCTTTCTCAGCCCGATTCTTTGCCATGTGGGAACTGATAACGTCCCATCCGACAACTGCGGCAAGAAGAAAACCGACCGCAAGGGTAAGAAGCAAGAGACGCGAGGCCGGGTTGGAGACCTGTCGGTCAACAGCCATTACGGTGCTGCCCTGGCGTTCAGTAACTGAATTTAGAAGATTTATCTTGATCATTTTCGTTTACACCCCTCTCATTGCCAGGCCGACGGCTACCGCCATTTCGGGCATGATCTCATTGATATAACCTGGATCGAACTTTCGACTGTCAACATTGATGCTGCGGAACGGGTTGAGCACTTCGACCGGCAATTCCAGCCTTGCTGAAAGATCGTTCGCCAGGCCTTGCAGTTTTGAACCGCCGCCGGAGATAAGTATCTTTTGTACGACCGTTTGATTGTCTTCGCTTGTGGCTCGGTAGAAGTCAAAGGTCTTCTGGATCTCCATCGCAACGATCTCAGTAACATTGTTCATTAACGGCTCGATCGACTTTTCTTCAACGTCTTGTGCCGCTGAGGTATCACCGCGTTTGACCGCTTCGGCCTGTTGATAGCTAAGGCCTAAGCTCCGCTGCAACACATCTGTGAACTGACTTCCGCCCACCGTTATGTCGCGGGTGAAAAGCGAACGTGTACCTTTTACGATATTCACGTTCATTGTCGAAGCACCGATGTTGAGCAGCGTGACGACCTGAGAATCGTCCGGCATATAGTTGAGCTCGTAGCAATTCTGAAGTGCGAATGTGTCGACATCGATGATCGCAGGCTCTTTTCCCGCAAGCTGGATCGCTTGGCGAACGTTGTCGATCCTTTCCCGCTTGCAGGCCGCAATAAGTACATTGGTCGCGTCCGGCGATTGGGTTGTGATCTGATAATCAAGGCTGACGTCGGCGAGATCATAAGGAATATGCTCTTCAGCGTGCCAATCGATCGATTCTTCGAGCTCGTCGGCACTCATCGGCGGCAGGACGATATTCTTAATAATGACCGAATGGCCGCTCACACCGGTCACGACACTGGATGCACTCACGGCGTTCGAACTGCAAACGCTGCTGATGGCATCGGAGACCGTGTTGAGCTCCATTATCTGGCCGTCAATGATGGTGTCAGCGGGAAGGTTTTGGAAACCAACGCTTACCAAATTAAGGTTGTTTGATTTACCATCAAGTTCGACCATTTTGATCGAGCTGGAACCGATATCCAGGCCGGCTACGCTTTTCTTTTTACCGAACAGCATTACTTTTTGCTCCTTAGATCAGGCTTGTTTGCCAAAAACTTTCTTTTCTCTTTCTTTTATTCGAAACTTTTGCGGGTTCCAGGTCTATTGAAGATTCTTGCCACCCTTGGGACCGACGACATCGAGACGACTAAACAGGACAGGTCAACTGAATGCGGTGCCAGGCACCCGCTTGGTTTCGAATAAACTAGCCGTCTTTAATAACGGCTTCGGATCATGTTGTCTTTTAGAAAAAGTGTTCGCATCGGGTGGCGAAGGGGAACGGTTTACAACCGTCAAGAAATAAAATTACAGGAATGATGTACATATGTCAACACTTTTTTACAATGTTGAACGATTTATGAAAGATTTTTTGTCAGAATGACCGAGC
>CAZXTS010000253.1:0-3963 GCA_964643745.1 uncultured Chloracidobacterium sp.
GCACGCAGAACCTTCGCGGCGATGCGATGAACGCCATTTGCGTCTGTGCGTTAAAAACATCCGCCTATTTGTCCCAACGCTGCGTCTGCGACCGGCGATTTTGAATTGGAGATCTCAGATTTGAAATTTCAGATCTCAGATTGTGAAAAGCCCCCCCCATATTCTCCAATATTCCGCTTAAATCCGCCCGATCTGCGATATCCGCGTTGAAAATTGCTGCAAAATTAGCCCTTACAAATGTGCGGGCTTAGGAAAATTCACCACGCGATCGATGCGTGTCGAGCCCTGGGACCCTGGGACAAGCGGGACAAATAATGAACATTTGGTCGTCAGAAATATGGCAAGAGAGCCTTTATTTCTAAACTATTCAAGGCTTTACGGCGTCTAAAATTGCGGGCCGAAAGGAATTCGCCGGTCGTATTTGAAGAATGTGATGTAACCTGAACGTGTTGATGTACAGAGATCTATCGGATGAACAGCTAGTAGCGATGTCCGTTTCGAATGACCAAGAGGCGTTCGGCGAGATCGTGCGGCGTTGGGATCGAAAAATATTCGCTCTCTGCTTCGGTATGTTGACCCGCGAAGACGAGGCCCGCGACGCGGCGCAAGAAACATTTATCGCTGCGTTCAGGAATTTGAAGAACTTTCGCGGTGAAGCAAAGGTCTCATCGTGGCTGCACCGGATTGCGGTGAACCAGTGCTTGACAACAAAACGGCGTAAACGGACCCGGTCCGAAGAATACCTAGACGAGGAAACCAATGAACAGGAACGCGTTTTCCTGGCTCCGGATAGTCTGGTGCCGTCGAACATAGCAGAACAGGGCGAGCGGCTCGTTATCGTCCGCCAGGCAGTGAGTTCGCTGCCGATCGATTTAAGACAGGTCGTGGTAATGAAAGAATTTGAGGATATGACGTTTCAGGAGATATCGGACACGCTTGACGTTCCGCTGAGCACCGTTAAAAGCCGGCTTTATACGGCACTGAAACAGCTCAGAGCAAAATTGGAAAGGCTGCCAATGGAGGTGGCGTAAGATGCAGATGATCAATAAGACTAACAATAATTGCGGAAATAGCGAGGCGTTCGTGGCGTATATCTATAACGAACTGCTAGTGAACGATCGCGAGCGGTTTGAAGATCATCTTCTCGATTGCACCGCCTGCACCGACGAATTTGCCTCGGTCGCGGACAGCCGTTATTCGGTTTATGAATGGCGAAAACTCGATTTTGACCCGCTCGAAACGCCGGTGTTTCAGATCCCTTATACCGCAACTCAGGCCTCGATCGGTTGGTTCGAAGCGTTCAAAGGCATATTTGCCACCGGCCCGAGACTCGCGACCGCAGGTGCATTTGTGGTGCTGATCGCCGTCGCTGGAATTGCGTTTATCAATGGCGGATTTGGCTCAGGTGAACTTGCGAAAGTCGATTATGTTCCTGCCGTTGTAGAAAGCCCATTGCCGCCCGAACCGGTTCGGATCGAACCTGATACGGTTTTGCCCAACGTAGATACAGCAGAAGCGATCGTACCGGTTCCTGAGTCGCCTGAATTGGCAAAGTCCGAAGAAATGGTCACCCCGCGGAGTAAGGCGGTTACGACCAAACGGCGGGTAACAACGGTAGCTGTTCGCAATGTGCAGCAGGCCCCGAACTCGGTCCCGCGGCTCAACGATTTTGACGATGTAACGGATACTTCGCTGCGGCTTTCCGATCTCGTTGCCGATATTGGTTCGCTCGATGATTGATCTAAATTTATGAAGCTATTATCCCCCAAATTCTTATTGTTTTGTTTGTCGGTCACTCTGTTCGCGACCGCCTCATTCGCTCAGCAGCCCGATGGCCCGCAGCCTGATCAACAGGACCGTCAAGGCGACCGGATACAGCTATTGCGGGAATTGGGGCTGTCGCAAGACCAGATCCGGCAGATTCGTATGTTGAATGTCGGCATCCGCGAACGCCGTCAGGCAGCGCAGGAGCAACTTCGACAAGCCACCCGAAGCCTCGATCAGGCAATATATGCCGATACGATCGACGAACAGCTTATCCGGCAGCGAATGGCAGAACTCCAGGCTGCACAGGGCGAGATCGCAAAAATAAATTTTGAGAACGAGTTTGCCGTAAGAAAGGTGCTAACGCCCGAACAGCTCGTAAAATTTCGTGAATTTCGCCGGCTTGCCGCCGAAGCTCGTGAAAAGTTTCTACAGCGACGTCAGGAAACCATTCAGGAACGTAACACCCAACGCCCCGGCCAGCGGCGTCCCGGTGCCGATCGACCCGCTAACCGGCCCGTGCAAAACACAAGGCCGCCGGGTAGGAAGAACTGATCTTGTTAATGTGCTTTTACGTGCCCACCACAGCCTGCCGAACTTTCGCAGGCTGTCTTTATTTGTTGAATTAATGCCTTCATTGTACCCTTTAACAAATTCGCCGAAAAGGATCATCTCTTTTTACGCTCCGAAACTAAATGGGTCCATTAGCAAGGTTTTTATTTGCATTACAGGAGATCAGCGTTTTGATCTGGAAAGCCTTCATCGGGCTGTTCAGTAAACCGCGGTATCTCAGCGAGACCGTCCGGCAAATGGACCTCATAGGCGTCGGTTCATTGCCGATCGTTCTATTGACCGGATTTTTTACCGGCGGCGTTCTCGTTCTGCAAACAGTGCCGACACTGCGTAGTTACGGGAGCGATAGCCTGACAGGTCAATTAGTTGCTACCTCGTTGATCCGCGAACTTGGGCCTGTGCTCTCGGCATTGATGGTCTCGGGCCGCATAGGATCGGCGATCTCGGCCGAACTCGGATCGATGGTCGTCTCGCAGCAGATCGATGCAATGAGAGCTCTGGGCACGGACCCGATCAAAAAGCTCGTTACGCCGCGGCTGATCGCCCTTATCTTGATGCTCCCACTCTTGACCGTGGCGGCCGATATATTCGGTTTGATCGGAGGCGGGATAGTTTCAAACTATTTATATAGTCAGGATATAAATGTCTTCATACAATCAGTACGAAACGGAATAGCGACCACTGACCTGATCGGCGGCATTATTAAACCTTTGTTTTTTGGCCTCATCATCGGGGCTGTTTCGTGTTACAAGGGGTTGAGCACGACGGGCGGCACGGTTGGCGTCGGAAAATCAACAACGGATGCGGTAGTGGTAGCTTCGATATGGGTGATCATCTTCGATTTCTTCTTATCGAAAGCTCTGCAGTATATCCTGGGTATTGGCAGCTAGTGATCAAAAAGTATGGACGATGAACACTTGAATGACGGCCCCGGACTTGCTGAAATGCAGGACCGTCCCGGCGATATCGAGGAATCCTTCGAAGACCCATATCGCGTTCGCTCTGCCATAGAGTTTCGCGATGTTCATTTAGCTTTTGACGAACTGGTTATCTTGGACGGCATCAGCTTCAATATAAAACGCGGCGAAACGAAGATGATCCTCGGGCGAAGCGGAGGCGGAAAATCCACCATCATTCGTTTGATCCTTGGCCTTCTGAAACCCGACTCCGGCGAGATCCTTATCAACGGCGAGAATATCGTCGATCTTTCTGAAGAAGAAATGATGGACGTCCGCCAACATATTGGCATGGTCTTTCAGGAAGGCGCGTTGTTCGACTCATTATCGGTTTATGAGAATGTTGCATATCGGCTCAGGGAGCAAAATGTCGGCGAAGACGAAATTGAACACGAGGTCCGCCGCATGCTTCGGTTCGTTGATCTTGAGGATGCAATAGACAAAATGCCGAACGAGCTGTCAGGCGGAATGCGCCGGAGAGTCGGGATCGCACGTGCGCTCGTCGGGGATCCGGATATCGTTCTTTTCGACGAGCCTACCGCCGGGCTTGACCCGCCCACGGCACGTACCATATGCGAACTTGCCATTAAGCTACGCGATCTGCATGATGTTTCATCGATCTTCGTCACGCACGAGATGAACAACGTTCGATATTTGACGTCGGAATATG
>CAZXTS010000254.1:0-3945 GCA_964643745.1 uncultured Chloracidobacterium sp.
TGTATTTCATCGAAGAAGAACAAGTCGAGACCTCGTTGGAGGCATTGCGGCAGAGCGTGGTGGCGCCCGCGGAGCCAAGAATATTGATGCGAACGGCGCCCGTCGGAGATATAACCAGCCGGTCACTATATGTAACCCCATCGTAATGAGAGATAAAGAAAGTTGGATTTCCCGCTCCTGTACCCGTAGCCATATTGATCCCGACAGTGTTCCCCGCACCCTGCATATAAAAGTTCGCGTTCCCGGAATTTGCATAGTAATTCATCCCACCACGTCCCGAACTTCTGTCACCAACGATCAGCGTACCCGGTGCAATGACCTGATCTGCAACCCTGCCAAGTACGACGGTATTGTTCGTTCCAACGATGGCATCGGAACCTATGGCGGTCGCAAATGATAAGTTTCCGCTTGCCACATTTGCATCACCACCGAGGAGCGTGTTGTTGCTACCGGTCACGTTATCGTCACCTGCAAAGTATCCAACAAACGTATTGTCTTGCCCTGAGGTATTATTCTCTCCGGCACCTCGTCCGAAGAATGAGTTAAAGCGGCCGCCTAGATTTTCTACGCCTGTACCTGTCCCGAAAAACGAGTTACCGGTTCCCGTCGTAGTACGAATCCCAGCATCCGCGCCGAAATAAGCATTTCCGGTTCCGGTCGCGACTCTGCCAGCGCCGGCACCAACATAAGTGTTCGTAGTGGTTCCGCGAAACATCTGAAAGCCGCCGATCCGATATTCGCCGGTTACATCTATATTAGTCGCTGCAAAATTACCACCGACGGTTCCATCCCCGCTGACATTAAAGCTTGTTTGCGTTTGCGGCGACGTGCGGTTTTGAACGTAATTTAAGCTGTTCGGTAACGGCGTTCTGGCATCTGACAACCGAAAATCGTTGGTAAGTACATACTGACTGGCGGAGGTGCCTCCAAGGCTTGCAGCGTTAACGGCGGACTGGCTTTGGACAGCATATGGGACACTTTTGATCTGCGGACGCGGCGTAAGCACTGTAAATGTCGGATCCGCATCTGCTTTAACCAGAATATGAAGGTATCGGTTCGCACCTGTGAAAAAGCCCGTGAAGCTCAGCTCAACAGTGAAAACGCCGTTTACGACATTTATGTTCGGCCAGATCGCTGTCGGCGCTACCTGGCTTCCACCCGTCGGAACGTCGTACAAGCTAAACTCGAAGTCATAGATACCGTTCGCCGGCTGACCGTTTATCACAAGGTGTCCTTGATAGGTCCAGGTGTTCGGTTGGGCTTGGATCCCAACGCTTAATAGACCGAGAATCAGGATCAACGCAAACTTCACTTCATTTGTCTTTCTCATTTTCTTACTCCATGTTCGCGAGATGTAGAAGGACCGTAACCCTCTATCCGTCTCACGTTTCTCTCCAACGCGTTTTCGTACCTGGTCTGTGTCCGGGATCACCACTGAGACTCTGCTACGAAATCCAATCCGATTATTTCGTCAACAACGGAGATCGTCCGGGTCGGTTTTGGGAATAAATATCTTCCGCTTTGGACTTCGACTATGTATGTTTGGCCCACAAGGACGGCATCGAACATAAAATAGCCGAAGGTCGCGGTTGTCGCCGTCCGCCGCGTTCCGTTTGCTTCGGTCAGGATCACCTTTGCATTTGGTATTCCGTATCCATTGTCGGTCAGCACTCTTCCGCTTATGCTTACGGTCGCCGCCGTAGGCACAAATGCTTCCGTTGCCCAAAAGCCGCCTCTTAGCTCGAACGCCCCCGCCACACTTTGCCCACCGGCAGCCGATTGGCCGGCAGTTCCGCCGACGGCGTAAATGCCTTGAACCGATTGCGTGCCTCCGCCTGAGGCGATAACTGCATGCCGCAGATCGTACGGCCCACCGGTTTGTGCGAAACCGATGGATGCGGAGAGAAAGATCACCAATATTGAAACTAATCGCATTTTTTACTCCTGTTTAATTACATACCGCCGCATCGGGCTTGAGTGAACAGATAACGGCTTTGAGCTCTTCGATCTGCCTTTGCTGGGCGTCGAGGCGTGTCTGCTGTTCTTTTACAACGTTCACCAAGACCACGCCGATGCGGTCGTATTTCACGCCCTCCACCTCGCCCTTATCGTTGTAAGTAACCAGAAGCGGTTCTATCTCGGCGACCTCTTCGGCCACGAGTCCAAGATCCGCAAGATCGCCGTTTTTCCAGTCGAAGGATACCGGCCTCAATCGGTTTACGATGGCGAAGTTACCTTGCCAATTCTGAACGTTGTTTTTGTACCTCAAAGAGGACGAACAACCGGCAACCTTTCCATCGATCGTACGGCAAAGATTGGCAACGCCACCCGGAGAGGTAACAATCGAAACGAACCCATCACTGTGGACAATTATATTATTGGACCGCCCCAACCTGAGCACCCCGGTTAGGGTTGGGAAAACAGTCATTTCCTGTCCTACCGTTCTAATTCCGCCGTTCTCACATGGATCCGAGGTAGGGAACGTGGTCAAGGTAAACGTGGAAATTAGATTACAAAGGCCGAAAGACATCCGTCCTCCGGATATACCATCAAACGGAACTGTCGCGGAAAAACGATGCCCTGCGGCAATCGGGCCACCGACGGCAAGCGTGCCATTTACCAAAAGGCCATTCGAGATAGTTCCGTTTCCGCCGATCGTCGCATTGCCAGTGATGTTTGCATTGTTTGCGACCGCGATCGATCCGGCGAAGGTTCCAGAGTTAAAGGCGGCCGTACCGCCGAAGGTCGATGAACCGGTAACCACAGCGTTTCCTGGAATACGGACGACGTCTGAACCATTTGCACGTCCAAGAGCGATAGTATTGCTCGTTGAAACTGTCGCATCCGCACCGATAGCGGTCGCGAAACTTAAAGCTCCTGAGCCGAAATTACTCCTGGCTCCCAGAAGCGAGTTTGAGCTACCTGTCGTATTGACGCCCCCGGCATCAGAACCGACGACGGTGTTCGACGAGCCTGAGGAGTTATTAAGCCCGGCGAACTTTCCGAGAAACGTGTTGTTTTCTCCCGAGAGCGTAACTAGACCCGCATCGCTTCCGATCAGTGTATTCCCGATGCCTCTCGAGATCCGGCCTGCTCGTGCCCCAAAAAAAGAATTAAAATTCCCACTCACATTGAACTGTCCGGCAAAACTACCAAAAAACGAATTTGAAGCTCCGTCCAGGTTCCCGTTGCCGGAAAACGCGCCAAAGAACGAATTGTCACTAGCGGCGACATTCGCCCGACCTGTGCCGATGCCAAAAAAGGAGTTGCGAGCTCCAGTCGTATTGGATCGGCCCGAGCTTTCACCCAAGAATGAGTTGTCCGCACCAGATGTGTTCGATACCCCGGCGAAGGCTCCGACGAAAGTGAGATTGCTTGCCGTGGAGAATCTGCCGGATTGTGATCCTATGAATGTATTGCTGGAGCCTGTGGTGCCTGTATATCCGGCACTATGACCAACAGCAGTATTTGACTGTCCGGATGAATTTGTCCGCCCTGTAAATGCTCCGATAAATGTGTTGAAGCTTCCGGTATTCTCCCTTCCCGCTTCGTTCCCGACGGAAGTCACTCCCGCCGTAGATATGCTCGAGTCGTTCTCGCCCGCACCTAGTCCAACAAAAAGACTCCAGTTCGATTGTGTGAAAACGCGGCTTGTTCCAAGGTTAAACTGCGTGTTTACACCGAGAATATTCGCTCTGCCGGTTCCACTAATATGGAAATTACTGGCTCCCTGCAGACCAATTGTGTTCTGAACGTAGTTTCCACTGCCGGGCAATGGAGCACGCTCGTTGGTCATCCGCGGGTCGGTTGTGACGACGTATTCATCTGCCGGAACGCCGCCGAGCTGCGTAGAATTCGTTGCCGTAGTCGCTGTGTCCGAATTCAAGCTCTTTATTGCGTACGGCGTACTAGTGATCCGCTGGCGGCCGGTAAGCGTTAAAAATG
>CAZXTS010000255.1:0-3940 GCA_964643745.1 uncultured Chloracidobacterium sp.
TTACAATTCGCTCGATCTCTTCTTCTTCATCGAAGAAATCCGAAACGTAAAGGAAGGCATCGCGTTCAAGCCCGATCGAAACAAATGCTGACTGCATGCCGGGAAGTACTCGCTGAACCCGGCCCTTGTAAATATTCCCCGCGATACCGGAGTTCTCTTCGCCACGCTCAATATAAAACTCGGTCACCTTTCCGTTATCGAGTATCGCGATCTTCTTTTCGCGTCCGTTGACGCTGATGATCATTTCTTTAGACATTTTTGCCTTAATTCCTTGATTGGTTGAATTGTAGAAATAGCGGCAGGAAAATACACAAATACAGATCAGGATGCTGGATTGCAACAAAGACCGAGCGATCGATACACTTTTACCAAATAGGTTTCGGCTGGTGCGCCGAACGCTGAATTAGGTGGAATTTTCACGCTAGAACTTTTCTATCGGTCAAATAAGATCTCCTTTTGACCTGCATTCGGGGAGCGACGCTTCTAACTATTTTCGTGCTCAACCCAAAAAAATCTGTATCAGTGCGGCTGCTGCCGCGAAATCCGAACTGTTTGACGTTCGGGAACTCTCTTAAAGGTTCCGAAAACCGGCAAACTTAGTCAGAGTATATTCCAAAACCGGGAAACGGCAAAAGCTGGTAACGCCTTTTAATTCATCACGGCAGTCAAAACCAGCATTCCGCTTGGGTCTATACCAGGCAAGGTTAAATGCCTATTCGTCTATATCGATCGACCGCTATCGACATCTCTTGCAAAAAAACCAATTCTGAACGAAGATTCATTTGCATAAAAACAATCAAGTAAGAAGGAGACGCCCCCAAGCTATGCCTGGAAAAGAAAAAAAACTTGTTAGCGGCAACACCGCGTTAGCAATGCCGGATACGGTCAAGAGATCCGATGCCCCATCGCCGGTGCCGATCCCCTATCCGAACGTTGGACCGGGATCTAAGCCTTCGTTAATCCCACAAACCATCAAGGTCGAGCTCGAAGCAAAGTTTGGGGCCGATCTAAGTGATGTCAAGATCCATGAAAATCATGCAGCCACCATGCTTGGAGCTAAAGCGTTTACCAGCGGCCGCAGCATCTTTATTGCTCCGGGTTCTTTTAACGTAATGGCCGAAGGTAAGGATCTCATAGCACATGAATGTGCTCACGTTATTCAACAAACGCAACGGGTGGTAAACGAAGCCGTTCAGGATACCGTCAGCGAATCAAACTCCAACGATGCGGCAAATTCCAATGATTGACTTAAAGGCGTTTCAGGCGGGTTGAATCGTTTCTTCGGCCCACCATTTTTTCAAATATCTTCGTTTCAAACTAGGCCAGGTACCCGCGGAATTTAGCGGAGTCAACGCCGTAACGTGGGAACAAACCACTCAGGTCTTTGTTACCCAGATGCTTGAACGCTGCTTCGGCAAAAACGTCTCGAAAATCGGTCGTGATCGCAAGGTCACGGCCTTCGTTTAGTTGATCGTTTTTCAAGCCTTTCCACTCACCGTAAACCTTTCCGCCTTTGACCGAATTGCCAAGCACGAGCATCGCGTTGCCGTGGCCATGGTCTGTTCCGCGGCTCCCGTTCTCGCGTGCCGTGCGGCCGAACTCGGACATGGTCAGGACAACAACATCGTCCATTCGCTGTCCGAGATCGGTGCCGAAAGCGGCGATCGAATTCGCAAGATCACGAAGCAGAATCGCAAGCTGCCCGCGTGCCGGAGCGTTACCCAGCGATTGATTGACGTGCGTGTCCCAGCCGCCGGTTTCAGCAAACGCAACTTCTAACCCAACGCCTGCTTTGATCATCTGCGCGATCTGCTGTAGCGAACGGCCTAGCTGCGAAGGCGGATAAACAGCGCCATTTTCAGGCTTATATTGTGCGGGGTTTGCCTGCTTCAAAAAGTTGACGGCATCAAACGTTTCTTTGCCAGTCTCGCCGAGTCCGTCTTTCACATTCTGCTTATAAACACCTTCGAATCCGCCTTTCAGATCGGCAGTGTAAAGTCCGGCCTTGATCGTGAAATCCGCGAGATTCGTCATCGCGATCGACGGTGCTTTGCCATAAAGCGAACGCGGCAGTTGCTGCGTCATCGAAATCGCTCGGAACGGCGAATCTGCCTTCCCTGCGGTCGCCTGCAACGTTCGGTTCAGCCAACCGTCGCGAGTTCCCTTGTAACCGGGTGTGCCGGATTCCATATAATCCTGTGCGTCAAAATGAGAACGCGTGTTGTCCGGCGAACCCGAAGCATTGATGATCGCAAGCTGTTTCGAATCCCAAAACTTGTTAAGCGAAGCCATCGCCGGATGAAATCCAAAGTAGCCGTCAAGATCGATCGCACCTTCGGTCTTGCCCGGGGCTTGAATCGCGATCGAGCGACGCAACCCATAGTAAGCATCGTCACCAAATGGAACGATCATATTCAAACCATCAACCGCACCACGCTGAAAGATTGTTACAAGAACTTTCTTCTTGCCAAAGCGATTCGTAGCCTGAGCGGCCGCAAACTGATGCAAAAAGTCGGGCGCCGCCGCCATCATCCCAAAACTCCCCAGTGCGATCCCGCTTGATTTTAGAAAATAACGTCTATTCATATAAAACTTCCTCGAAAATGCCGCCGTTACTGACACTTCGTTAGACGCCTTTCGCACGCAAATGGTCAGATTCTTTTTCCCTCCGTTGCCGATCAGTTTTCCGTCTCACCGCCCAAATTTTCCGAAGATCTGCAAAAAAGCCTATTTTTGTCCCACCGGGCATGCACGCGAGTGAGACAAGCTGAGACAAAAATCGGCGTTTTTGCCCGTTTTGCGCCATGGCGCATGTGGCGCACCTGGCACAAGGTGGCACAAGGTGGCGCAAACACCGGGGTTTTTAGGAATTTTCTGCTTTTGGGGATCGTTCTGCATCAGTATTTCCGCTCGGCTATGACGTCTCAATTCTGAGACGAGAGCGTAACCGACTCGCTTCTTACCGTCTTTGTCTGTATATTGCATACAGGACAGTGTTGCACGTGTCGCACATTTGGTTGATAGTTGGAAGTAGATTTTCCCGGGAGCTGTCGAATTTAACCGCGACTATAAAATGCAGCCCGTACCGGCCCGACGCCGGAGGCAGCTTTTATATTTCGCAAAGAGACCTGGCCGAGCCGCGAGAAATTGATCGATTCACCAAGGATGCGAACGGCTTCGGCAGGTGCGTGAAAGCCCATTGAGTTTTCGGCCTCGACAAAATCAACAAAGAACTGGGCCTTTCTTTGATTGTCGCGGGCAGTAGCAAGCTCGGCATCGGATAGGCCGGCTGCCTTTGCAGCCGCAATGTCCTCTATCAACTGAACAAGCGCGTCCATCGCAATGCTTCGAAGATTATAGGTCCGCTCCTGGATAGATTCGGCGCGGAATTTCAGTTCTTCTTCGGTACCTTTGTGACAAGTTTGGCAAGAGGTATTGATACTCAGCAGCGGTGAGCGAACGTGGTGACTGCTGATCTTCATCGCGCCTTGCCGTTCATAGGGCATGTGGCAATCGGCGCACGAAACGCCGGCACGTGCATGAGTGCCCTGGCTATACATTTCAAATTCCGGGTGCTGTGCTTTCAGGACGTTGGCCCCGGTCTGGGCGTGGGTCCAATCTTTATGCCCGACCTCGTCGTAATACTCAAGCATATTTTCGACCTTAAGCCCCTTGTGCCATGGATACGTCAGTTCCTTTTCGTCACCTTTGAAATAATATTCGACGTGACATTGTCCGCACACGAACGACCGCATTTCCTGCCTCGTCGCATCGCGATTTACGTCGAAATTTGCGACGCCCTGTGATGCTTTTACTAACTTGATTCCTTCCATAAATGCGGGCCGGGTTATCCGCAGCGCCAACGTTTGCGAATCGTGGCAATCAATACAGGAAACCGGATGCGACACTTCTTTTCGTGCTTCGGCATAGGGCATTTTGT
>CAZXTS010000256.1:0-3929 GCA_964643745.1 uncultured Chloracidobacterium sp.
CGTCGAACTCGGCCCAACGATCCCACGCCAGCGATTCATCGACCGGATCGCGATAATCGTTAAACCCGACCGGGATCGCACGCTCGATCTCATGACGAAACTCCGCCATCTTGCGATCGAGAATGCCGCTCTTGAACGGCGTCTTGACCGCCATCATTCCGCAGCCGATATCGACTCCAACCGTCGCCGGAATAACGGCGTCTTTCGTCGCGATGACCGATCCGACCATCGAACCAATGCCGAGATGTGCATCCGGCATAAGAGCGACGTGCTTGTAAAGACACGGCAGACGCGAAACGTTGCCGAGCATTTTGTGCTCGTCAGCCGACATTTCATGCGTAACCCACGAAAGGACATCGGCCTCGGCACCGCTAATGTTTAGTTTGTTATATGGCATATATTCCTCCTTTTAATATAACCCGCTTGGATACCTAGTAACCCAGCGGAACGACAATTGCTACGTTTGCAGTTGTACGAATGTTTTTAAGACAGTGTGTCCACGCTCGTTGTTGTAACTAAACGAACATGGAGGTTTTATGATCAATAGTTTCATATGCATTTTAGCCTTGGGATCTTTCCTTACGGCCGGCATCATAGCCGGAACTCAAACAACGACAAACAGCCCGACAAAGCCTGCTGTGTCGCAGACTCCGACGCCTTCACCAACGGCCATGCCAACGCCTTGCCCGTCTCCGGAAGACCCGGAAAGGCCGTGTCCGATACCGACTCCTGAACCTATGCCGAGTCCGGATCCAGTCCCAAGCCCCGATCCAATGCCGTCACCATCACCGACAATGAAGCCGGGAAATTGATGGATCCGAGTGTATTGAAAGTGAACGCCGGGCATTCGTCCGGCTTCCTTTTTTTGGCTGACGGGGCAGGATTCGAACCGGCGACTTCCGATTTAACAGAACGGCACTCTGACCAGTTGAGTTACCCGTCAATGAATTTCTTAGGAATGAACTTAACCAACTTGGTGGGCCTGCAATATAATCAAAATGCAGCTTATGTCGTCACAATACCAAGTCATTTCATTTTTTGAGTTCAAGAACATGAACGCCCTCGGCAAATTGCCGGAGATCCGCGAACGCGTGCTTACGGCGTTTCGTGAGCATGATTTCTTCGGCACGATGATCATTGCCGAAGAAGGCTTTAACTGCACCGTTTGCGGGCCACCGGCGAATACTGCCGCGTTCGTCGCGGACCTTGAACAAATAGTTGCAACGACGATTGTCTATAAAAGTTCGTTTTCGGATGACAAGATCTTGCGAAAGCAAGAAGTGAAGATCAAACCGGAGATCGTCACACTTCGTCAGAAGGTCGATATCGAAAAAGGCCGCGATACTTTCGTAAAGCCCAAGGATTGGAACGCGGTCATTTCCCGACCTGACGTATTCGTTCTCGACACCCGCAATCATTACGAATACAAGAGCGGTACTTTTCAAGGAGCGATCGACCCGAACACCGACAAATTCAGCGATCTGCCGAAGTACGTTGAGGAAAATCTCGATCCCGAAGTTCATAAGCACGTCGCGATGTTCTGCACCGGCGGCATCCGCTGCGAGAAGTTCGCACCGTTCATGAAGGGACTTAATTTCGAGAATATCTACCAACTCGAAGGCGGCATTCTTAAGTATCTTGAAGAAATTCCGCCCGAAGAAAATCTGTTCGAAGGCGAATGTTTCGTCTTCGACGAGCGCCGAACGGTAGATGAAACCCTCGCACCCGCATACGGCGAAGATCATTCGCTTCGACACCCCGACTCCGATCCACGATCCGGTCGCGGCGGTAGGATTTGAACCTACGACCCAAGGTTTATGAGACCTTTGCTCTTCCGCTGAGCTACGCCGCCTCGCGATTTCGGATCCTGGATTTCTGATTTGGGACTGGCTGATTCCCTATGAACTAGCTAACAGTGTCGATCCTACAAATCCGCAATCCGCAATCCGCAATAGATATGGTCGATCGGGTGGGATTCGAACCCACGATACCTCGCTTAAAAGGCGAGTGCCTTGAGCCGCTTGGCCACCGACCGCGAAGGGCAAACGCGGAGCTGAGACGGAATGTCATCGGCCGACGCGGCTCCACATTTGTTGCAAACAAGATATGAAATGGAGCCATGCCGCCCTCGAAACCGCTCAGCCGCGTTTGTTTTGGTAAGATCGAAATACGGACACTCCTGTCCGCATAATAAATCCCATATCCGGCCGGCTCCGAGGTGAACCGGCCGGGACGCGCGTGGGAGAATTAGTGAACCGCCGAAGCGGCCCGAGCATGCTGCTGAGTAGATTGACGTTCGTTAATGATCGATATCTCTTTCTCGATCGCATCACGAAACGCGTTGACGACCTCGGCGAGTTTGTTCGCTTTGTAAAGGCTGTTCTCGCGATCTTCATCGGTTTCGAGCGAGAAGTGAAGTTCGATCTCGTCGTGACAGGATGCCATCTCAAAGTAAACGTGCCCGACCGTTTCTTTGTGTTCATTGCAGCAACGCAACGCATCGCTCGTGTCCTCGACCGAAGCGATAATATATGCTCGCCACGTAGCAAATTGGTTCAGAAACTCTTTTCTCTGAACGTGATATTTCTTGCTCATCTTCTTTTCCTCAAGTTAATTGCTGAATGTTTCGGATTACGGTTTCGACGCAAAATTCAGCAACTAGGAAAAGCTGAGTATTCACGTTGCGATAAGGTTGCAACTGATAAGTGCGAACATAATGTTTTTCTTCTTTGAAACTGGCCGCTCGCTTACGCAGGCGGTTCTGACCTAAATGGCGGACGCTCTTGGTATCGCACCAAGCTCTACGGCTCTTCAGGCCGACGCTGATCTATCTCAGCTAAACGTCCGAGTTTGATTTTGGATTTTAGATTTTTGATTTTGGATTGATCGAAAATCGGCAATCCGAAATCCAAAATCGAGATGGCGGGACCGAACGGACTTGAACCGTCATCGTCTTCCTCGACAGGGAAGTGCATACGCCTTTCTGCCACGGCCCCGCACGATTTTGGATTTGGGATTTTCGATTTTAGATTTGAATCCAAAATCCAAAATCCGAAATCCAAAATCGACATGGGTGGATCGATCGGATTTGAACCGACAACGGCTTCATTCACAGTGAAGTGCTCTGCCAGTTGAGCTACGAACCACAAAAGTATTTGGGATTGTGGATTTGGGATTTTGGATTGTTTTCGACGTTACGAATCCAAAATCCACAATCCTAAATCCAAAATTGAATTGGAGCGGGCATCCGGATTCGAACCGGAGATATCGGCTTTGCAGACCGAAGCCTTGACCGCTTGGCGATACCCGCGAAAATGTGAGGAGCCATCTGCATCGAGGCGCCTCGTCCGGCGTATGAAGCGCTCAACGAGAGATGCCCGGAACCGGGATGGTTGCGGACGATGTCCTTTGTTCAACATACGCGAGATCAAAATGGAAGGGACGACGGGACTCGAACCCGCTAGGAACAGCTTGAAGGGCTGCTTGCTCGACGTTTTGCATTCGTCCCCGCGAGATTTGGTACACGCGGAAGGATTCGAACCTTCACTTTCCTGTTTCTAAGACAGGCGCCTTTGCCGATTTGGCCACGCGTGCAGGATAAATGGAAAGCGGACAGTGGATAGTGGAAAATTGTCCACTATCCGTTGTCCATTGTCCGCTAAATACCTGGCTTCGGGTAAAGGATTCGAACCTCTATTTACTGGTTCAGAGCCAGCCGTCCTGCCGGTTAGACGAACCCGAAAAAAAATGATGGTGCACCGGGAGGGATTCGAACCTTCGTAGCTCGAATGAGCGACAGTTTTACAGACTGGCTGCCTTTGCCGATAGGCGGCCGATGCGTGAAGAATTGGAGGAAACGGTAGGATTTGAACCTACAACCTGCTGATTCGTATTCAGCTGCTCTGATTCCGTTGAGCTACGTCTCCATT
>CAZXTS010000257.1:0-3919 GCA_964643745.1 uncultured Chloracidobacterium sp.
TGAGATCTGACATTTGAGATCTGAAATTTAAGAACATGGCAGACATTCAATATTACGGCACAGGCCGAAGAAAGACCTCAACCGCACGTGTTTATCTCCGACCCGGCTCGGGCGCTATCAAGGTAAACAGCCGCGATTTCGAGAATTATTTCCCGAACGAAGCACTTCGGATGATCATCCGTCAACCGCTGACCCTGACCGACACGATCGGCAAATTCGACATTTTGGTCAATGTTGATGGCGGCGGGCAGGCCGGACAAGCCGGTGCGGTTCGTCACGGCATCACTCGTGCGCTTATGGAATTTAACGCGGACCTGCGTCCGTCGCTAAAGAAAGCAGGACTCGTTTCCCGAGACCCGCGTCAGAAAGAACGTAAGAAATACGGTCAGAAGGGCGCTCGTGCACGGTTCCAGTTCAGTAAGAGATAGATATTTGGACGATGGATGCATAATGGTGAATGTCTTTTGGTATTCACCATTCATGATTCGACAATCATCATTTCTTTGAATCCATCGCCGGAATACCTTGGTTTATAGATGAGTTTCCGGCGAGTACAAAAACCAGTAAATTAGGAGATAAAATTTTGGCAACAGTTACGATGAAAGAACTCCTCGAAGCCGGAGTTCACTTTGGACATCAGGTTCGCCGTTGGAATCCAAAGATGAAGGAATACATCTTTGGCGAACGCAACGGTATTTACATTATTGACCTTCAGAAGACCCAAAAGCTTTTCCGGGACGCACTCGGCTATGTGCACGAATCGCTTGCCGAACGCCCAAATCAAAAGGTCTTGTTCGTTGGAACCAAACGTCAGGCACAGGACGCGATCAAAGAGGAAGCCGAACGCTGCGGACAGTTTTATGTCAACAACCGTTGGCTCGGCGGACTCCTGACCAATTATCAAACGGTTCAGAAATCGATCAAAAAGCTCAAAGAGATCGAAGCGATGCGTGAAGACGGCCGTTTCGAAATGCTCACCAAAAAAGAGCGTCTGAAGCTCGACCGTGAACACGAAGGCTTAATGAGGAACTTGGCCGGTATCAAAGAAATGGGCGGAATGCCGGATATGATGTTCATCATCGATGTCCGCAAAGAAGACATCGCGGTAAAGGAAGCTAACAAGCTGGGAATACCGATCGTTGCCGTAGTTGACACAAATTGTTCACCGGAAGGCATCGACCACATAATACCAGGCAATGACGATGCCCTGCGTGCGATCAGGCTGTTCGCCTCGCGGATCGCGGACGCGATCATCGAAGGAAAACAGGTCGGGACCGAAGGCGGAACTGTCGCGGTGGCGGAAACCGAGGATGTTGAGGCTGAAGACCAGATCGACATTGCCGCAACGTTGGCTAAGGCAGGAATTTCCGATCCGGATGAAGAGGACGGCGGCATTGAGATCGAAGACGAAGCAGAAGCGGTAAGTGCCGAAACTGATGCGGTTGAAGAAGCTGTTTCGACAGAGATCGAGCCGGCCGCGGAAACGGCTATTGAGCCGGTATCGGAACCGGTTGCTGAAGCCGCTGTCGAACCGGTGGCGTCTGCGGAACCAGTCGAAAGCTCAGAATCGTCAGGATCAGAAGAGGAAACAAACGAGGCCGCAGCCAGCTAAGTTAGAATTTTCATAGTTTTGAAAGCGTGGCTATTTCCGTTCTCGGCAAATTGGCTACGCTTTTTTACAAGTATTTTACAGTTTTATTAACAAGAGGTAGATTATGGCAGAGATAACAGCAAGTGCAGTAAAGGCCCTGCGTGAAAAATCAGGCGCGGGAATGATCGATGTAAAGAACGCATTGGTCGAAGCGAATGGCGATGAAAATACCGCGATGGAGATCCTTCGCAAGAAAGGTATGGCGACAGCCGGGAAGAAAGCTGGCCGTGTGACCGCTGAAGGCGTCGTTGGTTCATACATCCACATGGGCGGTAAGGTCGGCGTGATGGTCGAGATCAATTGCGAAAGCGATTTCGTTGCCCGCGGCGAAGAGTTTCAGGCATTGGTCAAGGATGTGGCAATGCACGTCGCGGCGTCCGACCCGAAATGCGTGAACCGCGACGAAGTTCCGGCCGATGTTCTCGACAAGGAACGCGAGATCCTTTTGGAACAGTTAAAGAACGATCCTAAGAACGCAGGAAAGCCTGACGATGTTCTTGCAAAGATCATCGAGGGCCGATTGAATAAATATTACGAAGAGAATGTTTTGGTCGATCAGCCTTTCGTAAAGGATCCGTCGAAGACCATTGGCGAACTCGTTGCCGAAAAGATCGGATCGATCAAAGAGAATATTACGATCCGCCGCTTCACCCGCTACAAAATGGGCGAAGGTATCGAAAAGAAAGTTGACGATTTCGCGGCCGAGGTCGCATCGATGGTTGGCTAACCTCTGTTCCGAATTGAAGGTTCCAGGTTTAAGGGGAAAAGCCAAAACTTTGAACTTTGAACTTTGAACTTTGAACTTTGAACTACTTATGGAACCTGTTTTCAAACGCATTCTCTTAAAGCTTTCCGGCGAGGCCCTGATGGGCGGCCAGAACTACGGTATTGATACCGCCGTGGCTGAGTCGGTTGCCAAGGAGATAAAGGCGGTTCACGATCTCGGCGTTGAGGTCGCGATCGTTGTCGGCGGCGGTAATATTTTCCGCGGGGTTTCAAAATCTGCGGGGAACATGGACCGTACGGCAGCCGACTATATTGGAATGCTGGCAACGGTTATGAACGCCGTAGTTTTGCAGGATGCGATGGAAAAACTTGACGTGTTTACTCGCGTAATGTCGGCGATCGACATCCCGCAGCTCGCCGAGCCGTTCATCCGTCGCCGAGCGATCCGCCATCTTGAGAAAAAACGGGTCGTGATATTTGCCGCCGGAACCGGAAATCCGTATTTCACGACCGATTCCGCAGCGGCACTTCGCGCGTGTGAGATCGGTGCCGACGTTATCTTCAAGGCGACAAAAGTTGACGGGATATATTCGGCGGACCCGATGAAAGATCCTACGGCGGTCAGATTTGAGCGAATCTCCTATCAGGAGGTTCTCGAAAAGCACCTCAAAGTGATGGACGCTTCCGCTATCTCGCTTTGTATGGATAATGACCTGCCGATCATGGTCTTTAACATGAAGGAATCCGGCAATATAATTAAGGCGGCCAGCGGTGATCTGAGCATGGGCACTCTCGTCTCAATGTCGAATACCGCGACCGGTGCCGCCTAAAACAACTTTGAAATTATACAAATGAGCGCATCAGAAGTGATCAAAGAAACCCGGCCGAAGATGGAATCCGTGATCGAGGATTTCAAGCGAAAGCTTGCGAACGTGCGGACCGGCCGTGCAACCGTTGGCCTGCTAGATTCGGTGTCAGTTGATTATTACGGAACCCCGACTCCTCTGAACCAGATGGCGTCGGTCGCGGTTCCCGAACCGCAATTGATCACGGTACAGCCGTGGGATATGTCGCAGCTCGGAGCGGTTGAAAAAGCCATAATCGCGGCCAATCTCGGATTAAACCCTTCGAACGACGGCAAGCTTATTCGGCTTCCGGTTCCACCGCTCAACGAAGAGCGACGCAAACAGCTCGCTAAACAGATCCACGAGTTCGCCGAGGATCACCGCATTGCGATCCGAAATGTCCGTCACGCTTCTAACGATACGTTAAAGAAAATGCTCAAGGACAAGCTGGTTTCGGAAGACGAAGAACGAAGCGGGTTGGACGATGTTCAGAAACTGACCAATGAATTCGTCGCTAAAGTAGATGAGCTTTCGAAGAACAAAGAAGTTGAAGTAATGAGCGTTTGATACGCATTGCTTCTAACATATAGAAAGCCCGCGCCGGTCGATCCGAGCGGGCTTTTTCATTTCGACGATCTCACAGGGTCACTTCTTCGCGTCTTCTTCCGCCTTATATTTATCCAGGTTCTTCTTAAAC
>CAZXTS010000258.1:0-3909 GCA_964643745.1 uncultured Chloracidobacterium sp.
CCCCCGCAAGATTGCCACTCGTCAAAATTGACTCATAGATCTTTGGTGTATCACCAGCCATCCATCCGGCCTCGACGAATTTCGGTAGATTATCAAGAAGATATTTCGCTTTTTCTTCCTTTGAAAACTTCGCAAGCCTTTCATCCGGGCCGATCGTTATACAAGAGGCTAGGCCATCGTATCCCGGAGTTACCATCTCGAGCTCTTCCGGCATATGTTCGTCCGCGCCTTTCAATGATGGCTCACCTGCATGAGCATAACAGCCGACAACCCCAGGCTGAGCCTCGGAAACGATCTGAAATTCTCGCGTCGTACCAGGAATAATCCTGGTATCGTCAGTCAGGGGCGAGAACGTTCGCCATACTCCCTCACTGAATCTTGGAATGTGGCTGCCCATATGACCGATATATAGATCTTCCCCGGAGGGAATCTTCTCATTTCTAACATCAACGGCAAAAGTCTGCACTATGAATATACCGATAAAACTAGGGCTCGACGGCAGATTGCGGATCAGATAACTATAGATAAACTTGTCACTGCTTTTTATTACGCGGGTCTCCACCAAAGCATCCAGCGCGTCCCGTCGTTGATATTCAACAATTTTGTCCCGGCCATCATAGCCGATCCAGCGCAGTTCATACTTGCCGGCCTTTACGTCTATGGTAACTAGCCGCGGTTTAGGGTCGTATGTCTTTCCCCTTTTCGTTTCACGCATAGCATATTCTCCAGGTGGTTTCAGCACTACGGAGCTCCGTTTGAACAATGCCCGCTGAGCTTTTTGACGCTGGTGGTTTTCGACACTTTCCTGTGCCGCAGACACGCAGGCAATCTGAAAAAGACAAATCACAAAACAAAAATAAAGACTTCGCATTGATCCTCCCATTGATTTCAGCAAAACCAGGCAAGGCGAGTAGTTTCTCGCCCTGCCCTAAAATGAACTCTCCAGCTACGGAAGCGGCGGCGGTTCCGGTGGAATCTCTGCATCGATAATTCCAAGAACAATCTCTTCGAACTCGGAACCCAATTGAAACTGGTTGATCAAACGCTCTCGCCGACGATTTTGAGGAACCGAAGGCGGTTGAGTCAGGAGAAAGTTGACCCAATATGTTACTTCGTTCTCGGTCGGATCTCGAAAAACATGCGACCAAAAAACATCTGTAACAAATTGTTCATGGCTCCTGCTCATCACCCCATAGTTGATCGAGGCGAAGATCTCTTTCTCAAAAGTCTTTGCCGCCGCAAGCAATTCAGATGATCCCTTGGCCTTGGCTGTTGTGATCCTGTCAAGCCAGATCTCATATTCATCCTGCGTCGATTCACGTTTCAATACCGCGTCGAAGACATCTTCAACGAAAACATGAGGGGTCCGTTCGGCAGCGCGGTGTGTGCCGCCATAGTAGAAGCGCAAATGCCAATGAGGTGTTAAGGTATTTGTCTTGTCTTGGGTTTCAGTAGAACCATGTTCGAAGAAGATTCGACCAAGTCGTACCCTACGATCTCTTGGGATATTGCCCGGATTTCTGCAACACCTGACATCAACATTCTTCCCGACTCTGTGTTCGAAATGAAAGCCGGTGTTCGACCACGTTGCAGCCATCTCAAATTTCCCCCCGAACGGCAAGCTGGCATCGTTATAGTGGATCTTATCGTTATCAGGAATTGGATTGTTCCCGTAGAACTCCTGCTTATATTGGTTCGCAATATTCACCAAACTCGTAAGGGCGGCCGAAGTAACTGCGAGATTGACTGGATGAGCGGTGTCGTTGATGATTCTCCCGTAATTCACACCTGGGGGAATTTCTACAAGCCCCTGTACACCCACTCCGAATTCGGTTCCAGTGCTAAGTCCAACCGCAGTTCCATCCACACCGACCGTTCCAGAAATATGGGAGGCTGTATAAGTGGTTGAAAAACACCCATTTGATCCGGTTCTCCCTGTTCCGTTCGCGAGTTTTCCCAAGGGTCGCTGACCGGTGTGGAGATAATCCACGTGTCCGCCTGAATTTGCATGCGCAGGTCTAAAAACGAGCCGAAAAGCAACATTTTCGTTGGGTCTTGCCGGACGTGTGCATAGTCTAACCGTCGCCGTATTTCCGCCACCATCCCCGGCGGGGAGGTTGCTGGGCTTAATAAAGCTTGGGACGACATCGAGGTGTATCGAGCTCTGACAGGAATCTTCAACAAATGGATCGCAAGGAGTCGGTGATGGTGTCGGTGTTGCGGTCGGTGATGGTGTTGGAGTCGGCTGGGGCGTAAATGTGTAACAATCCTGCGTGTAGGCCGTGGTATATTCCCGCGTGTAACTCGGATAGGGAGGAATTGATACCCACAAATAGTTTACGAATCCGTGAGCGCTTGTCACACAATAGGTTCGTGGTTGCGCCATAAATGTTCCGTGGCGACCTTCGATACGCCAGCTTTGTGACTGAAGTCGTCCGTAGCTCAAAACACCGCTTGAATTTGCCAATTCACTATAAACCCAAGCATCGAAATCATTGTTACAGTAATAGGGACTGTAATCGTATACGACAAATGTCGTACCGGCAATGCCGGAAACAAGCATCGCCTGATTATCACGGAGCAATATGGAATAGCCATATCCGTCCACAAACCACTCCTTGCATTCTGGAAACTGTGCGGACGCGCTCCTGGAAAAACCCAACAACATGAAGAACACAAATGCAATTATTAGATGCCTTTTCATTTCTGATTTTCCTCCTGTTTTGGTTTTTCCATGCGTTCAAATCCGTTGTTCTGAACATTTGAATTTGGGTCAGCACTTAAATCACTTGATGTTATTCGTTTTGAGGTAAAACTTGCCGAAAAATCGTTCCTTAACCAATTTTCGAATACTGTGAATGATTCGGCGTCAACCGCATTTCGAAATTTATCGCGGTATTTCAGAACGATCTCTTTTTGTCTGTCCTGGAGCGTTAAAAGCTCTTGTCTAAGAGTGTAAGATTCCTCCATTGAAAGATTTTGTCCTTGGTCACGAGCTGTTTTTCTATAACGGCCGATCGATTGGATTCGGTCTTCCAACGGGCTCAATTCAGCAGCGTATTCCACCGCCGTCTGCTTGAAAATTTCCGCATTTTCGACTGACAAATTGGCCTGACGAGTGAAGTATTCGGTGTAAAGCCTTTCGTCTTGTCCAGCGGCTCTGGCATCCTCTGCCAACGCGTTGAACTTTTCGGGAAATCCTAAGATTACTCTCCAAAGGATCTCGTCAGGAATCTCCTCGGTTTTCGCATTGACGTTTTCGACTGTTTTTATAAACGAGGCGGCCTCGCTAACACTCGCGTCTCCCGAATCGTATTGTTGACGACTGTTCACTGAACTCAAGATATTCCCAATCGAGTTTTTTTGGATATACTCAATTAGTCCACCCATGATCTTTGGCGAACCGCCGAGAACGGCCAGGCTGCCAAGCACCATCAGGGCAAAAATACCGGAAACAATCTTTGTATTTCGCATTTTTTTCTCCTTGAATCTCGTTGAATGAAGTAACTTTGTGGGGCAAGGTTACATCCAACCTGAACGTGAAATCCTTAATTAAATCGAAATTTTCTTTCGGATCCTTAACAAATCTAAATTTTTCTTAATGGGTTTGACGTGTGTGGTAGGATTTAGTATCCCCTCTCGTATCGTTTTTTTTTTGACAAAAAGTTTCAACCGTTTGCTTCTATATCGTTATGAGTGTTTACAGATTTCGGGATTGTGTTTTTAATATTCGCGAGCGGCGGGTTGAGAAGCGCGGGGAGGTTTTGAGGCTGACGTCAAGGGCTCTCGATATTCTTACGCTGTTGGTTGAAAATGCGGGCGAGGTTGTGACTCGAGATGAGATGCTTGGGCAGGTGTGGGGCGGGGCGGTAGTTGAAGAGGGCAATCTTTCCGTCCATATTTCAAAGC
>CAZXTS010000259.1:0-3904 GCA_964643745.1 uncultured Chloracidobacterium sp.
TCCGTTTCTAGTGATCTGAACCTTCGCTGTGTCCATAACTTTGATCGCCTGCATTATTGCCAGGCGGCTTTACATCGAGACCTTGTCATGTGCATTGTGCGACTGGATCCCGTGAATAAGGCTCGCTCCGCCGCGGATGGCGGAAGCCAGATGCATTGCTTCCGTCATTTGGTCCATATTTGAACCATTTTCAAGAGACGAGTTTGTAAAAGCGTCGATGCAGTACGGGCATTGAACCGTAACCGCGACGGCCAGCCCGATCAATGCTTTTTCCCTCTTCGACAGCGCTCCTTCTTCCTGACAAGCCTGATACCAAGCGAGAAACTTCTCAAAAAGTTCCGGCTTGTGTTTCGCGATCTCGCCGAAACGGCCAAGATCTTCTTCGTTATAATAGTGCATAAGATCATCTTAAAGTTCCCATAAAGGAATGGGCAATGAACTGAAGAAGTTAACAACAGTTCATATCTTCGCCGCATATCTCCCCGGACAGATCGGTTATGTCGTAATCAATACCTTTTGTCTCGCGCGGATGGCGTTTCGCGGTTCGCTTGCAGTCAAATTCCACTGCATCATCCAAGCTGATCGCCTCCATCGGTTCGACCGGTATGATCTGCGAGGCGTAAGGCTCTCTGTTGTAGATCTTAAAGGTCTTGTCACACACCGCCATCCGGGCACCTCGTTCGAGAACGTGGCCGTCGTCATCTATCACCTTTTTCCACGGGCCTTTGTAAATGACAGCTTGATTTCTCTCTCTGCATTCGCCTTGCTTCCCTTTATGCGCAACGACCGTGACCGAGCGAAACTCGATCCCTTCTACGACACGCCAAGGCTTTTCGTCTCGCTTGACGATTTCTATTCCGTAGAAACCCGCATCCTCAAACGCCTCGACAAAGAGATCTTCGCGAAACGCACCCGAAATACAACCGGACCATAATTCAGGATCAGACTGCAGGTGGAAAGGCACCTCTTCATCGGCGACAATATCCGAAATTGCGACGCGTCCGCCGCGTTTGAGAACTCGGAACATTTCGCGAAACATCTGTTCTTTGTCTTCCGGCTTAACCAAATTTAAAACGCAATTTGATAAGATCACATCCACCGATTCATCAGCAATCATAGGCATTTCAGAGCGAGATGTCGCAACAAAGGCGTCGAACCGCGTAAGGTCTTCGGCGTTTCTGATCGGGTGGTTCAATAGGTAGGCATCGACTTCCTTGAGATCGAGCTTGAGATCCTGGATACGACCGTAACGAAACTCGACATTCGCGAAGCCGATCGTTGCCGCTATTTCCTCGCGATATTTATCAGCAAGCGCAAGCATCTCTGAATTCGTGTCGACGCCTATCACCTTGCCACTTTCGCCGACGATCTGCGAAGCGATGTAGCAAATCTTGCCGCCACCCGAACCGAGGTCGAGAACCGAGTCTCCCTCTTTAACGAAGGCCGACGGATCGCCGCAGCCATAATCGCGATCTAGAATCTCTGACGGCAGGATCTTAAGATATCGCGGGTCGTATTCGACCGGACAACAAAGTGCGTCTTCCCTTTCATTTGCCGCCTCTGAGTACCGCTGGCGAACCGTAGCTTCTGTGTTGATCTGTGTCATATTAAATTTGAATCCTTCAACTGGGAAAGTCGTGCAACCCCGCAGTCAGGCACTTTGATCTTCGGCCGTTTTTATACTTCGGGCAACAAATATCGCATGTAGGTGAACCAGCCCATAACGATGTGCCCAAGAAACGCTGCAAGTTTTAGATATTCCTTCCAGCACACAAGTCAAAATGAAAAGAGCGCAATTCCAGAGTTCGTCGTCAACTGCCATACTCATGGAGCCTCGCGTGGGACGTCCACTGAGGATCAAAGACATGGGTATCGTTTATCTCTAGTATCGGAGGGTCCGAGAAAGCTTTTAATTTAATCCAGCCAACTTAGACAGACATTGAGTCGGAGATCGACCTTGCGATCTCCAGATTTTCGGGTTCGGGCATGTCGGAGACCACGAATACCGCATATCCATTGACCCGAAAACTCGCCACTTGCATTCCATTTTCTTTATTGCAGATGATCGAGTCTTTAACCCCTTCCTCCGCTGCGAGATGCCTTGATTCATTTGATCGATCAAAAAACACGGACAGTGTCCGTCCGCCGCGACGTACGATCACGTGCGAAAATCTTCGTCCTTCATAGATACAATCGTGAGAGTGCAAAATCTCGACATCGTCGGAAAATGATGCGCGGAGTGGTCCAATGACTTTATCCGCCATTGCCATTCCATCTTCGGAGACCGGAATATTACCTGATTCCCACTTCTCCATCTTATCAAGCGCGCAATTCTTATGACTGCCGATGGCCTTGAACGAAATTTCCGTCAAGTAACTAGTCAAACCGATCCTGAGGTTTGCGAGTTCATTGGTCGTGCTCGTAAACGTGTACTGGTATGTAACAAGACTTGCAAAGACCGCGATCAGCAAAGCAGCGAAGGTCGGAACAAGAATACGTGGCATCGCAAAAACCCCTCGCCACCCTGACCTTGCGACGGCTGATTCACGTAGCCTGGCTGCAAGATCGCGTTCAAATGCTTCTGTCATGACGAACTCAGGTGATTCAACCACCGCAGATCTTAATTTAGTCCGCAAGGCACGACGTGCGGCAAAATCCGACCTGCAGCTTTGGCAGTTTTCCATATGCCGATAGACTTGCAAGTTGGTCTCAACAAGCAACTCGTCACTCAAATACGCCTCTGAAATTTCTCGAAAATCTTTACACTGCATAGCCATCCACCTCTTTATCCTGCAATCCGTCGTACTTCTGTTCCGAACCCGTAAGTCCGTGCATATTCTGTAAGTTCCTGTCTCAGCACTCTCCGCCCACGATAAAGGCGGGACATCACCGTTCCGATCGGGACTCCAAGTATAGATGCGATATCTTTGTAAGAAAATTCCTCAACGTCGGCGAGTATGATCACATCTCGGAACGGGCCCGGGACTTTTTGGATCGCCGAGATCACCTCTTCGTCGGTTATCGTCTCCGGAACCGATGGTTCAAACGGGATCGTTTCGGCCAGTCTCTCTTCCGGGTCATCAACGACCTTCATCCGGCCCAACTTATATAGTCGTTTCGAATTTAGATTGTGCATTATTGTAGTCAACCACGCCTTGCAGTTGGTCCCGAGTTCGTATCGATGAAACGATTTGATCGCTTCAAACATCGTCTCCTGCACAAGGTCTTCTGCCAGATCACGATCTCGCGTCAGCCACATTGCGCTGCGAAACAGGCTTTTCATATGAGGCATTGCTTCGACCTCAAAATCAGCCCATTTTTCTTCCTTTCCGACAAACAGTGACCCTTTGAACATATTCGGCGATTAAGTCTCCTATCGGTTACAAATACTCGACTTGGTCAAGTTTATTCCCATTGCAGTGCGAAGCTGCCATTAAAAATGGAGCACCGCCTTTCGGGAATAATCCCGGTCACGCCACGTATTTTAGCAATGAATGAACGATCATGTTCGTTTCACTGATCTCGCAAAGCGCATTATATGTTTGCGAGAAATAAACCATGGAACGTAAAAACAGTAGGAGACTAATTATATGAAAAAAATTGCAACAATCACGATGTCGCTTGCCTTAATGCTGTCACTCTCAGCAGTCGGAGTCCTGGCATTTGGAGGCAGCACCGGAGCCAAAAACAAGAAAGTTACGGTCGCCGTCATCAAAGCCGAATGGTGCTCAGCTTGCCAGAAGGTCGATCCGATCATGATGGACCTGATGAAAGAATATGGAGACCGCATAAATTTCGTAATTCTCGATGTGACCAATGATGAGACGACCGCCCAGGCTGCGGCAAAAGCAAAGTCCTTCGGACTCACGAAGTTCTTCGAAGCAAACAAGAAGATGACGTCCAC
>CAZXTS010000260.1:0-3893 GCA_964643745.1 uncultured Chloracidobacterium sp.
AGCGGTATCAGCTTTTCCGGAAACTGACGCGGGCCGTAGTTGTTTCCGCAGCGCGTGATAACAGTATCAACTCCGTGTGTCTCGCGTGCTGCCCGAACGACGAATTCGGCTGCTGCTTTCGAAGCTGCGTAAGGCGAATTGGGTTGGAGCACGGATCCTTCGGTGAAATAATCGTCGCTGTCATCGGGAAGGCTGCCCATCACCTCGTCGGTCGATATCTGCACGAAACGCCGAACGCCTTTGGCTCGGGCCGCGTCAAGAAGCACCTGCGTTCCGATCACGTTCGTCCGCAAAAACTCATCCGCCGAATTAATGCTCCGGTCAACGTGCGATTCGGCGGCAAAGTTAAACACCGCCTCGCAGCCCTCGGGCATTGCTGCCATCACCGCTTCGCGGTCGCAGATATCGCCTTTGATGAACGTATGACGTTCGTTATCGACGTCGGCAAGATTTTCCAAATTCCCAGCGTAGGTCAGTGCATCAAGATCCACGATCCCAACGTCCGGCTGTTCATTTAAGACCAGACGCACGAATGCCGAACCAATAAATCCGGCACCGCCTGTTACAAAAATCTTCTGCATAAAAATTTCTAACGCAAAGGAGCAAAGTTGCAAGGTTACCAAAAGCTTTGCGTCTTCGCAGCTTTGCGTCTTTGCGTTGAATAAACTGTCTAGCGTTCGAGCTGCCTCATTTGTTTCAAGATCATATCTACATACCGCTTTGGCGAATCGATGTCGTCCAAAACGATCCTATTATTTGTTTCCGAAGCGTTATCGATCTCAATATCGCCGTATCCCAACATTCTTTGAACGATAGATGCAGTAACCGTTACATCCTGAACCCGCCGCAAAGGTATATTCTGGGTGGTTCGCGATATCAAGCCGCGATCGATCTCGATCATCGTTTCAGTCAGCGTGTATCTGACAAGCTTTTTCCGGATATGGTAAAACGCCGGCACCAGCAACAGTGCCAACCCGATAACGACCGCCACCACCGGGCCGATCATCGGCAGGAACAGGCTCATAATGGCAACGATCGCAAATGCTCCGATGATCGCCGCCGCATAGCCGAGCATTACGAATTTTACCGTCGGCGAGATCGAAAAGATCCTGTTGTCCTGATCATTGCCGAGATCGGCATTTTTCTTTGCAGGCCTGCTTTCCGAACCGATAACAGGTGAGATCGCAATTCGTTCTTTTATTGCCACACGGGTCTCGTCCTCAGACTCCATCAGCCCGCCGCATCGTTTGCAATAGACAGCATCGTCCGCATTTTCAGTTCCGCAATGTTTGCAATACATAATAAGGATCGTTAATGATATCCCAGAAGCGGCGGAAATGTCAGCTAACGCAATGAGTGAACCTACGACGCCGGGACCCAAAAAGCCTTTGCCGCCGACGCTTGACGAATTAGCTGCACAGGTTCGCGAATCCGAAAAGAGAGTTGCCGAAGAGAAGTCAGGCGGGAGCGAGGATCTTTCTCATAGTGACATCGAAGGTATTGCCGAGGCCTAATCTGGCAAGCCATTCGTTTTGTTCTTGCATGAGTTTCGGTAGATAGACGACGTCGGAGAGGGCGTAATCTACTAGTTCGGGGGTCCAGATGCCGTCCCATTTGCGGTTGAATTTTGCGCGTTGGGTCTTGTCGAGATCGACGGCGAAGTATCGATAAAGAGTTTCAGCGAGCGAGGCTGATTGGTTCGCCCCGCGGGTGATCAGCTTTTCGGCGATCATTGTGTCGAAGATGTTGCGGACCGTATGGCCGGCGTCGGTCAGGAATTCGAGGTCGAATTTGGCGTTGTGAAAGATCTTGATTATCTTTTCGTTTGCCAAAATATCTGCGAAACCGCTCATCGGCACGCCTTCGCTCAGGGGAACGAGCACGTTAAACTCTCCATCAGAAAACTGTATCGAAAAAAGCTTGCCGACCTTTGAATTAAAACCGGAAGTTTCCGTGTCGCAGCCGAGCACCGCGGCTTTGGACAAACGCTCGCAGGCTTCGGCGATCTCTTCGGTTGTTCGCGTGATAAAAACTTCCATTGGTTCAAGACATTTTCACGCAAAGCCGCGGTGGACGCAAAGAAGGAATTGCGGAGTTATTCAGTTGCCAGATTGCGGAGTAATATGGAGAAGTATGTCCACTATCATTAATGAGATCGAAGCACGAGTTCTTGGCAGCCTTGTTGAAAAACAATTGACCACGCCCGAATATTATCCGCTCACCCTGAATGCGCTGACGGCCGCGTGTAATCAAAAGTCGAACCGTGAGCCTGTTATGTCGCTTGGCGAAACGGAGTTGTTGGCGGCGATAGACAGCCTTCGCGAAAAGAACCTCGTGTATTTATATTACGGCAGCACGAGCAGGACGGTGAAATACAAGCACATGCTTCCGAACGTGTTCGATCTGGATCCGGCCGGAACGGCGGTGATCGCGTTGCTTCTTCTTCGCGGCCCGCAGACGGTCGGTGAACTTCGCGGGCGTTCCGACAGGCTTTATGAATTCGGCGGGCTGGATGAGGTTCAGGCGGCGCTTGATGATCTTGCGAATAGGAATGAGCCGCTTGTGCTGAGGCTCGAACGCCAGCCCGGACAAAAGGAATCAAGGTATGCACACCTGCTTTCGGGCGAGGTGGATCAAGCAGCCATCGCGACAGTGGCTTCTGTTGCAAGATCGTCAGGCGGATCGAATGAGCGCATCGAAAAAATAGAGAACGATCTGGAATCGGTGCGATTAGAACTGGAGCAGTTCAAACAGGAATTTGCTGAATTCAGGAAGCAGTTCGAATAGATTGGAAGCGGATTTCCTAGGGGCCTTTTTCTAACGTAGCGTACTTGGCGACTTAGCGTGAAATTCTTTTTCCCACGCAAAGTCGCTAAGTACGCAAAGAACAAACTCGCCGGATCAACAATTTCCAACTTGACTCTAATGGCCGTTTAGGTGTTTGTTGAGCATCGTTTCCAACTCAATCATATCGACCGGCTTGTAGAGAACGCCGGAACAGCCAGCCTTGTCGGCCTGGTCCTGCACGTTTCTGAATGCAGTGACGACGACTATAGGAATTCGATCCAGATCTTTAAGTTGCTTGATCTTTTCCGCCGTTGAAAGGCCATCGAGCAGCGGCAAGCCGATGTCCATCAATATCAAGTCCGGGTGATATTCCTCGGCCTTGGCGATCGCTTCATAGGCACCAGCCGCCTCAATGACCAAATGGCCCTGCTTTTCGATCATTAGCCGCATCAGCGAGCGTGAATCTTCGGCGTCTTCAACTACAAGAACTGTTTTTTGCATTTACCCCGTGTCGAGTGTGGTTCTATTGGATTGACCTGCGGGGCAAATGGTTGGCAAGAATGTTATGGAACAAAGCTGACCCGAAGAGTTTGTTGGCTTTGAGTGGACAGGTTCAGGCTGTCAGTCACCTGCACCATAAACGTCCAAACACCGACCAGCCTTGCGCGGCCGCGTATTGCTCCCGCTGCCGCGTCAAGCGAAAGGCCCGGCGGAAGTGAACCTTCAACAATAGAAAACGACATTGGCCCGGTTCCGCCGGTGATCTCAAATGATTCGGAATAGTGCCGGACCCGCACGGCTCGCGGCAGAGACTTCGTCGTGATCAGCGGCGGCAACGAGGTCGAAAATTCGTATGCCCCAAGATCGAACTGACCTGCGACAGGCCGGGCGATGGAATCCCGATGCCGTACATATTGTCTGGAAACACTGTGATCGGGCAGCACATCGGGATTCATGGCAGTTCCTGCGTCGATCGCTGCCGAACCTGTAGCAAGTGCAAAATTTTGCGAAGCGGCATCGGTAAACCCGGGTGCGGTTCCGGTAACCATCGTTGCACCGCCGGTTACGCTGCCGTTAAACCCGCCGCCTTCGTGCGAATTTCGCCA
>CAZXTS010000261.1:0-2105 GCA_964643745.1 uncultured Chloracidobacterium sp.
CTCTGATCGGTATCGCTCTTTTTGCGTATTTCGTATATTCGGTCGGATTGACAGATTTAGCGGCGAATATCGGCCGATTTGGTCTGGTCGGGTTTGCCGTTATTTTGTCGATCTACGCCGCGCGTATCTGCCTTCGCGCAGCGGCGTGGAAACTCTCCGTTTACGACCCTTACCACCTGAGGATGCGGGACACGATCCCGGCGGTGATCATCGGCGAGGCGATGAGCAGCACGATCCCGCTTGGGATCTTGGTAAGCGGTACAGCAAAGGCGGTCGCTGTGCGGAAAAAAGTTCCGCTTGTGGTCGGGCTATCTTCGGTCGCAACCGAAAATCTTTTCTATAGTTTTACCACCACGCTTTTTCTCATTTCGGGAGCTTTCGTGTTTGCACGCTGGTTTGCGCCGGATGCTAACACGGTTCTAACGATCGATATTCTGATCGGGTTGATGATCTTGACCTTTATTTTTTTGATGATGCTAATCATTCGCCAGTGGCATTTTGCCAGCGAGACATGTGAATGGCTGTATCGACGCGGCGTGCTCCGCGGCCTGCTCGACACGGGCCGTGTACAGGTTCGTCTTTTCGAGAACCTTATTTACGGTTTTTATCGCCGACACCCTAAGCGATTTCTCCCGATCTGTTTGACGGAACTTGCTTTCCATTTTCTGGGCATATTGGAGGTCTGGTTCATTCTGACCCGTATCGCCGAACCAGCCTCGCATTTTGTCAGCGCGTTTCTGCTTGAATCTGTAAGCCGATTGATAACTATCATCTTTAAGCTTGTTCCGTTCCTGATCGGCGTTGACGAGGCTGGTGCTCAATTTGTTGCTGAAGCTGTCGGCATCGGTGCTTCTATCGGCATAACGCTAGCCATTATCCGAAAAGGCCGCATTCTTTTTTGGACTGCCATCGGCTGGCTGTTGATAGTCAAACGTGGACTGAAGGTCTCGAGCCTGATCAAGACCAACCGGCAATAGCAGGAGAAAGGCTTAGAGTGGCCAGAAGATCGGCACCAGGAGCATTGAGACGGCAAAGACCAACAAAGTAAGAACGCTGCCGACCTTTACAAAATCCATAAATCGGTAGCGGCCCGGTGTGTAAACAAGAACACAAGCCGGTTCAAGCGGTGTGATAAATGAGAACGAGGCGGCGAGCGTTACGGTAATTGCAAATGTGCGCGGATTTAATCCGAGAGCCACCGCGGTTTGGATCGCGACCGGCAGCACGACCAATGCAGCGGCCTGATTCGACATTGGCTGCGTAAGCAAAACCGTCAACAAAAAGAATCCCGCCAGAATTGCGATCGATCCAAACTGTTGGAAATAGGTTTCGATCAGACCGGCCAGATATTTATCCGTCCCGGTAGCTTCCATTGCCACGCCGAAGCTCATCATGCACGCGATCAACACGAGTAAACGGAAGTCGACCATCGAATACATTTCGTTGTAGCGAACGGTCTTCGTCGCCAGCATCAAGAAGACGCCAACGAGGACGCAGATGACGACCGGGATCTCGACACCGGTGACGAGTTTTGATTGGGAAAGTAATAAGAACGCAAGAAAGGCACCGATCGCCCATCGGCGTTTATCAATTCGCATCGTAGATTCCGAAACGTCTTCGAGAAGTACGATATTCCCGTCGGTCGCCAAAGCATTTACGCTTGCTCGAGAGCCCTGTACGAGCAAAACGTCGCCGAAACGAAGCGGCACGCGCGTAAGTTTTTCAACGATGGATTCGCGATGGCGATTGATCGCCAGGACGGTAAGATCGAAACGCTGGCGAAAACGAAGAGTTTTCAACGTTTGGCCTACCATTGCGGAATCGCCAAGCACAAGCACTTCAAAAAGTTCGACCTCGTCGCTTTCAAGCGTGCCGTCGTTAAGCAGAAAATCTGGCCTGATCTCAAGGCCGACCTGCTCTTTCACACGCAGCAGATCGGTAAGCTTGCCTTCGACGATAAGTACGTCGCGGCGCTGTATGCGCTCGCGTGAATCCGGCCCTATGATCCGTTCCTCTCCGCGAACGATGCCGAGCACAGTAAGTTCAAGATCAGTGCTGATGTTGGATTCGCCCAGCCGCTTACCGACAAGCGGAGATTCTGGCAA
>CAZXTS010000261.1:2205-3888 GCA_964643745.1 uncultured Chloracidobacterium sp.
ACAAGCCCGCCTACAAGTACAAATAGTCCGCCGATAGTCAGAATGATATCGCTGCCAAATCCGGCAACGGCTTGGTTGACGGTCAATATCTGCGTGACTATCAACGCCACAACCAAAAGAAGCCCGACTATATCGACGGGCAGCTTTTCGGTCGCGAATAGGACTATCGCGAGAACGAGCAATGCAAGTGTGATCCAGATCTCAGCCACGGTGCCGAAAGGATACCGAAAAACCGTCTTTTTTGGAAGGTAGAAATAGCCCGGCGAAGTCAGTATTCTAGATGAAAAATTTCCGCTACAACTTTCTTCAATTCCGCACCAGATATCTTCGTCCCAGCACCAGCTATCTCGGTTTCAGCACCAGCTATCTCGGTTTCAGCTCCAGCTATCTCGGTTTCAGCTCCAGCTATCTCCGTCTCCGCACCAGCTATCTCGGTCTTAGCACTGGTTAACACGGTTCCTGTCGGAGAAGTACGACCGACGAATTGAAGGATAATTTCGTGCTCGAATTTGTGCTTTCCCGCACGGTTTCTGCTACAATTCACAATTCGAAATAAACGTTCATTCGGAAGCCCACGTATGTCAAAGATCACAGCTGAACTTGAAACAAAAGACGGTAAAAAGGTCACTATCTGCATTGAAGATCCAAATGCGGTGGCGGCCGGTGATGCTGTCGAAGATTCGGCAAAGCAGTTTGCGGCCGAACCGACCATAACTGAAACTGAAGATTCGATATCGTTTTCGACGCCGAGCGGGAAGATACTGACGATCACCATCGCGGAATGATCACGGAGTAAAGTAAGATGGGCGACCAAAAAGAAGAACCGAAAGAAGAAACAACTTCGTCAGCGGCAAAACCGACGATCACGATCGCCGAACGCGAGAAGGAAGAATCTTCCTCAGCGGTAAAGCCGACGATAACAATTGCAGAAAGAGACGGCGATAAATAGCCGAAATTGAACTAAGCAGGAGTAGATTGAATTAATGTCAGAAGAAGCAGTAAAGCAGGCTGAGTCGGCGGAAGAAACCGAAGCAAAGCCGACAATTACGGTCGCCGAAAAGGAAGGCGAACCGGCAGCAGAGATCGCACCGACGGCAGAGGCCGATCCGGCAGCAGAGACTGCACCGGCCGAACCCGAAGATATTCATTATCAGGCCGTTGAAAAAGAAGGCAGCGTTACCGCCATTTGGGAAATGCAGGGCCAAAAACACATACGAACGATCGACCCACGCTCGGTAGAAGGAAAGCAGATCCTTGCCCTTTTCGAAACGGCCGCCTAAACGATCTCGATCCAGATAAAACGAACTCATCCGCGGAGAAATTCCGTGAATGCGTTCGTGTTTAAATTTGCAGGTGTGATTTTTAAGGATGTGGCCAAAGATTCGGAACGGGGAATTCGCTCGGATCAATTTTGCGTCCTTCGAACTCCGCAACGGCTGTTATGCCAAGCCCTGCAGACGTTAGAAAAATTGCCTCGCTGTTTTTAAGCGCGTCAATTTTAGCCAGAACTTCTTCGCATTCAGTGTTCTCGATGACGTGTTCCCGGGTTGTCCCGGCAAGACAGCCGGTTGAAAGAGCGGGTGTGAAAAGCTTTCCATCTTTCATCCAAAAAACATTTGCCATGCATCCGGAAGTTATCTCGGCGCGTTCGTTCATACGGATCGCTTCGTGAAATCCTCGACC
>CAZXTS010000262.1:0-3870 GCA_964643745.1 uncultured Chloracidobacterium sp.
GCAAACTTGATTCGATCGACCGACAAAGCCGACCCGGCGGGGACGCGTGTCGCCTCCGCCGCTTCCATCACAAGCGAACGGCCTCGGCGAAGCTCTTCTTTTAATAAGTAAGGAGCACTTCCGGGCTCGTCCGTTTTCATCGAATTCGAACAGACGATCTCTGCAAGATGTTCGGTTCGGTGGGCAGGAGTCTGTACGAGCGGACGCATTTCATAGAGCAAAACATGCACACCGCGCTCGGCCGCCTGCCAAGCCGCCTCGACCCCGGCAAGCCCTCCGCCTATCACCCGCACACATTCCTCTTCTCGCTTTTGCATGATCACCTTCGTCGTAATCTTTAAGATTAACAAATAAAGCGATCTGGGCAATCATGCGGGCGACAAGGTCGCGAGGGCGCAGGTGCGGATCTGATTGATCCAAATGGTTGGAGCCGGGATCATAACTTCCTATCGAGCAGTTCAAGTGCCTTTTCTATCGGTCGTGCGATCACCGCGCGGTCTTGGGCGACGACTATCGGGCGATTGAGAAGCCCCGGATTTGCGACGATCGCCGCAATGATCTCATCCTCGGGCGTCTCCGGCGTAAATCCGCGTTCCTTAAACTCTTTTTCCTTCGTCCGCAGCAGGCCGAACGCCGGTATCTGCAGCTTCACCAGCAACATTTTCACATCCGCCGCCGTCAACCGCTCCTTAAAATAATCAACCTGCTCAAACTCAACGCCATTCTCCCGGAACAGCCCCGCCAAATTGCGACAAGTCGTTCAAGTAGGCTTTTCGTAAATGGTTACGTTACTCGTATTCGTCATTTGTACAGCTTTTTATTTACTCGGTTTCCAAATATATTTGCCGGACTTGTTTATATAACCGACCCTATCGGCAATGGTGACTTTTGCAATGCCATGCTCAAACTGTTCGGCCCAATCGTAAGTCGGCGTTATTATAATCGTTCCCGTGCGGTCAATGAATCCCCACTTGTCGCCAATTCGTACTGGTGCTAAACCTTCACGAAACGGATTCGCTGTATCGAACTTTACATCAATTACCGTCTTGGCTGAGGAATCAATGAAGCCGAACTTTCCTCCTGATCTTTGATGGCCGTACCATTTCATTCCCGTATTTACCACAGCCAAGCCTTCGGAAAAACCACCGATCCAATCGAATGTTGGCGCAATTACGATCTCGCCAGATTTATCGATCATCCCGTCCTTGTTTCTGTCGAATGTGACAGCCGCCATTCCCTCGCTGAAACTTGATGCCCCCGCAAAGTGAAAATCAATGACTGTCTCTCCGCTTTTGTCGATAAAACCAAATTTGCCGTCCTTCCCGACCACTGCCAAACCCTCTGAGAATGGCGAAGCGTGATCGAAGCGCGGCTTAATAACAAACTTTCCCGTCCGATCAATATATCCCAATTTTTTCTCCAAAGAGACTATTGCCAGTCCCTCACTAAAGCCGTATAGAGGCTGTCCGTAAGATCCGTCGAACTGTGGATCGATAACATATCTTCCGCCAGAGTCGATAAATCCGATCTTCTCTTGAGAACTTTCGCCTTGAACCATTGCCATACCTTCTGAAAAATCAGACGCATAACGGAAATAACCTCCAGGCTTTACCCGGCGCCCCATTTCATCAATGTAATAAAACCAGCTGTCGTCGTCCCGAACGGCTGCAAAACCCTCAGAAAAGTTTCTTGCGACAATAAAACGAGGCTTTATGACGATCTTTCCCTTTTGATCGATGTAACCCCATTTTCCGTTGACCCTAACCGGCAGAAGAATTGCGGTTTCTCCATTCGTCTTAGCAGGGCTAGGAAACACCGTACAGATCAAAAGCGTTATGACGAACGCAAACGCAGGGAGCTTCCGACGATGCAAGGCTAGATTTGTAACACCAACTTTCATAGTGTTTTAGACACGAACTTAGCGATAATGTTCCCCAGCAAAAAACTTATCGCGTAAACTCTCCCTTCCACATGTTTCCGCAGAGGAGAGGCTAGTCGTCTGTTTCTCCGGCGATCTTTAACGCCTCGTCGCGCAGCGCTCGGCCAATGTGAAATCCAACCGCATCCAGTTGGTCAATTATCGGTTTAACACTATCGATGACTGCGGCGTTCTTTGCCCGAATCAAGATACCGACGGTTCCAATTACCGGTACTCCAAGCCTGCCGGCGGCCGATCTTGCTTGTTTGTCGTCGGTTACAAGAAGGAGATTATTCTCTTTTGCGAGAGCGATGGCTTCGGCTTCGCCCAGATCAACCACCATTTCGAGAATAGTTACGAAAGATCTATTAACTATCGTGCCGAGGGTCAGCCAGTCGAAAGGCCGATCGAATTCCGCATCGACCGCGGGTGGAATCCAGATCGGCTCAAATAGGGCGGTGATCATGTGCAACTTGCCGATGCGCTCAAGCCCGATCAGGCAGCTGCTATCACAAACAACAGGTTCTTTCACAAACCAAGTTCCTTACGCAGATCTTCCGGGGAATAATTGATCACCGGGACATTATGCTTGCCGAGGATCTCCATGAACGCTCGCTTAGAATAGCCTGCAAGTTCAGCGGCCTGGCCAAGCGAGACGCGCTCCATTTCATAGAGCTTTATCGCGAGCAGCGTCTGCGTCTCGTCCTTTGTTATGTTCGGCGGAAGATTTAGCGTTAGTTCCACTGTGTTCTGCATTCGGTTCACCTAATTGCGAAGTTTAGCACCAAGAGCGTCGGAATTAAATAGTTTTGCCTTCCCAAGTCTACTTGCGGAAGCGACAAGTGACGATCTAACCTTTCGAGACTTCAGGCACTGTGAGCCTTTCGAGGTAATGACGCACCCAGCGGTTGGTCATGTCGGCTTCGGATCGGACGCGGTCGAGTTCCGCCGCGAATCCGACCGTTCTTGCAAGCTTTACGTACTGGACAAACTCTCGCGGCATGTATTGGTCGATCAGCATATCTGCGACGCGTTTGCGGATGCGGCGGCGGTGGTCTTCGGACAGGTGGCCGGCAGAATGTCGAAGTGCCTTCGCCGTGTTGGACTTCAGTATCTTGCCGAAAGGCATCGAATCGCTGTCCTCGATCAGCTCAACGCCGAGCTCGATACATGCCCGATCGCCCTGCTTGATGCCAACGATCGCGTCTTCGATAAGCGGGTAGATCCATGTCGTTGAACCCTCTTCGTGAACGCGTGGGTTGATCTCGTCGACCGTCGTGCCAAATGCCTTTGCATACGACTTGAAACGCCGCTCGATCTCCTCGCGGCTCCAACGCCCCTGCCCATTGTAATCGCGAACCTCGCCAGCCTGTTCGGAAGTACAGATGAAATTATTATCACTGAATTCGATGGCGGGTGATGCGGTTCGGGTCTCGGGTTTCCAGTTACTGGCTAAGGCGAATCGAATCGCGGTTTCGACAAACGACGGCGTTACGACCGATGGTTTGTTGACGGTTGGCTTGTCGGCGTCAAGATTAAGCCATGGATCGATCCAATTTCTAAGTTTGATCTCGATCCCGCTTCCTGACTGCGCTCCGGGAAGGATCTTAAGGCTGCTCCCTTTCGCACCGGGGACGAATTTCCAAAGATATTCAGTGTCGTCGACAACGATCGTTCGCCAACCCTTCATTTTCTTTGGATATGCCATTTTCCAGATCTACTTCAAAGCGTCATTTGATTCCCATCGCTTGATAAACGTTTTTAAGGGTTTCGGCGGCGATGGTGCGGGCTTTTTCGGCGCCGGGGGTTAGGATGGCGAGGAGCGTTTCGTCGTCGTATTGTTTGACGCGTTCCTGGAAGGGGCGGAGGAATTCGATGGTGGCTTCGGCGAGTTCGGTCTTGAAGTGGCCGTAGCCTTTACCTGCAAAATGTGCGACGCATTCTTCGCTGGT
>CAZXTS010000263.1:0-3847 GCA_964643745.1 uncultured Chloracidobacterium sp.
TCTTACCTGCAGCGGTGATCTGTCCGGTAAAGAATCGAGGGAAATGCTGGGCCGCTTCAACTATCGCCCGGTACCCGGCAATGTTTGCCATCGCCGAAAGCGTGTCCATCTTCTGTGCACGGGTGATCCGAGGTACGCTGTCCATTGCGAAAACAGTCGCGTTCTTTTTCGCTAATTTATCAACGATCTCGCGATTCTGCGCCGGCCAGATGAAACTGACTATCCAGCCCCCATCGCGTACGAGATCGATCTCGGAGATTTCCGGTGGACGGACTTTTATCACGACATCCGAAGATGCCCACAATTCATCGGCCGCGCCTTTTATCGAAGCCCCCGCCTCCTTGTATTCGGCGTCGCTGGCATTTATCGCCGCACCGGCACCGGCTTCGACCGCAACCTCAAAACCCAGCTTTTTGAGTTTCAGAACTGTTGCAGGCGTTGCCGCAACACGTTTCTCGCCTGGATATATCTCACGCGGCACACCGATGATCAGCGCATTTGATTCGCTCATAAATTATAAAAATAGGGCCTGAGACAACAGGCCCCGAAATGTAGAAAGATCATGCTAAGCTGACAAGCTCATTCGGTCATTCATCGATCCTTTGCATTGTAACAATGACCATCGGGTCGCTTCCGCCGGTTCGAACATAGCTTATCCAAAAGCCACTCTTCTTAAATTCGACCATCTTCGTTATCCCGCCGTCTTCCCTAGGCGGAACTGCCTGTCCCAGAACTGCCTCGGGTGTCGGGGCAGCACCTTGCTTGCCGTCGAAGTTGATCGACATAGCCCTTACCTTTTTCTTTCCATCGAATAAGATCCGGGCGGATTCGTCGTTATCAAATTCGTAGTAATCTTCGAAATCGGTCGTTTCTTTCGCCTTCCCAAGTTTGGCACGCGCGTCCGTAGCGGACATTCCAATGGTCACACCGCGGTACTCCTTAAATGGAGCCGTGCCTTGAGCCGTCAGAGCATTGGTCGGTGCGAAGAAAAAGATCACAGCCGCAACTGCGATAAGAAAAAAAGATCCTCGAAAGTTCATGCCATTTTCCTCCTGCAATGAGGGCCAAACTAACGACCTGGCCCTTAACTATGGCGGAATAATACCTATATGAATAAGCAGGGTCTATTTGGCATCAACGCGAAAATAATAAGTGAATCAGCTTTGTTTTTCAAGGATGGCTTTCAATGAATCAAGGCCCTGTTGAAAATCCTTACCTATTGCCTCATCTATATCGATCACCAATAACATTAGGTTCATTGGACGAGGCATTTCGCCCGTGAACCCCCATTTTACCTTTGTTTGAGTTTCGCTAACGGCCTCAGTGGTAAGGTACGAATCGGCCTTCGACTCAAATGGCTTTTTGAATCGAAGCTCAGTCTCAAGCCGTTCACCTTCTACGACCTTTTTGATCTCCTGTTCGCCCTCGCCGACTTCTTCCGTCTTTCCCTTCCAATGGACCAAAAATCCTGGCTCGCCATCAGTGCCGCTAAAATGCTGCTCCATCGTAGCTTCTTTCTTGAACCATGGCCCCCACTCGTTCTGGTTGCGGAGCATTTTCGCATAATTGAACACATCCGCCTTTGGTTTGTTCACGATAACTTCACGCTCGACCTTGATCTCGGTCGGAAGCGTAAATACCAGAACTGCCAAAGCAGCGACGATCAAAATGATCAAGAGACCAAACCCAACGATTAACTTTTTCAACATATTTCCGCCTCCTTTTCGAGACTAATTCCGTCGCGGCGGTGCAGGCGGCATTTGTCCGGCCGGAAAACGCGGCAGCAGTTCGTCACGCATAGCAAGCTGGTAAGCAGTGGCCGCCACGATGATCGCGCCCTGTTGCACGTCCGCCGGGATCACGCGTTCGAGCGTATCGAGGTTCGTATGCCATGTGTGCGAGCCATATTCGATCGGATCGAGCATTGTCCCGATTCCCGGCAGACCGGCGTTGTTGAACGAAGTATGATCTGAACCGCCGATGTTTCGGCTTCGGGTCGCCATCGCTCCCTCGATTCCCATAAAGGAATACGGCCCGACGATCTTTCGCAGAATGCTTGCGGCCTCGGGCGGGCCAAACACGGTCATACCGCGAATGCGTCCGGTGCCGCTGTCGTGGTTGATATATCCGCCGAATTTATGCCATGCGGGTTTCGGGTTTTCAGCCGTGCCGAAATGTTTCGCGACATACGCCTGCGAGCCAAGCAGTCCCTGCTCTTCGCCGCTCCATAGCGCAACGCGGATCGTCCGTTTCGGCTTTAGCCCGAGTGCCTGAATTATCCGGACCGCTTCCATCGCGATCGAACAGCCGGTTGCGTTATCGGTCGCTCCGGTCGCGGAATGCCATGCGTCGAGATGTCCGCCGACGATTATGACCTCATCGGGTTTTTCGGTTCCGACGATCTCGGCGACCGTATTATACGCAACGCGGCCTTCAGGATGGATCGTATTGCGAATATCGAATTCGAGTTCGACGCTGTGTCCGCCGCGCACAAGACGAACAACACGGCCGAAATCTTCATTTCGCATCACGACTGTCGGAAGCGTCTTCGACGGATCGTACTCGCTGCGGCTATACGAAAACGCGCGGATCTGGCCATGTTCACGACCTGCGTCGTTAACCCGAACAAGAGCACCGTTTTCCATCAGGAACCTGTTCACCTGATCGACGACTTCGGGCGGAGGTAGGGCTCCCGGTTTTGGTGCGGGCGGTGTAAACTGAGGGCCGGCAAATGGCGGCGGTGCGGGCTGGTCGGGCGTCATTCGTTGCTTTGCGGTCTCGTCCGGAATGCGTTTCGGCGGTGGATTAAGATTCACAGGCACGACGGCCGGATTTCCGAAAAACACTATCCCTCCGCGAACCTGGCTCTGCACACTGCTAAGATACGCCGTCAATTCTTCCTGAGTCGGGCGGTCGGGCAGCACCATATTCATCGCCTTTCCCTTTACCGGTCCGTTCGTGCTCGGCGTCCACGCAAGCACTTCGAACACGAGCGAATCCTGCACCGGAGCGGTGATAAATCCATAAGCTCGCTCGCTGGTCCAACCTACGTGTCCCCAATCCCAAGGCTCGAGAGCGCCGTTCGTCAAGCCCCATTCGGCCATTTGCTTTATCGCCCATTCGCCCGAGGCTTTTAGCTGAGGCGAGCCGGTCAGCCGCGGCCCGTAAACATCCGTAAGCACCTGCAGATGTTTCATCACCTGCGAATTCTTCGTGCCTTCCTCGCGGATGCGGTCATAGACATCGCGTTCCTGAGCAACGGCAAAGCCGGGTAAAAGCATAGCCTGCAATAAAATCGCGGCCGCGAACGAGTTCAATATTCTTCTCATTTTCATTCCTGATCTATCACCTATCCGCCGTGCGTGACAGAGCTCACGGCAAAGTTTACTTGGTTTATTTAATTGACACCGATGAACGGTAAAGGTTCTGTGACTGTGATTATACTAGCGCACACTGATCTTTGTTTCGAAAAGCACTATATTTGCGATCTTGCCCGAACCCGGATCTGCTTTCGCTCAATACCTTTAAAACGACATTAGGTTGTATAGTACTCGGATGAAACTTGTTGGAAACCTGCTCACTGCTCTTGTTGCCTTGGAACATATTGGCATTCTTGTGCTCGAGATGTTCTTTTGGGATCATCCTGTCGGCCAGCGGATCTTCGGAATGACGCCTGAGGTTTCGGCAGCCTCGGCGACGCTCGCCGCGAATCAGGGTTTGTACAATGGATTTCTCGCCGCCGGATTGATCTGGGGATTGTTAGCCGGCCGCCGCGACGTAAAGATCTTCTTTCTGGCGTGCGTCGTCATCGCCGGAATATTCGGCGGCATGACAGCAAAGACATCTA
>CAZXTS010000264.1:0-3827 GCA_964643745.1 uncultured Chloracidobacterium sp.
CGACCTCTTCGGCAACAAGCCCGACATCGGCATTTCCGCCATCGATCCAATTGAACGAAACCGGGCGCAATCGATCGACAATATCCAGACTTGAACGGTAGTTAAGTATGTTTGTTTTGTACTTAGCCGACGATGAGCATGTAGAAATGTCGTTCGTCGCGTTTCGACAGAGCGCCGTTGCTCCGCCGGAGCCCAGCGTGTTTATCCGAACCGTTCCGGTCGACGTTACTACCAATCTATCTGTATACGTCGTTCCGTTGTAGTGCGAGATGAAGAAGAACGGATTGCCTGCACCGCTGCCGACACCAAGATTGATCCCGACCGCGCTCGCCGCTCCCTGCATGTAAAGATTGGCATTTCCGGTATTCGCATATACGTTTAGTTGTCCGCGACCAAACGTGAAGTTTCCTACCATGAGAGCATTCGGGGCGACCACCTGATCACTTACTCGACCAATCATTACCGTATTACTCGTTGCTACGCTCGATCCTGCCCCTATTGTGGTCGCAAAGTTTAGTCCAGTAGAACCTAGACCGGAATTTGCCCCAAGTGCAACATTGTTGGATCCGGTTAGATTTGTCTCGCCCGCCGCGAAGCCAATAAATGTATTTGAAGATCCCGTACTCTGAAGACCGGTGCGAGAACCAAAAAACGAATTATTTACATCGTTGGAATGAACAAGATCTCCAGCTGCGCGACCCAGGTACACGCTGTTACCGTCTCTCCTCAAAATTCTCTGTCCGTTAATGTTGTATTGTGATGTCACGTCTATAATGCTCGCAGTGCCGGTTCCAGACACATTGAAGTTACTCGCCGGCTGCTGGACAGTTGTGTTGTGCACATAACTTACACTGTTCGTCGGAAGGGTTGCATTAAGAGTGCCTGTAACGGTCAGGTCACCATTGATGACCCCATTCCCGACGACGTGGAGTCGCTGCGATGGCGAGGTCGTTCCGATACCGACATTGGTATCGGCGGTGGCGCCGTTCACTCCGTTTATACTTCCGAGGACGATCGAATTACTCGACGCAACTTGTGCACGGCTGCCGATCGCGGTCGAGTTCGTCAAGCTTGGCGAAGCAAATCTGGTCGAAAATCCGACGGCGGAGTTAAATGTCCCGCCAACATTTCCTTCGCCGGCAAAACCGCCGAACATCGAATTGGCGCTTCCGCCCACTATATTTCGGCCAGCAGAACCGCCCACGAACGCGTTGTCATCCCCAGTAGCAAGGCTTCCAGCAAATGAACCAACAATGGCATTTCGGGCGCCTCCAACATTTCCTCTACCCGCAGAGATCCCAACAAAAACGTTGCTTTCCCCGATCGTGTTGGAGAAGCCCGAATCGACCCCGACGAACGTGTTTCCGGAACTGGTCGTGTTTGCTAGTCCCGAACCGTATCCTAAAAATGTGTTGGAAGAGCCGGTCGTATTAATTCGGCCCGATAGAGCTCCGTAAAAAGTATTGCTCTGGCCGTCTGTGTTCCCGTTTCCTGATTCGTAACCGAAGAACGAATTCAGATTGCCACCGCCGTTGTTTGAACCGGAGCTGCGTCCAAAGAATGAATTGCCAGAACCGTTGGAATTCACCGTGCCGGAAAACGCACCGAAGAAAGAATTGTCCGTACCGCTATTGGTTTGCTCGCCGGCTCCGAGGCCGAAAAAGGAATTTAGTCCGCCATCGGTGTTCAGACGTCCGGCGTTTGCACCGAAGAACGAATTGCCGTTCGCTGAGGATGTAGAGCGGCCCGCCTGTGCGCCGAAGAACGAATTGTTTCCACCTTGGGTCAACGAATCGCCGGCCTGGCCGCCGACTAGGGTATTTGAACCGCCAGTCGTGATCGAAGCTCCGGTGCCGATTCCCGCGAAGAAATTAAAGCTGCCAGGGGACGCAAGTATCCGATTAGTTCCCAGGTTGTACTGTGTATTTGCGCTCAGGATATTCGCTCGCCCGAGCCCGGAGATAAAGAAGTTGCTCACGGGTTGCTGTGAGGGTGTGTTCTGGATGTAGTTGTTGCTGAATGGTAGAGGTGCCCGCGGATCGCTCATGCGCGGGTCATTCGTTACGACGAACTGGCTCGCATCAACTCCGCCTAGTTGATCGGCATTGACTGCGGTCTCAGCCGTGGTCGAATTTAAGCTCCTTATTGCATAAGGCGTGCTCGTTATTCGCTGGCGGCCTGCAAGCATTAGGTATGGATCGGGGCTGCCGGCCGGGCGAATAGATATCTCCAACCATCGTTCGGGGCCGGTAAAGAGATCGCCGAAGTCTAGAACGACGGTAAAGATCCCGCGGGAAACAGGAACATTTGTTCTTGTTACCACACCGAATCCGCCTCCGCCCGTTTCGCTGTCCCATAACCTGAATTGCAGGTCGTAGTTAGCGGTCGGCGGGAAATTGCTCTCCAACAACCTGCCCTGATAGGTGAACTCCGTAGTTTGTGCAGCCGCGTTTGCCGCCATCGCACAAAACAATAAAAATATCGCAAGAGTATTTCTGATCATTTTCATCTCCGCTCTTGGCGTCCCGTGTGAATCGTCCGCCTGGTCAATTGCTCTTAATTCTTCAAGTTGCCTTCGATGCGATTCGATCGTTGTCGATCACGTCGCAGTTTCCTTTCCAAGTTCATCGATCTGGTTGGCGAGGGCCGGATTATCACCTCGGCATTTCAACCTTTTGTTTTGCCCGTTGGCATAACCCGCGGTTACGGCTCCGGGAACGCCGGAACCAGCCGCGTCACGTTGTTGCTGCCGCTATTCGCCACCCACATATTCGCCCCGTCAAAGGCGATTCCGCCCGGATTGGTCCCGAGGAAAAAAGTGCGGAGGCTCGCTCCGTCACTTCCCCGCCGCTTTGATACGGCGTTCTGACTCGTCACCCAGATATTCACCCCGTCAAAGGCGATGCCTTGGGGATTGTTTCCAACGATAAAATTGCCGAGAGGTATCTCCGGGTCGCTTGGGTTCAGCTTGGTGACGGTGGTGCCACCGGAATTCGCCATCCACATATTCGCCCCGTCAAAGGCGAGTCCAGCCGGAGTTGCTCCCGTTCCAAAGTTGTTGACAGCCGCCCCGTCGCTTGCACGCAGGATCGTCAGTGTGTTGCTGCCGCTATTCGTCACCCACATATTCGCGCCGTCAAAGGCGATGCCTCGCGGACTAGTCCCGACCGGAAAAGTGCCGAGATTCGCACCGTCGCTCGCTCGCAGCTTTGTCACAGTGTTGCTCCCCGTATTTACCACCCAGATATTTGCGCCGTCAAAGGCGATACCATGCGGAAATGCCCCGACTGAAAAAGTGCCGAGATTCGCCCCGTCGCTCGCGCGCAACTTTGCTACGAAGCCGGTTGAGCCACCCGCAATCCAAATATTCGCCCCATCAAAAGCGACGCCACGAGCAGATCCCCCAACTGAAAAATTGCCGAGATTCGCCCCGTCGCTCGCTCGCAACTTTGTCACGTTATTGCTGCCGCCATTCGCTACCCAGATATTCGCCCCGTCAAAGGCGACTGCGACCGGTGCGGACCCGACTGCAAACGTCGCCTGTGGTTTTAGCAGATCCCAACGTAGTGAGCCGAGCAGTTTGAAAGCGGTGGTGTTCGGGACGGCTTCAGGCGACAGCTGTGACGAAGTGACCGTGCCGGCGATGATGCTGCCGCCGTTTAGGTTGGTTAGTCCCGAACCGTCGCCGTTCGTCTGTAGATAATTAGCCGCCGGAACGCCGCCAAGCTGCGACGAATTCGTTGCCGTCGTCGCGGTGTCCGAGTTCAAGCTTTTTATTGCGTACGGCGTACTAGTGATCCGCTGGCGGCCGGTAAGCGTTAAAAATG
>CAZXTS010000265.1:0-3812 GCA_964643745.1 uncultured Chloracidobacterium sp.
AGACACGGAGAAGTTCGATAAGGCGATCGCTGATGCCGAAGCCGAATTGAAAAAAAAGGCGACCGACCCGAAGGTAAAGGAAACTGCCGTAAACGCATATTTCGAACGCGGCTTCGCTCTGACCGAGGCACGGCAATACGCAGCGGCGTTGGCCGATTATCGTAAAGCGCTAAAGCTGGATCCGAACCACGAAGAATCGAAAAAGTGGGAGCTGCAGATCATCGGGATATACAATATGATGAAAAAAGAGTACCCGAAACCAGGCGAAGAACCACCGCCGCTTCCGTTCAAAAAAGAAGGCTGATCGGGTCGCGGGCACAGGTCAAAAGTAAAATTACCGGCTCGAAGATTTTGATTTCTCGGGCCGGTAAACTATTTTAAAGAGTTCGGTCTCGGAAGGGCTCTGAGACTCAGCAGTTAAAACAAATTTGTAAATATGGCTATTTCAGCAAACGATATCAGAAAAGGCATGGTGATCCTTCATGAAGGCGCACCTGTCAAGGTAATGGAATTTCATCATCACACGCCGGGAAATCTTCGGGCGATGGTGCAGGCGCGGCTTCGCAATCTGCTTACCGGAAATTCCTTTGAATTCCGCTTTCGCTCGAACGACACGCTCGAACGCATAGTGCTTGATCAGCAGAAGATGGAATACCTTTATTCAGATGGTTCACACCACCACTTCATGAATCAGGAAAACTACGAGCAGGTTTCGCTCACCGAGGAAGAACTTGGCGACGCCGCACAATGGCTGATGCCCGGCCTCAAGATCGAGGTTGAATTCTATGACGGCACGCCGATCGGCGTAACGCTCCCGGCTTCAATGGAACTCACGGTAGCGACCACGGAGCCGCAATTAAAGGGAGCGACCGCTTCGAATTCAAATAAACCGGCAACGCTAGAGAACGGTGTGACTTTGATGGTTCCGCCGTTCATTGCCGAAGGCGAAAAGATCCGTGTAAATCCGTCCGAAGCAAAATACATGGAACGCGTAAAGTAGAATTTCTGTCCAACGTCCCTGCGTCCAAAGTCCAAAGTTTCTTCGCGACCTTGGACTTTGGACATCGGACTTTGGGCTATGTATTTGATCTACAGCATTCTCTTGACGATCGGCATCTTGGTGATGTCGCCGCTTTTTCTTTTGCGGCGTGAGAAATATGCTTCCGGTTTCGATCAGCGGCTCGGAAATTATCCCAAATTGAATCACGATAGCCGAAGGGTCATTTGGCTACATTGCGTTTCGGTCGGCGAGGTGAACGCCGCCCGCCCGCTTGTTGATGAGCTTTTACGAACTTTCTCCGATCATCGCTTAGTTATTTCTACAACTACAAAGACCGGACAAGAACTTGCTCAAAAGATCTTTGCCGACAAAGCCGATGCTGTTATCTACTTCCCTTTCGATTGGAAGTTCAGCGTCCGCAAAGCATTAGCCAATTTCAAACCATCGCTGGTTCTCCTAATGGAAACCGAGATCTGGCCGCGCTTCATTCGCGAAGCCAAGCGATCAGGCTCACAAGTCGCCATCGTAAATGGCCGCCTTTCCGAAAGGTCTTTTCGTCGCTATTCAAGAATCCGTTTCTTTTTGAAGACTGTGCTTTCGGATATCGATCTGGCTTTAATGCAAGGCTCAGGCGATTCAAACCGTTTGATCTCATTGGGAATTCCGCAATCGCGAACGACCGTCACGGGAAATCTGAAATTTGATATTGGCGACGAAAAAGGTGATGACGAGATCGCGGCTATGCTGAATGAACGATTCCAGCTTTCCGATGGCCGTCCGGTTATAGTCGCAGCAAGTACGCACGAACCCGAAGAGCGTTGGATACTAGATGCGTTTTGCTCGATGCTTGAAGTCAAAGCGCGTTCAAAACCTCGGCTGCTGATCGCACCGCGGCACCCCGAGCGGTTTGCGGAGGTTGCCCGGCTGCTTCGCGAGTTTCGCAATAGCGATGAATGTGAGTACAAGCGATACACGTCAGTCCGACGAAGCGATGAACCATCCTCCGCAGACGCCGAGGCAGACATTATTCTGCTCGATAGCATTGGAGAACTTCGGGCCGCTTATCGTCTGACGCAGATCTCTTTCGTCGGCGGATCGCTTATTCAACATGGTGGCCAAAGCGTTTTGGAACCCGCAGCGGCCGGCAACGCCATTTTAAGCGGCCCTCACACGTTCAATTTCTCAGATGTCGTAAGTGCATTTCTCGGCAATAATGCATTGATCCAATTGCCGGAACTCAGCGGAGAATCGATCGCTGACGAACTTTATCTTCGACTCTCAGACCTTGTCGAGGAAGCCGATGAGCGTGAAGACCTGGCTCGAAATGCTCGTTCTGTAATGGAGGCAAATCGCGGCGCGACCAAGAGGACAGTCGCGTCATTACGCGGCTTGCTTAAGTCACAGACTCGAAACTGAAAACTGATAACTCGCAACTGGCGCTAAATGGTCTATGTCTTCTACATCTTTTCGGCGATCCTGGTTTGGTTCAGCTACAAGTCGTTTCGCGGCGGGCTGCAATATTTGAATTATTTCAAGCAGGAGTTATCAAAACCGCCGTCGAATTTTACGCCGTTCGTTTCGGTGATAGCACCGTGCAAGGGTCTGGACCAGGGACTTCGCGACAATCTTTCGGCGTTGCTCAAATTGGACTATCCCGAATTTGAGATCGTTTTTGTCGTTGACGATGCAAAAGATCCGGCGGCGAACATCATACGCGTGTTATTGTCCGAAAGTGTTAGGGCCAAATTGGTCGTCGCGGAAAAGGCGACCACGTCGGCTCAAAAGGCCGAGAATCTGCGCGAGGCCGTTTTTCACGCAGATCCGCAAAGCGAAGTTTTTGTCTTCGTCGATTCTGACGCAAGGCCTTCAAATAAGTGGCTTCGTTCTTTGGTCGCACCGCTTGAGGATGATGCAATAGGAGCGGCGACCGGTTATCGGTGGCTCATCTCCGAAAGACCAACACTTTCAAGCGAACTTAGAAATATGTGGAACGCGTCGATCGCCTCTGCGCTTGGCCCGAATGAAACGAGCAATTTCTGTTGGGGCGGTTCGATGGCTATCAGACGACACACGTTCGATTGGCTGAAGATCCGCGAAATTTGGCAAAACGTCGTTTCCGATGATTTCGCGGTAACACGGGCAATGAATAAGGCCAGCCTACGGATCAAATTTGTTCCGCAGGCACTGACGCCCTCGATCGAAAACTGCACTTTTCGCGAACTACTTGAATTCACCAACCGGCAGATGAAGATCACCCGCGTTTACGCTCCGAGACTTTGGTTGATGTCTTTCGTCGGTTCGGCTCTCTTTTGCGGTGTGATGCTTTCAGCGTTTTCCATTGTGTTATTTAGCCGCACAAATTCGGCGGCGGTCTTGTTCGCAATTTTGGTCCTCATCCTCGTTTCTCTGTTCAGCATCGGCAAATCCACCTTGCGGCTCCACGCCGTGTCGATGGTTCTTAAGACAAACGTTACGGACATCCGAAAGCAGTACTTTTCACAGAACGTAATGTGGCTTTTCACACCATTTTTATTTTTGGGCAATTGTGTAGCGGCGCTCCTTTCGAAAACAATAAACTGGCGCGGCGTCAACTACAGAATGGTTTCACCGAACAAGACAGTTATTGTCAGCAACGGCGCTGATCGGTCAGTGTAAGACCGAACTGCCGATATATCCCGCTAGAAACACAAAACTAAAGCGATATTCACATTTCGATACTCCATACCCGTTGAAGTGTGAAATTAACGGTAGATTGGTGACAAATGCAGATATACAGGATAGATTATTCGTATCGCTCGGCGCGGTACCTGAA
>CAZXTS010000266.1:0-3778 GCA_964643745.1 uncultured Chloracidobacterium sp.
ACTCCTGCGAAGCCAAAACCCAAGGCCGAGAATGCAACAAAGATGTCCGACATTGAGCCTTCGCAACAAACGCGTTCCGAAATGGAAAAAGAGCGGACGAAGCGAATTGCAACCGCAGTTGGCGCCGCACCTGGCCTGAATGCTCACGAAACCCGCACAAAAGAAACTGACCGCCTGATGAACTCGGTTTCTAACACCGCATCGAAAAAATAGCACCCACGATCCCAACATTCGCCAAATCGAAGAATTCGGGTTAACCTATCGCTTTCTTGGAATTGTTCCCGATCAAGTGATGGCGCGAAAGATCATTCTTCCCGGTTCAACAATTGGCGTATTCGGCAGCGGCCAACTTGGCCGTATGTTCGCTATCGAAGCGCGCAAAATGGGCTACCGCGTGCATACATTCTCGCCCGATTCCGACACGCCGACCGGGCATATTTCAGACATTGAGACCACCGCTGCATACAACGACCTCGACGCGGTTCGCGACTTTGCAAGCTCCGTCAATGTGATCACATTTGAATTTGAGAACGTTCCGTCTTCAACGGTCGAAGCAGCGTCGGAGCTAGTCGAAACCCATCCCCGTGGAGAAATTCTGCACACGACCCAGAACCGTTTGCGGGAAAAGACATTTCTCTCCAAAAACGGTTTTCCCGTTGCCCCTTTTCAGCACATCAAATTGGTCGATGACCTCTATCGTGCTACGGCATCACTTGGCTTTCCATGCATTCTAAAAACAGCCGGCTTTGGTTACGATGGCAAGGGACAGAGAAAACTCAACGCGACCGGCGATATTGAGTCCGCCTACGCTGCGATGAACGGAAACGACGCGGTGCTAGAAGGTTTTATTGATTTTGAAAAGGAAGTTTCAGTGGTTTGCGCTCGCGGGCAGGATGGCGAATTTGTTCATTATGGCGTGATCGAAAACGAACATCGAAACCATATCCTCGATGTTTCATTTGCGCCCGGGAATGTGTCGGAAAGGGTACGCGATGAGGCAGTTCGCATCACTAAAGGTATCGCCGAAACTTTCGATTATGTAGGCACGATGTGCGTCGAATTCTTTCTGACAAAGGACGAGAAGCTGATCGTAAACGAGATCGCCCCTCGGCCTCATAACTCCGGACATCTCACCTTCGGTCCGTGCGTCACATCGCAATTTGAACAACAGGTTCGTGCCGTTTGCGGCCTGCCGCTCGGTTCGACCGAATTTTATCGGCCAGCCGCAATGGTGAATCTTTTAGGAGACGTGTGGGATAAAGGCGAACCAAATTGGTTTGCGGCCCTTTCACTGCCGAATGTCCAACTTCATCTTTATGGCAAAGCGGAACCACGGCCCGGACGAAAGATGGGGCATTTGACTTCGACAAGCTTTTCCGCAAGTGATGCGGCCAACGCAGTTCGTACCGCACGCAACAGACTTCTTAGGACTCCTTAGGATTCTACTTAGCTTTCAAGACCCAACCTTTCGGATCGACATGCGGAACGGCCGTTGAGTGCCGAAAACTGCCTTTGCCGTCCTTCATTTCGATACGCGTCAACTTTCCGTTAATTTCGACGTCGATGGGCATCGGAAACGCCATATTGCCCGCTGTTTCCCATCTCAAACTAACGTCGCACGATTTTTCGCTAGGTGGTGCGGTCATCTCCGAGCAAGAACCCGGTTCGACAACCAACTTTGGCAGTTTGGGCTGGCGCAAGTAGACCTCGAAAAACCAATCAAGCTCCATCTTCGATTCCTGTTCGGCGATGTTCAAAAGATCGTCTGTGTTGACGAGTCGTGTTTGACGTCCATCGGTGAACGCTTCCATTTCTTTGGTTGGATAAGCCATTCGCCGCAGCGTTCGGAAGAAGGCGTCGTCACCGATCAGATACCTGAGCGTGTGAAGGACGACGGCGCCTTTGCCGTAGATGTCACCGTCGCTCTGAACATAATCAGGTGCGGCGAGATAGACCTGATATGCAAATTTTGCATCGCGCGGAGCGACGGGCTGCATATTTCGGGTTCGTGAGGCACGCTGCTTCATTGCTGCAAAATAAGCATCTTTCTTGCCTAGATGCTCGAGATAAAGCGTGTCCATGAACGATTGAATGCCTTCGTGTATCCAAAAATCGCGCCAATCGCTTGCGGTCACAAGATTTGCCCACCATTCGTGGCCGAGCTCGTGAAGCTGCAGCCAATCGAAACCATCGGCGTTGTATTGAAATTTGTTTCCGTAGGCGAGCATAGTCGAATGCTCCATTCCGAGATGCGGAGTTTCGGCAATGCCTAGCTTGATCGCACGAAAAGGAAACGGCCCGTTATATTTCTCATAAAACTCAACATACTTTTTCGTTTCCGCGATCAGCTTCGCGCCGTTTTCGTAGCTTTCCGGCAGGATGTAAAACTCGATCGGGATCGTTTCGCCCGTCGTGCTTTTCATCGAATCTTTGATCACGCGATACGGAGCGGCATTGAACACGATGGAATAATTCGGGATCGGGTTTGTCATCAACCAATTAAAAGTCGATGTGCCGTCCGAGTTCTTTTTCACGTCTTGTAATGTGCCGGGACCTGCAACGACCAGCGGGTCGGGCACGGTGATGTGCATCGCCACGCGTTCGGCCTTGTCCGAAGGATGATCTTTGACCGGAAAATAGAGGTCAGCTCCATCGTTCTGCAAAGCGACCGAGATCCAATCGGCACCGCTCGGAGTTTTCTCCCACATAAACCCGCCGACCCATGGCGGCCTTGGTGCGGTTCGTGGCTTACCGGAATAGGTTATGATCGTCTCGAAATTCTCGCCCGCCTGTTTTGTAAGCAGGAAATATATCCAAATTTTGCCGTCCTTGTGCGAATAGCGAAGTTCGCCTTGTTTGCCGCGGACGTCGCCATAAACCTTTTCGATCTTGAATGCATCGTCCAGATTAAGAACGATAACGTTGGTCGGGATAACGACCTTCGCCGTCATTGCCGTCGTGCCGGAGATCGACTTGTTTGCGGGATCGACCTTAACCGAAACGTCGTACGCATGGACATCAAAGGCGGCCTGCTCGAACATCAAGGGTCCGCCGGTCTCGGTCGGGCGAACGCCGAGCTCACGCTGGGCATAAACGATCGATGTTGAAATTAACAGGACGAGGAACAGTATCTTGATCTTCATAATTGAGCGTGTAACCTGAATGGATCTGCTTACACTTTACACCCGATCCGGTTTAGCAGAAAATCAAAGAACAATGAAGGCAAGATCAATTCTTATTTTCGTGTTTTTGGGGTGTTTTGCGGGTAGCTTATTTTCCCAACAATCGCCGATCACTGAACCGCCAAAGGCAAACGCGCGGCCTGCTGAAAAAGTCGCAAAGGCCGAACCGTTTGATGGTGTTGACGTAAAGACGATGGCGTCGAAATGTGTTTCGCTTGATACGGAAGCGGGAATCATCGAGATCGAGCTTTTTCCTGAGCACGCCCCCGAATCTGTTCGCAGCTTTCTAAATATCGTTTCTTTGGGATATTTGGACACGACCACGTTCAGCCGTGTGGTGCCGAACTTTGTGATACAGGGCGGGAACTTCTGGACGCGCGAAGGCGGCGTAAATTTCGAACTTGGTACACGCGGAAATCGCAAGCTGCCAGATGAGCCAAACAAAGTTCTTCACGAACGCGGCATTCTTTCAATGGCACGCGGTGAGGAAGCAAATACCGCGACCACGAACTTTTTCATTCTTGTCAGCGATGCCCCGCACCTCGACGGTTCGTTTGCGGCCTTCGGAAAAGTTACCAAAGGAATGGACGTCGCGG
>CAZXTS010000267.1:0-3770 GCA_964643745.1 uncultured Chloracidobacterium sp.
TGATCGTCGTTGTTTTTCCCGCTCCATTAGCACCAAGCAAGCAATAGATCTCGCCCGCTTCGATGTTTAAGTTCAAAGAATCAAGTGCGACATTTCCATTGTAATTTTTAGACAGTTCTACAGCCTTTAGCATACATTTCTCCCATTCATCCGAGATTCCGGTCGCTAGACGAATTTTTACTTAATAGGCGAGTCTATCGAACCGCCGGAAAGCAGCAACAGGTTTTTAACGAAGAGACTGGAGGAGGGAATCAGTGAGTCCAAATCACGAACGAACGGTCAGCACTTTATACCGTTGCGATTAACATGCCTCGCATTCTCGGCATAAACGGCGATTGACAAAGTCCGCCGTGGTGACCAAAACTCCAACCGTAAGGAGGAATGCTGCCTTCAGTACAAGGCTCTCTTCAAACAACAGGTGTGAGGTGATGTTCAGACTGATCCTCCTATGAATAACATAAGGGCCGGAGGCTTCCAGGTTGGCGGAAGTAGGCAGGAAGGACTCTCGCACTGTCCCGCGCAGGATTTTGAGGTGTGCTCGACGAAGTCCACCGACGATAGAAACTCGCCAGCGAGGTCGCCCATTTGATTGGAAAAAGGTCACCAAAAAGTGCACATTTCTTCTGCTCTGAGATTGTGGCCGAAAGCATGGGAGTGAGCGCAAGAGCGTTGGAACTTGATGTCTTAGAACTGATATGCTCGTTCGACTTTGTAAGCCGTTCGGCGAATTGGTCGGTGACATCGAAAGAGATATTTGCTAGTCAACTGCGCGAAGTTGAGAACATTCTCTTACAATGTTCTCGGCGAATCTTGCACATCTTTGCACGGCAAAACTCCGACGACACTTGGTTCATTTCTAAAACGAATCAAGAATTTACTTATCGTTGACAGGCCGCTTTTGAAAGAATGGATGTTCCGGATTGCATTACTTGGAAGCTATTTGCCTTACGTTCGCTATGTTTCTTAAGAATTCGCGAGAGAGTTGAATGCGTCGTTCCCATTGACCGAGCGGCCCGCCGCAGATTGCCATTCGTTCGCTCCAGCGCATGTTCAATAAATGTAGCCGCAGCTTTAATGTAAACGCTGTCAAGATCATCATTTTCGGGGTCGAGGCTTACAGTTACCAGGTATTGCCGATTCTCGACAATATCAGGCGAATCGTCATTAGCATTCGAAGCTGTTGGCGTTGACATGAACCGGGTTCCTTCATCCGATAACGATATTGAACGAAGTAAGTTTCGAACTATGTTGAGAGTGATATACGGAGAGTCCAGGGATTCTACTGCAAGCCGCGTCGCAAAATTGCGTAATTCGCGATAGTTGCCTTTCCATTCGCTCTGCTCGATCTCGCATAATGCAGTCTCCTCTACCATAAACGGCACGTCCCTCCCGACAGCAGATCGCTCGTCTTCCATCTGACGGAGGAATAATTGGCGGATCTTTTCCTTTTGGCAACGAAGCGGGATCGTCTCAAGCTGGAGAATATTAAGACGGTCGAAGAGGTCGGGGCGGAACGATCCGTCACGAACCATCGCCTTCAGATCTCGCGATGTGGCGGCTACGATACGAACATCTATCACCCGCTCGTAGGTGCCGCCAACTCTTCTTATCCGTTTTTCTTCCACCGCCTTTAGAAGCTTTGCCTGAAGAGAAAGCGTTAGTTCGCCGATCTCGTCAAGAAACAGGGTTCCACCGCCTGATGTCTCAAAGAGGCCGGCCTTAGCTGAAGCGGCCCCCGTAAACGCACCTTTCTCATAACCGAACAATTCCGATTCGAGAAGTTCCGAGGAAAAACTGGCGCAATTAACGCTTACGAACTCGCGTGTTGATCTAGGGCCTTGCTCGTGAAGCCTCCGGGCAATAGTGGTCTTTCCCGTCCCTCTCTCACCCGTTATAAGCACGTAATGCGGAACTCGAGCATATAAGGCTATCTTTTCCTCCAGGATCGACGATCCTGGATCGGGGGTGGCAAAGGCATTCTGATCCTGCATATGGTAGATTCTCCTCAGTAAAAACTTCGATCCGTTCTTTTAATTGCCGTACATAAACAGACTTTTCGGTGATTTCCGTTGACTTTTCATTTTGGAAAAGCCGGATTCCGATTTCGATATTTGATCTACATAAGTAAAAACCCCCATTAGTCGGAGAGGTTACTTTTTGAAAACGTTATTTTTTCGATTTTTTGAAGGAATGCCGGTGCACTCTTCCGGCCGAAGGTCCTTTAGCGGCAATACCGTCCTTGAGTTGATCGCCAGTTTGTTCAGGCAGAGTGCCCTGACCCTGGAGCATATGGAAAGGTCACTGCAAATGAAAACCAGGTAGTTGCGGATCGCAACGGAGGGGGATCGTTGAGTTCGCCATGTGGCGATGAACGCCTGTTGGTTCCAGCCTTTGCCGGGTTTACGACAAATAGCATTGCTGAGGACCAACAAAACCGCTTAGGCCGTCAGAATTTATGCACACGGGATGCTCACTCGGTCAACGCCCGTACGACCGATAGCTCGCGAACCGCAGTTTCTCCAGGCTCGAACAACCATCCGGGAAGCTCTGCCGGCTTTTCTTTCTCAAAGGCGGCAAACTCACCCTGCAATTCCGGCAGAAAACTGATATCTGTTGACTCCGGGGGATACAATGCAAGGATCGTTTCAAGACAAATATGCGGAGACGATTCAGGAAGAAAGAACCGCTGCTTTCCGTGCTGGACGATATTGACGAGTCCCATACCGCGAAGCTCGCGAATCTGCTCAAATGTCGAGGGACACACCTCGGTTAGAAGTTCCCCCTGGAATCGAGTCGTTCGAATCCTGATGTCGCCGGTCAGATTTAGGGTGTTATTCTCGAAGTCAACTACACGCAATATCTCCGCCGCAGTTGTCGGAACCTCGGATCGTAGCCCGAAATGCCGTCTTATTTCCCCGATCCATTCGGATACGATACTGACGCCGACAAGACGCGTCCCGTCGTCGGTCGTTGTCCTGACAATGTTCAGAGCATCTTTACTATGCGTCTTCAAATATTTCCATATTGGCAGCAAGGCTCCGCTGAGCAGATGAACCGTTCTTTGCTCGAACGGCGGTATCTTTGCTTCTTCGTTGAGCCACCAGGTTTCTGCACGGCTCTTCGCCACGACACGATATTTTTGATTAAGTTCGCTTTCCCGAACATAAGACGTGTTCCTTCCAGTAGGCTTTGAGATCGAGTACATCTGATATCTCTCGCCTGTCTCTGGATCGGTATGAGAAAGCGTTCGGCGAACGGCCACAAACGAGCCGTCCCTTCGGTGCTGAAAGAACTGGTACTGATCGCTTGCGGAAAGCTCGCTGAACCTTGCCGGAGTCGATGCAACCTTTAGGTTCAGTTTGTAGTAAACGGTTTTCGCTCCCGTAAGTGCATCCGCGTGCATTATCTGCGGTGTTTCGGCGATCTCGACCGACGCCGCTTTCAGGTCCTCCATCCCGTCATCCAGTTTGCCCTTTTGTTTGAGGTATTCGATCGTCTCGACAAACGTCGAATAGAAATGATCGAATAAGGCGTTTTGGCGATCTACCTCAAGCGAAAGCAAACGGTTCAAGAAGCGCGGGATGTTGGTCTTTTCCTGATCCGGAATTTCTTCACGCCTGTCAACTGTCCTTACAAGCCCCATATCCCGCAGTGCCTGTTTGGGATCATCAAGACCCGGAACTTCAGTGCCGCGCATGATCCCGGTCAGGACAACGTTCAGTGCAGAGCGGCCTTCCTTCGATTCCAGATTGTATTTGTCTAAGTTGCCG
>CAZXTS010000268.1:0-3753 GCA_964643745.1 uncultured Chloracidobacterium sp.
CGCAGAAACAACTATGAGCTACGACGTTCAAATCTGGTCCGTAGAACGCCCCTCAGTTGAACGCTACTCACCACGCGGTTTTCGCTGGACCAAATCTGAGGATTCACTGTCTGTGGTAATGCGCGATTGGCAAATAACCGTGGAACCATCGGTCTAATGCTTCGGGAAGACACTCCGTTAGACGTTGCGTCCACTCTTCCTGGGATAAGATATTTCACGGAATTGAATCTTCAACCATTCGACGCATCTAATACAGCGAAAAAGACTCTGTTTAAAATTGCCAGTGCAGTGGCGAAGGCAAGTCATGGGCTTGTGTACGACCCTCAAACTGACGAGTTGATAACTCCTCGAGGTGTAAAGCGATTTATCCCTCAGGCTCGTGACGAAAGATTTTCAATTATTGAACTTGGGTTTTGGTTTCTTAATGGTCAAATTTTCACACGCGACGGCATTGAGGGATTTTTGCATCTTTGCGAGACGTTGCTCCCCGAGGCGTTGCCCCGTCGTTACGGTCTATATGAACCTCCTCAATACGTGCTCGCCGATCACGGACGTGAGCACTTATTGACCTTCTTGTATGAAAATCTTGACGATTCACCAGTTCTATATACCACCCGACCGGTCCTTGGCCTTGGCTTTTCTTGTACTAAGGAGAGATTCCATCCCTGGAATGGCTTTCGTTCAAACCGTGTCTCGATCGCAATTGAGGTCTCGGTGATTCAGCAACCAGGATGGCAGGAACAACTTGGGCATTTCTGGGCTACAGGTTGTCGGAACCTTAGCCCATTCTACTCAGATGTCCGGACTCTAAAAGGATACGTGCGTATGGGCGGGACCTATGGCGTGGACCATAAGTCAGAAGAGCATCCGATCCGCTCGTGTTTTTGGCGGGGTGTGCCCAGCGAACTTGGTCATGCTATAGCGATTGGAGAGCCTTATATAGACTTGTGGCCACAAGCGTCAATGGAAGGAGAACGTCACGGCGACTTGACTGTGCTGAATACTGGTAGATGGGTGGAAGGGGACAATCTAACTATCAAAGTTCCGGATCGCATTCGACAAAAGTCGGCTCCCAAGTACGATAGCAGTGAGGATGTTTTGAACTCTCAATGGATCGATGTATACCCCGAAATTTGGCCTTTTGAATCTAAATAAAAAAGGCACCGGCCCCGATTTAGCTCAGCCGGAGTGATAATATCATCGATAAGAGCATCAGCAAGAAGACAAATGGAAAAGGCAGCTGAATTCGACTGCCTCTATCTTTTTCTTTCTAGGCTCTTAAGCTTTCCCTTCGAGAAACGCCTTTAAGCGACGCGACCGCGATGGATGCCGAAGCTTTCTGAGAGCTTTTGCTTCGATCTGTCGAATACGCTCTCTGGTGACGGCAAAATGCTGGCCGACCTCTTCGAGCGTGTGCTCTGAACCCGTATTTCCAAGCCCAAAACGCATCTTGATAACCTTTTCCTCACGCGGCGTAAGGGTTGCGAGAACCTCGTCGGTGATCTCACGCAGATTGGAGAACGTCACCGATTCCGCCGGATTCAATATCGAACGGTCTTCGATAAAATCTCCGAGATGCGAGTCTTCTTCTTCGCCGATCGGCGTTTCCAGCGAGATCGGTTCCTGTGCGATCTTTAGTACCTTTCGGACCTTGGAAACAGGAATGTCCATTCGCTTTGCGATCTCTTCCGATGAAGGTTCGCGTCCAAGTTCCTGCACAAGCAAACGCGATGTGCGGATCAGCTTGTTGATGGTCTCGATCATATGCACCGGAATGCGGATCGTCCGCGCCTGGTCGGCGATGGCACGCGTGATCGCCTGCCTAATCCACCACGTTGCATAGGTCGAGAATTTGTATCCGCGACGCCACTCGAACTTATCGACCGCTTTCATCAGTCCGATGTTGCCTTCCTGGATAAGATCAAGGAACTGCAATCCGCGGTTCGTATATTTCTTGGCGATCGAAACTACAAGGCGAAGGTTGGCTTCAACAAGTTCACGTTTCGCCTGATTCGTCTCATATTCGCCGACGCTGATCGTTTGATAGCATCGCTTGACCTCGGTCGGATTGAGAAAATACCTTTCCTCATACTCCGCGATCTGGGCCTTTCCTGCCCGGATCTTTGCATTCAGTTCACGCTTTTCGCTTAACCCTACTTTCTTCGATGCTTTGGTCTCAAGCGTTTTTACCGACCGCTCAAGCTTCCTTAACTCTTCAACAACCCTGCGGATAGCCGCGATCAGAACCTGATGCGAATGTTCCGTAAGGTTCAGATTCTTGATCTCATGCGAAAGTTCGATCCGGGCCTTGCCGCTTTGGCGTCGCAAACGTAAAAGCTTCTTGCCGGGTTTTTTTGCACCCTTTCCGGTTGTGGCCTCGATCTCTTTACGTGTTGCGGTCCAAACCTTTTTCGCGGCGGCGAAATTCTGCTTGATATTTCCGATGCCTTCAAGTGTCCAACGCAGATACTCTTCGGCCTTGTCTTCTTCTAAAGAAACCTCCGTCTGTTCGGCAAACGCTACGGTTTCTCTGATCGAGGCTCGTCCGATCTCCAGGTCGCTGCCGATCTGTATCAGCCGTTCAACCGCGATCGGTGAACGAGTTATCGCCTTTCGGGTCTTCATCTGTCCGCGTTCGATGCGTTTTGCGATGATGACCTCGCCCTCGCGAGTTAAAAGCGGCACGACACCCATTTCACGCAGATAGAGGCGGACCGGGTCGTTAGATTTATCCAGAACACCAGCAGAAAGGTCCAAATCGAGATCGTCCTCGTCAACTTCCTCGTCCTGCTCTTCATCAAGCACGATATTCGACGCTCGCTCAAGCAGCCGAGCATCGGTTTCAGCGACGGAGATATTCGCACCCTCCAGCCGTTCGAGCACGTCCTCAAGATCGTCCGGCGACATCATATTCTCCGGGATCTCTTTGTGCAGTTCGTCTAAGCTAAGGAATTTCTTACGTTTACCGAGGGCCAGCAAGCGGTCCATCAGGTCTTCTTTTTCGTCGTAATCGGGCATATTTAATAAACGATTTGGATTAAATGATCCGGCAAATCGTTGGTTACTATCACACTTATAAACGCTTTTTGAGCCGGAAATGTTTCCGAACCATCAAAGCCGTTTAAACCGTAAAGTATATCAGATGTCTCGAATTTTACTAAGCAGGTCGTGGTTCATCCGGGCAAGATCAAGCTGTTCATTGACCAATTGCTCGATCATTGCCTTATTGCCCGCTTGTTCGGCGGCGATCAGTTCCTGTGATATCTCCATAATACGGTTCGAAATCGCCATCGATCTGAGCGAAAAAATGCAGTTTTCGGCCTGATGGAACACCTCGTCGATCACCTCGCCTGAAGCCCGCTTCGGCTCGGTCATGAACAGCAGTGGCACGAAATCTTCCAGAAACTCATCATCCTCGATAAATTCGCGGGCTTTTTCGATCGATAATTCAGCGCCTTGTTCGTGGATCGAATAAAGTGCCCTGAAAAGCTGTGCCGATGCCAGATTCTCAAAGTCCGTTTCCTCAAGGATCGGCAGCACCTTGTCCTGAAGCTCACCATCATAAACCAGCAATTCGAGCAGCTTTTGTTCGGCAACTGTCAGCTTTGCCTGCGTAACGCGTTTCACGTGACGCCGGATCTGATCCGGTTCGACCCCTCGGCCGTTCTTGACCGATTGCCAAAGTTCACGTTTTACCGCCGGATCGTCAACGCGAAAGAACGTCATCGCATCGTCAAAGCTCTGGCGTTTTTG
>CAZXTS010000269.1:0-3739 GCA_964643745.1 uncultured Chloracidobacterium sp.
AATAAAGTGATCAGCCCCTCTCCTGGCTCTTTTCCTGTTGTTGCCTCTGTTTGCCAATCAAACGGGAGTCAGAATTCCATTATTGCAAATCTCACTAAAAGTTGTTCGGTTCATACTATCTTACGACATTTGCCACTGTTTCAGACATAGAATCACCGACAGCGAGGCGATGTTTAGCGGCATCGTGCCTTTGACTTACGGTCGAAGCATTGATGCCGAGCACGTCTGACATTTGTACAAGTGACGCCCCAATACCCCGCGTCTGATCACATGATAAAGCCCGCCCTCAACCTCAACTCTCCGTTTGCGTGCCATGACAATAAATAACATCGCCCAACCCCAAGAATCGCAACATCGCAGGCCCGACCCCGTTTTCCGCCGTTTTTTGTAAATGAAATCCTCTTATTTGAATTTGTCACGGCCCTCGCACTAAAGGTAAGTAGCTCGGCCTGATAACCAAGGATTGATAACACTTTAGGCGGATTCGAGCTAAATTCTGTGCCTTCAATATATTAGGTACGCTAACGTATCAAATCAAAATAAATGAATACCATTAATATTATACTTGAAATGAGTCTCGTGAGAGGTGTAAACTGAGGTTTTTAGATGAAAAACAATAATCAGGAGAAAGAGATGGCAAAAATAACCGCAATCGAAGAGACAACGGAAGCCGCAGCCGCGACGAATGAAAATGGCGATGGGACAGTAAAGCGTCGGGTGGGCAGGCCGAGAAAGGTGCAGGCAGAGGGAGCAACGGAAGCGGCGAGGTCTCCGCAGGTCGGCAGACCAAAAAGGATGCTGGCAGAAGACCCAGCGGTCAAAGCGAAGACTTCGCGCGTTGTTGTTCGGCCAAAGTCGGCGACAAATCCGGTTGTTCAGAAAACTGCCGATGTTGCGGAGACAATCGACGTTGTTGTTCCCGACGGTGTGAAGTTCACGACTGCGGAACTTGAGGCGGTTCTGACGGCGTCGGATTTCAAAAACGTTCGTTCTGTCCGCCCATTGATACGACTGTTGAATTCGAAGGGAATCAAGATCAGGAATGCGGAACGCAACCTGAATTACGAGGAAGAGCTGGAGAAATTGCAGATCGAACTGGTCAAGCTTCAAAGGTGGGTTCAAGAGACGAAACAACGTGTTGCCATTGTGTTTGAAGGCCGTGACGCGGCCGGTAAGGGCGGAACGATCAGGCGGTTTATCGAGCATCTTAATCCTCGAGCCATGCGCGTTGTGGCGCTGCCGAAGCCGACGGAAGAGGAGATAGGACAATGGTATTTCCAGCGTTACGTCCGGCAGCTTCCAAACCGAGGCGAGATCGTTTTCTTTGACCGCAGCTGGTACAACCGCGCTGTTGTTGAACCCGTGATGGGGTTTTGCGGAACTGGGGAGTATGAGCGTTTTATGCAGCAGGTGACCGAGTTTGAACATATGCTTTACGAAGACGGCATCACGGTCATCAAGTTTTGGTTTTCGATTTCAAAAAATGAACAGCAATCGCGGTTTTCGGCGCGACAGATCAATCCATTGAAGCAGTGGAAACTGAGCCCGATCGATCAGGAAGCACAGGGAATGTGGGATCGCTACACGATGTTCAAGGAGAAGATGTTTAGCCGTACCCACACGACTTTCAGTCCGTGGATGATCGTTCGTGCGAATGATAAGAAAAAAGCGAGACTTGAGAGTATCCGGTATGTGCTTTCGATTATGGATTACGACGGGAAGGAAACGGCGACCACTTCATTGTATCCCGATCCAAACGTTCTTACGCGATTTCATCGATTAGCGCGGAAACTCGATTAGTTTGTTGTAATATCCGGGGGAACGGCGGGTATTACGCAGCAGGGTAGTGTCAAATCTTTCGTGTAAATGATCTTTTCTTGGTTTTGGTTTTGTCTTCTTTTTTCATTTTATTTAGTAGTAGAGGCTGTGGGAACGGAGGGAAAACATGCTGCCTGACGACATTTGCAGTTGATTCGAACTGCCAGCATCTTCGGCGAGTCGAGTTTAGTAGTTGCATCGTATCTGCGGCTTACTGTTGGAGCATTGGTGCTGAGCACGGCCCGCGATGCCGTGGGTGACGGCTCACGCGGTTTTGCTCACACTCACCTTCGTCAAAAAGCGTCTCAACATTTGCCTTTTCCGTTTCGTGCGTCTAATTCATAATCTCGCGGATCGACCCCGCAATCAATCTCGCGGATAGACTTGTGCGACGGGGTGGCGGGAGTAACTTTAGGCTGAATTTAACTTACTTTTATAAGTCTGACAATACGTGATAAGTTCTTGATATATGCTAGATGTTATCCGCCTGGCAGAGCAGTTATGAACATTGGCCGGATCATTAGAGGACTTGCGGTTCCGGTTGCTGTCGGGGCGTTTGGGGCTCTCTTTGTGCTTGAGCGACGACGGCCTCTTCGGGGTGCAGTTGAGTCAGGGGCGAGTCGGGTCGGGCGCAATCTTGCGGTCGCAGCGACGGCGGCCGTTGCCGTTTATCTGGTCGAGCAGCCTGTGGCCGCGAAGGCGGCGGAGCTTGTCGAAAAGCGAGGCATCGGCTTGCTCAAAGTCGCGCGGCTGCCGAAATGGTTTGAGCGAATCGCCGCGGTCCTGCTCCTTGATTACACGCTTTATCTCTGGCATTACCTCACGCATCGGATTCCGGTTCTTTGGCGTTTTCACGTCGTGCATCATGCCGATCTCGATCTGGACACGACTACCGCACTTCGATTTCATTTCGGTGAGTTGATCATTTCCGTCGCATGGCGGGCTGCCCAGATCATCGTGATCGGCGTATCTCCAGCTTCATTACGAGCGTGGCAGAATATTCTTCTTCCCCTGGTCGTCTTTCACCATTCCAATATCGAACTGCCCAAACCTGTCGAACGCGTTTTGAGCAAGCTTCTCGTTACCCCTCGGCTTCATGGAATTCATCACTCGGTCGTACGGGCCGAGACCGACTCAAACTGGTCGAGCGGGCTCTCAGTTTGGGACCGGCTGCATGGAACGTTTCGCGACATTAGCGAACATGATGGCGTCAAGATCGGCGTTCCCGCGTTTCGACGGCCGCAGGATGTGGAACTAATACCGCTTCTCAAAATGCCGTTTGTCGAGCAGCGGCCGAGTTGGGAATTGCCGCCAGCCAGCAAGACAGAATGAGTGTCGAGATCTCGATTATAATTCCGACGCTTAACGAAGCGACCGAGATCGGGCGGACGCTGGCTGAGCTTAGCCGCCTCGACGGCTCGTTTGAAATTATTGTTGCGGATGGCGGAAGCACTGACGAAACCCTTGATATCTCAAAGCAACTCGGAGCAACTGTTGTAACCGCAGAACGTGGACGCGGAATTCAAATGCACGCCGGCGCTATGGCGGCGACTGGCAGTGTCCTATGGTTTCTCCATGCCGACTCGATCCCTGCATCAGACGCGATCGATCAGATCCACAAAGCCCTTTCAGACGACAGCGTCGTGGGCGGTAATTTCGCCCTGAGATTTGACGGAGACAGTCGTGCGGCCGCATTTATGACGCGGTTCTACGACAAGATCCGGTACATTGGTTTGCTCTATGGCGACTCTGGTATCTTCATTCGACGCGCAGCATATGACCAGGCGGGCGGTTTCAAGCCTTTGCCGTTGTTTGAAGATCAGGAATTTGTCGGAAGATTGAAGAAACACGGAAGAATCGTGCGGGTTGAATCAGCCATCGTCACTTCATCGCGAAGGTTTGAGGGGCGTCCGTTTATCCC
>CAZXTS010000270.1:0-3664 GCA_964643745.1 uncultured Chloracidobacterium sp.
GATCGATATCCGAAAGCACAGTCTTCAAAAAGAAGCGTATCTTTGAATAGCGACGAAAAGACCTTTCGGAAAGACGCCCATTTACGATGGCGACGTGTGCACCCGAACGCTTGGATTCCCGAATGAAGCGCGGCCAGATCTCGGTTTCCATTAGGAGAACCATCGACGGTTTGAAATTTTTTAATGCTTTGCGGACGGAGAACTTCCAATCGAAAGGAAAATAGAAAACCGCATCGGCCTTTTGCTCAAATATTTTACTTGCCAGTTCCTGTCCGGTTCTTGTTGTGGTGGAAATAATAATGCGGTGATCGGGAAATGCGGAAAGGAGTTGGTCAACTAATGGGCGGGCGGCGTTCACCTCGCCGACCGAAACACAATGGAGCCAGATCACCTTACGGGGGTCGTGCCTCAATTCGGGATAATTTCCGAGCCGTTGTTTGAAACCGGAAGCATATTTCTCACGCCGCAAAAGAAAAAGCGGCGACATCAGCAGAAAGCCGATCGTTAAGAGAATACTGTAGATCAAATACATAGCCCAAAGTCCGACGTCCAAAGTCTCGAAGAAACTTTGGACTTTGGACCCAGTGACGTTGGACAGAAATCCTACTTTACGCGTTCCATGTACTTTGCTTCGGACGGATTTACACGGATCTTTTCGCCTTCGGCAATGAACGGCGGAACCATTAGCGTGACACCATTTTCAAGCGTTGCCGGTTTATTCGAATTCGAAGCGGTCGCTCCCTTCAATTGCGGCTCCGTCGTCGCAACAGTGAGTTCCATTGAAGCCGGAAGCGTAACGCCGATCGGCGTGCCATCATAGAATTCTACTTCGATCTTAAGGCCGGGCATCAACCATTGTGTGGCGTCGCCGAGTTCTTCTTCGGTAAGCGAAACCTGTTCAAAGTTTTCCTGGTTCATGAAGTGGTGGTGCGAACCATCGGAATAAAGATATTCCATTTTCTGCTGATCGAGGACAATACGTTCGAGCGTGTCGTTTGATCGAAAACGGAACTCAAATGAGTTTCCGGTCAGCAGATTACGAAGCCGAGCCTGGACCATTGCCCGCAGGTTTCCCGGCGTGTGATGATGAAATTCCATTACCTTGACAGGTGCGCCTTCATGAAGGATCACCATGCCTTTTCTGATATCGTTTGCTGAAATAGCCATATTTACAAATTTGTTTTAACTGCTGAGTCTCAGAGCCCTTCCGAGACCGAACTCTTTAAAATAGTTTACCGGCCCGAGAAATCAAAATCTTCGAGCCGGTAATTTTACTCTTGACCTGTGCCGGCGAGCTGATCAGGCTTCTTTTTTGAACGGAAGCGGTGGTGGTTCTTCGCCAGGTTTCGGATACTCCTTTTTCATCATATTGTAGATCCCGATGATCTGCTGCTCCCACTTTTTCGATTCTTCGTGGTTCGGATCCAGCTTTAGTGCCTTACGAAAATCGGCCAACGCCGCTGCGTATTGCCGGGCCTCGGTCAGAGCAAAGCCGCGTTCGAAATATGCATTTACAGCAGTTTCCTTTGCCTTTGGGTCGGTCGCCTTCTTTTTCAATTCGGCTTCGGCATCAGCGATCGCCTTATCGAACTTCTCCGTGTCTATAGGATTGCCGCTAGCGGAAAACCTTCCGCCTTTTGCATCGTCAGCCGCCGCGGCCGCTTTCTCATCAACCGCCGGAGGCGTCGCCTGGCCTTCGGTCGTATGCACCGTTGTAGATTGGAGCTTTTCAGCACGGACCGGTTCACTAGCATTCGTTGCCGACGGTGCCGTTCCTTGCGTACAACCGAATGAAATAGCAACACACAAAAATAAAACAACAAACTTCATACGACGATTATCTGTCGGTTGTTAGCCTCAACGCAAGCTTACTTGCCGTCAAGGAAGGGTCGTGTCTGGACAATATAGATCCTTTGCCCGATCATGCCCCATTCAAGGTCTTGGGGAACGCCGCCGAAAGTCTTTTCGATCTGCATCGCGATCTTTGAAAGCGTGCGCACCTGCAAGTCAGTGATAACCCGGCCCTGCGGGTTCGCGCATTTGTCGACGATCTTCCGCATATCACCCGCTGCACTGAAACGCAGTGCACTAGTCTGATCGGACAGTGTGATCACAGAAACCGCATCGGAATCCAGCCGATAGATCAGCTGTTCAGGAATTCCCTTGTTATTTACGACGTTCGAATTATGTCCGCATACGGTGCTGATGAAGATGGTGTCGGTGCGTTCGCGGTCGAAAGGATCCTTGGTGATCATTACACCGCCGCGCTGCATATCAACCCCGACCTGGATCAGGGCTGACATATACACCTTATCCTGATCAACATAATTGCGGACGCGAGCCTCGTAGGCCTCAAAATTCCACAATGAGGCCCAGACCTTCTTGACGCCGTTCATCAGAGCGGCACGCGTGCGGACATTGAACGCACTCGAATAAAGCCCGGCGCCTGAAAAATTTGGAAGGTCTTCGGCGTTTGACGAACTTCGGACGAATACCGGCCGAAGCCCAAGCTGAGTACGCCACTTGGCGAATATCTGGCGCTCGAGCGCCGGATCCATCTTTGCGGCCTGGATCTTCTTTCGGAATTCCTCGAGCTTCTGACGGCGGAACCGGGGATTATGAACAAAGTCGTAATTGTCCATCAAATCCTCGATCTCATCATCGAAGCCATGATCTTTCATGAATTTGTCGTACCAGTAGAAAGGTATCGAAAATCCGTCCGGCACGGTAAAGCCTGATATGTTTGCATTGATCACCTCGCCGAGATTTGCGGCCTTTGCTCCGAAAAGTATGCTGTCTTTCGCCCGCATTTCGCGAAGCCCGGTCAACTTTGTCACTGAAAGATCGCTTGGAGCTATCTGCTGGTCAGGCGAAGCGAATTTAACGGCCAGCTCTTCAAGGTCATCAAGCGGACGCCATTTGTATTCGGTCATTGACGCATCCAGTTCCCAAACGAACGAATGCTTGTCGCGGAATAACTTATCGGCATCCTTGATGTAAACATTTGGAATGCCCCAGCCCTTCGCGAGAATGTTCACGTGAGAAAGTGGCGACGAAGGCTTTGTAACGATGATGCCGCGGACCGGCGGCAACGACATCGGCAGTTCGTTCAAAATGATTATCTCGTTGTCGCCGATCTCTACTGTGTCGTCCAATTTATCGATTATGTGAACGCGGCCAACCGCCTTTCCGGGATTCAAGGCAAGATATTCCTGCCCGGCATTTATCTCGCTTATTAAAACCCGACCCAGTTTTAGCTTTAATGAGACATCTTCCTGCCGCGAGGAATTGGGTTTGTAGAAGACCTTTGTGAAAAAGGTGGAATTGATCATTTCATCTGCAAGCTTAAGGTGCTCGGCGGTCGCCATATCACCTTCCCAGATCTCCCAGGTGTATTTTTCGACCGTTCGCTGCCAAGCGATCGTGCCCACGATAAATCTGCGGTCTTCGTCAATGTAGATCGGATTAAAGACATCGGATCCGCGAGGAACAAGGTACGTACCGAGCAGAAAGTCCTTGTGGAACCGAAACCGCTGCGAGTTAACGAAATAAATGATGTTCTCTTTCCGATCGATCGTAAACATCGCGTGCGGCAGCGAATATGGAGTATTCGGATGAAACGTTCGGGCGATCGAAAGGAACTCCGCTTCGCTCGAGATCCTCG
>CAZXTS010000271.1:0-3649 GCA_964643745.1 uncultured Chloracidobacterium sp.
CCTCCAGATCCGGATACCACACGAGATAACGTTCCGCCAATAATTGCCGGGAATAATGTAAACGTAAATAACCTGAACCCCAACCCTGCGGTTAGAACTGATCAGGTTACTTTTCTTTCCAAGGATCCGACCTTCAATTTAGTAGGTCCAACGGACGAGGAAGAAGTTTCAATGCCGCTTCGCATCAATGCGGCCACAACTATCGATGGTATAGACGAGATCGTACCAATTGCTGGTGGGAATGCATCATGCCGGATAAATGATCTATACCTGGTTACCGGAAACACGGGGTCAACTTTGGCGGTAGCGACCGGACTTAGTGGGGGCGATACTGTTCAGTTCTCGAACGGAGATATCTTAGGATTCAACCTCACCGGAGCAAGCGGATCATTGGTCAATATAACAACGCCGGCAAGCATGCAGCGTGTGCTGATGGTCACATATTTCGTGACCCCGGAAGGTGTACTGATGCGTCGGGAATACGCAAATTCGCCGCCGCCGGCACCATCGGAACCGTTTATTGATGAGCCGCTCGTTTATGACGTCGAAGATTTTCAGGTCGAGTACATCATGGACAACGGCGCTGTGAGCGACAATCCAGAGATCCTTCGGCTTGAAGCAGTTCGTCAGATTCGCTTCACGGTAAGCGTGCGAGGAAACACCAACTTGGTTCGCAGTAATTCCAACGTGTTGGTCGACGAACCTTACAGGATCTCAATGACCTCGACATTCAGCACAAGAAATCTTGGGTATGACGCGAACTAGGTGGAATGGATAAACGATATGGCAAACGAATTGAGAAATAAGAATAACGAATCGATGAGTACGTCCAATACTTCAGAGAAGGGGTCGGCCTTGGTGATCGCCCTGTTTGTATTAGTGCTCGTGAGCCTTTTTGTCGTTCTTGCTACCAGCAGAACCGCAGCGGAGGCATTCGCAGTTGGTAACGAAGCGGCTGAGGGCAGAACGTTCTACGCTGCTCAGGGTAGCCTAGATGTGATGACGCACAACTTCAATAAGGTTTTTGAACGTCGCCTTAGCCCAACCGATGCTGATCTTGCGATCGTGCGAGATGGTAGTCGATTCACATCGATACCGGGATTCAACGATTTTGATGTTGAGCCGGAACTCGACGAGATTCCGTTGACAGCCGAAGAGCGCACCGTAGTTTTACCGGGCGGGCCATTCGCGGGCCTATTTGCCATACGCGGAAACTGGCGACTGCGAACAACTGTAACCGACCCGCAAGGCACGCAGGTTCAGCTAACAAGAAACATTCTTAATAATCAGATCCCGATCTTTCAGTTCGGTATATTCTACGACGACGATCTCGAACTATACCGTCCGCCGCTATTCAGTTTCGGAGGCCGCGTTCATTCAAACCGACACTTCTTCCTATCGCCAGGCCCGGACGGTGTTTATTTTGATTCCCGCGTAACTGCCGCCGGACAAATAATTACGCAGACTTGGCGAAATGGGAACACTGGTGACGATTACAACAATACTTTTATAAAGGACGCTGCTGGGGTTAACCGGCAATTGCATCGTGACAACGGTAGTGTTCTGAACGGAACTCCGAATATTTTTGCTTCTGAACCCGATCTTCCCGAAAGCCGGGAGAATTCAAACTGGACAGCATCAAGCGCTGTATTTGACGGCAACCTGCAAGCCCGTGCTCCCGAATTGAAGCTTCCACTGAAGGTTGGCGAAGATTCTATGCGTGTTGACCTAATCGAAATGATCAAACGCGGAAAAGAAGCGGATATTGGATCCGGCGGCGACATGGAGACAGACGGCGATGCGGCGGTGCCCGTTACGACCGTTAGTGCGGACAACGATATTCTGCGTTCTGAAAGGTTTGCGAATAAACCAGGAATACGCATCAGCTTGGCTGACAGCAAAGCGAAACTTCCCGGATGTGCGACAAGTTCCGGAGCAGCAGTTACCGGACGTTGCGGGATCCGTTTCGATGGCCACAAGGTGCCGGGCGACGCAGGAATTGAACCAAATCTTTCGGCGACAGATGTTTCAGAGCGTTCTCGCGGATATGATCCGATCACGATGACCGACGGCTATAAGGCCACTCGCTTAAATGGCAGCCGTTTCCATCATGGAAACGAAGTTTGGATAAAGGTTGAGACGGTTCGGATCGAACCGAGTGATAACTCGATCGTTACGGTCGATATTACCGAAGATTTTCTGAGCCTGGGTGTAACAGAAGTTCCCGCAATGGCATGGGGCGGGAGCGCCACGTGTACAGGAGTGCCAGCCAATAGCATTTGCATAATGGGTTACACGGGCACGTTGGCCAACAACGGAACCCCCACTTCGCCGAGCACAAACCTAACGGCCACATCATCGCAATCACCTTCGACCTATCCTGATAGTCGTTCCATAATCAAGCTTCAACGGCTCGTAATGGAGGGTCCCCAAGTTCGGACAAATAGTACTCTAGTTCGACATTCACCAACTCTTCGGGTCAATGCAACGGATCCTGGTTCAAGCCTTGTGGTTCGCTACACCAATGTCGATACCGCGGCAAAGGTGGCCAATGGATGTTCGAGTGGTTGCACAGGAGCATCTGGCGATCCAAATTTGAGCCTTGAAAATTTAGGACATTTGCTTAGGGCGGTTTTTCCAGCAACCGTTTCGCCAACCACTGCAGCGAATCCTGCGATAGTCCCTTTTCCGATCAAGTTGTTTGATATGCGAGAAGGTAATTATTGGGACCGTGCACTTACAAACCCTACCGCGGCTCCGGCTTTGACGACGCTGTATCCGACCTGGGCATTTGGAACGCTCGGGAATATATCAAACGATCCTACTCAAGCACAGCGAATGGCTACAAATGGGGCGATGAGCCTTGTTGATATCGATGTCGCAAATCTGCGGCGTTTCTTCCGCGGTGACTTCAACGGCCGCTTTCCAAACGGCCTTACAAATAGTGCGGTTCCGGAAAACAGTGGTTGGGTAATATATGTTTCCGACCGTCGAGGCGACTATGATTTCGACGGCGAATTCGACATGGAGGATGTTTATGGCCAGGCTGATGGGAATACTCCAACTCTCGACCTCGGCGAGGACGTAAATAGAAGTCTGGCACTTGAGAATAAAGTATGCAATCTAGCTACTTCTCTTGACTGTGAGGCCGAACTTTACCGAACTCGGACAGTATTTGGCGACGCAGCAGCTGTCAATGACCATAAGTATTTTCGTCGTGGGGTTCGGCTCGTAAATGGTACGGTGGTGCCTGGAATATTCGATTCTACAACTTCATCCAACACCCGTGGTGTAACGTTTGCGTCAGAGAACGGAGTTTATGTTAAGGGCAATTTGAACGCGACACACGTGACGAGCGTACCGGCAACTGGTAATACGCCTTACAATAACTACCGGCCTTTTGATAATGCTACGCATATTCCGACCTCCGTGGTGGCTGACGGTGTTACGATCCTTTCTAATTCGTGGAATGATGGAATGAGTTTCCGATTCCCATACCAACTTGCAAATCGACGTGCGACTCCGACGACGATAAGGTTTGCGATGATCGCCGGCGACACGATCGCGACCAAGGAAGCCTCACCACATCAAGGTGGAGTATCGCCGAGATTAAATGGCGGTGTTCATAACTTCAAGCGATTTTTAGAAC
>CAZXTS010000272.1:0-3631 GCA_964643745.1 uncultured Chloracidobacterium sp.
TCTGTCTAATACAGGTCGTTGATTCCGGCAACAGGTCAAGGATCAAACCTTCATCGCCGATCGCCGAATATGCGACAATAACCTTCGTCGTGACACGCAACGCTTTTGCGACGGTATCTGCAAGAAAACACCTCGAAAGCTCGGCACACTGTTCATCGGTAAGAACCGGCCGCAGGCGCGTTTTTACGATGCCCGGCTGCGGCACCTTTGTCATAATCAGGATTGCCGGTTTTATCGCCATATCTTCAAATATCGCTTGAACCACTTCTGTACGAACGGCGACCGCAGATCCTCAAGTGTCGCCTCTGTGCTGACCGCCTGTGTGATCTTCGCAAGCGTCGGGTAGACGCGAATAATCTTGTTCAGGTCCGTGATTTTCATGCGTTGCTTTACCGCCCATACAAATTCATGAATCAGCTCACCCGCATGCGAGCCGACGAGCGTCGCACCGATAATTACCTTTTTGTGCGTAACGACCTTTGCAAATCCTTCGACTGAACTTTCCGCTTGGGCACGGTCGTTATCCTCGAAGGTGACCTTGTAAACTTTGATCCCCTCTTTCCCAAATTCTTTCTTTGCTTCGGCTTCCGTCATTCCTACGCGGCCGATTTCAGGATCAGTGAAAGTGGCCCAGGGTACGACACGAAAGTCGGTTTTCTTCTTGAACGGCCACGGCACAAATGCATTTTGAATCACGATCTGTGCTTCGTAATCTGCCATATGCGTAAATTGAAAATGAGCGGTGACATCACCGGCCGCGAAAATATGCTTGGCTGAGGTTTGTAGATATTCGTTCGTTTTAATGCGACTTTCTTCGTGCTCAACGCCGGCTTTTTCGAGCTCTAAACCGTGTATATTTGGTCGCCGACCGATTGCAACTAAGATCTCATCCGCTTCGATCTCTCGCGTATTGCCGTTTGATTCAACCGTCACCACCTTCACACCATTTCCGTTTTTGTGCGCCTTAACCGCCTTATGTTTTGTTAAGATGTCTACGCCCTCGCTCTCAAAGATCGTCTGCATCAGGTAGGACACTTCCGCATCTTCCTTTGCTAAGATCCGGTCGCCCATCTCGACGATCGTCACCGAAGAACCGAACCTCGCGAACGACTGTCCCATCTCGACGCCGATGGCGCCGCCGCCTAGAACAACGAGGCGTCTTGGTAATTCAGTTAAATGAAAAACGTTTTCGTTGGTGATAAACCCCGTCTCGTTGAGTCCGTCGATCGGCGGTACAAAAGGGTGCGATCCGGTCGAGATGCAAAAGCGTTTTGCACGCATTACGCGTTTTTCACCGCTCCCTTTTAGAACCACCTCGATTTCCGTCGCATTCAAAAACCGCGGTGTGCCGAAAACCACCTCGACGCCCATATCTTCGAAAACCTCCGGCGAATCGTGGTGCTCGATAATTTTGATAACGTCCTGGACCCGGCCCGTGATCGAGACAAATGAGTCTTTCAAAAACGTGGGTTCGATAGCCGTGAAACCGTATGTTCCAGCCTGTCTCATCTCATGCGCGAACCGAGCCGATTTGATCAAAGCCTTGGACGGCACGCAACCCGTGTAGAGACAGTCGCCGCCAAGCGCCGTTTTCTCAATCAACGCCACTTTAGCGCCGAGAATAGCCGAGCCGCCCGCCGCGACAAGCCCTGCCGACCCGCCACCGATCACGATAAGATCGTATTGTTCTGCCATTGTTTTTATCGGAATCTTGTTTACAGAGGCCACAGCTATCGGTAGACGCAATTCATTTTGCGGGTTCCTCCGCGGCGCTCAATTGCTTTCGGATCTTTTTCAATGTTGACCACGCGCCGAAAACGATCAACAACACGACAGCCCCGTATACCCATATCGGAACGTTCTTTCCCGCAAAGATCAAATATATGTAAGCCGAAATAAAGAAGAACATTGCCGAAAGAGCAGGCAGTGCTATCGACCTTCCTTTTCTATAATTACGTATAAGCCAACCGATCGACAACGAAAAGAACGGGATCGCACCGACGTAGATCGCACCAAAGATCAGCGGATTGACCCCATAGTTTTCGCCAAGGCTAAAGAACCACGTATAAATAGTTTCGATCATTATATTATTAGTAATCATTCTTTCGATGACATTTATTCCGGACGGGTCGAAAGCGATCAATGTGCCTACCCGAAGAACCGAGGCCGCCAAGTCCTGGCGACCTCGGTGAAAAGTCAGAATGTTTAACTACTAGGCAGACGCCGACTTCCATCGGGCCGGTTCGAAGGCGGCATCGAGCGGCGTATCGGCAATGTGATTCGTGTAGTTCGACAATGTCTTCATCGAAACCCCGAGTATTACATCAAGGATGTTTCGTTTGCTGTAACCAGCGGAAATAAAGGCGTCCCTGTCTTCATCCGAAACAATTCCGCGCTTCTCAACAACCACTTCTGTGAACTTACGCAGAGCTTCGAGTTTGCTGTCGGGAATCGCGGTGTTATCACGCACCGCTTGAACCACTTCCGACGGCACGTTTTGCATCGACGAGATCGTCGTGTGAGCTGCGATGCAATATTCGCATTCGTTCGCCCGGCTTGTTGCCAGCAGAATGATCTGTCGCTCGGTCGGCGTGAGATCTGTTTGATCAATAAGCGATGAAAGAGCTAGATATCCTTGCAAAGCCTCAGGCGACTCGGCGAAAACGCCCATCATATTTGGTACAAACCCAAATTTGGACTTCACCTCTTCCAGGATAGGGGCGGATTTCTCCGGTGCTGAATCAATTGTATGTACTGTCAATGTCATAGTTTTAGTTCTCCTGTGATCTTTGTATTAACTCGGCCCTAACTCTATTTATATAGTTCTGGACCGGTTAGTACATAGCAATGGACTGCACGGTCCAGAATGTCAAGAACGGCTCCAAGGATTTAATATTTTTGGTTATTCAATAACTCGGAGTATCGTACTTACAATATTGCGAAGCCTATCTGGTTTTATTCCCGCCTTGACCATTGTTTTCAAGCCGCTCATGTTGTTGACGAGAAATATAGCGAGTTCTTCAGGCTTTTTATCAGAGCTTAACTCACCAAGGGCCTGAGCCTTGGTGATCGCCGAAAGAAATATTTTTTCTATTTGACTCAAACCTAGATCGACGATCTTTCCGATCTCCGGATCATTCTGTGCAAATTCGGATGCAGTGTTCATCAGAAAGCAACCTTTCAGACCCATCGAAGATTCTGCGGGACCGATGATCTCGATAAAGACAGCCCTGATAAACTCTAGACCGGATGGCGAGTCGTCAAGCGCCTGCCGGAGGGGGAAGGTCATACATTCGTTGTATCGACGAAGCGCCTCTGTGAAGATCTGATGCTTGCTGTCGAAGGTATTGTAAAAGCTGCTTTTTGACAGAGCCATTGCGTCAATGAGATCGGATAGGGAAGTCGCTTCGTAGCCTTTTTCCCAGAAGACCTCTAGAGCCTTGTCTAGCACTTCGGATTTGTTAAATTGTATCGGTCTGGCCACAACGATTGATCACCAACAAGAATCAATTTTACCGAATACGGACTACGTAGTCCAGAACTGTCTCAGATGCTAGTTCTTGAGCAACCCGTGGTTCGTTTTATGGTGAGGAGTCCTTCAGCCATATATGCGGCGCCTAATGCGGTTAAA
>CAZXTS010000273.1:0-3626 GCA_964643745.1 uncultured Chloracidobacterium sp.
ACGGTGATGACCTCGCCGTTCATATAAGAATTACGCGGGCTGACGATGAATGCGGCGAACTCGGCGAGTTCTTTGGGTTCTCCCAGTCGGCGGAGAGATACCCAATTTTCGTGGGCCGCGAGCAGGTGTTCGGGAAGTGTGTTTCCTAGGTCGGTGTCGAAGATACCGGCCGCTATGGCATTTACGGTGATGCCAAAATTCGCCGCCTCACGCGAAAGGCACTTTGTAAAACCGATCATTGCCGCCTTTGAGGTCGCATAGTGGACCGAGGTCGGGAGAGCACGAATAGCACCGATGCTGGTTATATTCAATATCGTTCCGGCTCGCTCGCGGATCATCTGCTTATAGAAGGGTTTCGTGACCGCAAACAAGCTGTTCACATTAGTATCGACGACCCAATCCCAGCTCTTGTCGGTTGTCGTCGCGAAATTATCGGGCTTATTAACAGCGGCATTATTAACGAGAATGTCGATCGAACCCCACGCTTCGCGTATCTCACGCGCGATGTGCTTCATCCCGAAGCGGTCTGTCACGGAGACCTTGTATGCCAAAGCCTTTCGGCCAAAACCTTCGATGACGGATTTAACATTTTCGGCGAGATCATCGTTGCTGTGGTAGTTAAAAGCAACGTCCGCACCTTCGCGAGCAAAAACTTCGCACAAAGCGGCCCCGATGCCGCGGGTGCCGCCGGATACAAATGCACGTTTACCTTCAAGTAAAAGACTCAATTTCGATTCTCCAGGCTGATCCAGTTAGGAAATACAAAAAGTTAGGTTAAATAAAACAAGTGGAACTGACAAGTTTGAGATAGGAAAATAATGACGGCGAATGAACTTACGCCGCCGCGGCCTCTTTTTCGAAGGTCTCATCTTTCGGAAGAAGCGCCGCGATCTCGCGGATAATATATTCGGTAGAACCGGGAACGGAGGCTCCGACAGTGGCCGCCCGAAGGGCAGAATAACGCTCGGGGTCGTTGGCGAGGGCTCGGATCGTCGGGACGATGTCGATCGTCCGTTCGAGCATAATGCCGGCACCGCGCCTCGACAAAAATTTGACCGTTCCCGCTTCCTGAGGCATAGGCGGAGTGGTCAAGTCGGCAATAATGGGCAATCTGCATGCAAGAGCCTCGAACGTGGTCAATCCGCCAAGCTTTGAGACCATAACGTTTGCGGACTGCATCAATTTTTCGATCTCGTCAGAATACCCGATCACCTTCACCGGAAACTTTGCATTCTTTGCCAGCTTCTCAGCCTCGAGCCGAAGATCTTCGTTCTTTCCTGCGAGGAAGATCGCCTGAATATCGAGTTCGCCGCGAACCAATTCCTTGAAGATCTTTGGGATATTCCCGCCGCCTATCCAGCCTGCATTTACGAATACCGTGAATTTCTCAGGATCAAGTCCAAAGGCCTTTCGGGCGTCCTGAGCAACGGATTCACTGACCTCGTGAAACTTGGGATCGACGGGAAGGCCGGAGATCTTTATCTTGCTTTCGGACACACCGTAATCGATAAGCTGCTGACGGGCATCTTCGTTTGCGACGAGATAAAGCGAAACATCATCGCAGGCCCAGCCTTTCCAAAAGCCATAGCACGGGTCGGTTACGACGGTCACAAGGGGTATTTGTCCCAGCAGATTAAGCTCTCGCAGGATCCTGGCAAATATATGCTGCGTCAGCGGATGAACGCTTACAACAATGTGCGGACACCATTTTTCGAACGATGCCTTTAGCGGAACGATGCATCGCCGCATAAAGAATTCGTGCTGTTCGGGACGAAATCTGTTAACTGCCCAATACAGATACTTCATCCAACTCTGCCTATTCCGGAGTATCCAGTTGTAAAGCCAGACTAGTTTATCAGTAATGTGGTGCGATTCTTCGATTGCCTTCACAATGCGGACCACCGCCGATTCGCCTTGCCAAAATTTCTGCAAGCCATTCGACAAAACCTGCGCGGCAGAGCGATGCCCGCCGCCCGTGTCAGACGAAATGATAAGAATTTTTGGTGTGTTGGGCTGCATCTATCTAATCTTCGGTGTGGTGGGATTTCAACCCACTTGCGGCGCTCTCACTCACAATTTCTCGGATTTAATCACCGGCGTATCGGCGTTACTGTCTTCGCCGGATCGTGAGCAAAGTCCCCTAAAGAGCTGTCCGGTATATCTCCGGTGGGTAACGCATCCCTTCGCGCTCGCTGACTTCATGTTTAGCAAATACCAACCTCGCACTCATGCGGTTCACACCCGCTGCACACCGAATTCGAAACTTAAACTTTCAATGCAACTTCCCTTGCGGCGGCAAAGCCCATTTCCTTTGCGGCCTTTTTCATTTGTCCTTCGAGCTTTTTGATCTTGATCAAGTGGCCCGGATTGAACGGCAGCGACGGATAGTAGCAATTCGACTCGTGCGTGCAATGGCATCCCGCGCCAGCCTCTTTCCGGCGTTCCTTCATCATATCGGTCTTCCAGGCGGCCTGAAAATTCCAATCGTAATCGCGAAGGTTCAGTACGTCCGGCTTGTTTTCGCATGATGAAAGCACACCGTTGTCATATATGACCGCACCGGCGCTTCCGGCGTAACATTTCAACTGGGCTTTGTTCTCTTCTTTCGTCTTGGCGATCAGGTCGTGCATGTATAGATCGACCGCAGCCTTAAAGAAGCCCGATTTGCCGCCGTAGTTGTTCTTAAGTGCAGCGTTCTTCGTGTCGTCCAGGATCATCTGTGAAAGCTGCTGATAGCGCTTGTGGTCGAATTCCAATTCTTTCGGATCGGCTGACGGCGGACGAATGTAATTGATATTGACCTTGTCCGGTTTGAGATCGTATTTCAGAAAATCGTACCAGTCAAAGATCGTGTCCTCGTTCGAATGCATCACGCACGTGCACGTCTGAATATCGAGCTGCGGATATTGCTCGCGTTTCATCTGTTGAAGCGTTCGTGCCGTATGGATCGCCTTGTCCCAGCTTCCCTCTTTGCGGCGGATCTTCTCGTGAGCGTCCTTCATCCCATCAATTCCGAGCGCGACGGTTACGTTCAGATTCGGGCATTCGTCGAGAATTCGCGTCACATCCGGGAAAATGCGCTGATGGATCTGGCCATTGGACATCAGATACACCGAATCGAGTTTGTTGTTCTCATAGAACGACTTTACGATCTCAGGCAAGTCTTTGCGGGTGAACGGTTCACCGCCTGCAAGCACTAGCACACCAAGATTACCCCCGAGCGTTTCCGAGATCTTTGCGATCTCATCGGCTTTCATCTGCAGCTTCTTACGCGGACGGTCGTCGAGTTCGTCGGTAAAAAAGCAATGCGTACAGCGCATGTCGCATACGCTGGTGACCAAAATATTTAAAAATACGGGCGAGATCGGTTTGCCGACGATAATGCTGGCATATCGCTTAAATATCTCGCGGGTTGTAAAATCCATGAAGTCCATTTTTTATATCCCTTTTTCAACAAGCAATTGTTTTGATGCAACAAACTTGCTGAACATTTCAATTTACTTTATCCACAGGGTTTCAGCAACAATAAACAAGGGTTAGAATCTTATTTATATGCTCCGAAGAATATATTTGGACAACAGCGCGACGACCCAGATCGACCCAAAAGTGCTTGAGGCAATGATGCC
>CAZXTS010000274.1:0-1787 GCA_964643745.1 uncultured Chloracidobacterium sp.
TGTCCACGCACATGGACACGGTTCCGCCGTTCATTCCGCCGACCGAAGATGACGAAAAGATCTACGGCCGCGGGGCGTGTGATGCGAAGGGAATTATCGCCGCACAGATAACGGCGGCGGAGCGGCTTCGGCAAGAAGGGACAAGCGACATCGGGCTGCTATATACCGTTGAGGAAGAGCGGTCGAGCACCGGCGCAAAGGCGGTCAATGAGCATCCGCTGGCGGCGAAGTGCGAATACATGATCAACGGCGAGCCGACCGATAACGATCTTGCGATCGGTTCGAAGGGATCGTTTCGTCTGAAGATCAAAACGAGCGGCAAGGCCGCGCATTCGGCGTATCCGGAGCAGGGCGATTCGGCGATCGAAAAGCTGCTCGATATTCTTGAGGACATCCGACGCACGAAGTTTCCCAACGACGATTTCTTTGGCGACACCACGGTAAATATCGGCGAAATAAACGGCGGGCTGGCCTTGAACATCATCCCGCCGCGGGCCGAAGCCGGTTTTCTTATTCGCCTTACCACCGACCGCGAGCCGATCGAAACGGCGCTTGAAAACATCGTCCGGGGCCGCGGCGAGATCGAAGTTCTTTCGTGCAGCGAACCTGTAAAGCTTCATCCGGTTGAAGGGTTTACGCAAAAGGTTGTGCGGTTCACGACCGACATTCCGCACATGCCGAAATGGGGCAAACCGCTCCTGCTCGGCCCGGGCTCGATACTCGTCGCGCATACAAAAAACGAGTTTGTCCTGAAGAAAGATCTGGAAACCGCCGTCGGTCTTTATGCTGATCTGGTACGTCGATTACTCAAGAGTTAATGAACCACAGATAAACACGGATGAACTCAGATCGGATCGAAAGCATATATCTGTGTCTATCGGTGTTAATCTGTGGTGCGAAACTTCCTAAATTATGAACATTGCACTAATCGGATACGGGCAGATGGGAAAGCTGATCGGTTCGCTTGCCGGGACGCGGGGGCATTCGGTGAGGGTCATCGTGAACGAATCGCACGCCGATCTTCCGGCGGAGCAGCTTGCTGAAACTCTTCGGGCGGCGGAAGTTGCCATCGATTTCACGGTTGCCGAAGCGGTTCGCCGCAATGTTGAGGCGTGCATGCTTGCGGAGACGCCGATCGTGGTCGGGACAACGGGTTGGAACGATCAGCGGCCGGAGATCGAAAAGCTTGTCGCCGAAGCAAACGGTGCAATGGTCTACGGTGCGAATTTTTCCATCGGCGTAAATCTATTTTTCCGCATTGCCGAATACGCCGCCGAACTCCTCGCACGCTTTCCCGAATACGAAGCCTTTATCGAAGAGCAGCATCATTCCCGAAAGAAAGACGCGCCCAGCGGCACGGCGCTAAAACTAAAAGACGTGATCAAAGATCACATCGCCATCGGCGAGATCGCTGCGACGCGTGCGGGCAACATTCCGGGAACGCATCGGCTTGGGTTCGACAGCCCGGCGGATCACATCCTGATCGAACACGCCGCCCGTAACCGCGAAGGCTTTGCCCTCGGTGCTCTTATGGGTGCCGAATGGATCGCGGGCCGCAAAGGCTTTTACGAATTCACCGCGGTAATGCAAGAACAGTTATCGTCCACAGATAAACACAGATGAACTCAGATAAGAATTCGATCTATCTGTGTCTATCCGTGTTTATCTGTGGTTAAAGAATATCTATATGTCCTATGTTCCTATGTGGTAAAAAATAAAAAACCACAGATTCACACAGATGAACTCAGATAAGAATTCGATCTATCTGTGTCTATCCGTGTTTATCT
>CAZXTS010000274.1:1887-3562 GCA_964643745.1 uncultured Chloracidobacterium sp.
ACACAGATGAACTCAGATAAGAATTCGATCTATCTGTGTCTATCCGTGTTTATCTGTGGATAAAAAAATCTATGTGTCCTATGTTCCTATGTGGTAAATACAAAAACCAAATTGGCAGACGTCCTTGATCACGCGCGGGAGCGGGCAATGAAAAAAGTCCGGCAGGTCTTATTGGGCGAGACCTGCCAGACTTTGGATATTTCTAATTTGAAATTTTATGGCGGAAAGGGTGGGATTCGAACCCACGGAACCCTTTTGAGGTTCACAGCATTTCCAATGCTGCCAATTCAACCGCTCTTGCACCTTTCCACGGCCAACAAATAGCCTACCAAAAACTAAAGCCTAAGCAAACTTCGTGAGCGGATCAGCGAATTATATTCGTGGACGACCTTGTCCGGCGAACCTTCAACCATCCAACCGGCGGAGGTGCCGACCCAGCGTTGTTCCATTGAGTTGAACGGTTTCTTGTCGCGAACACGCCGCATAAGGTCCTTGTATGCTTTTACATAATTCTCAGCTCCTGAAAAATAGCTCGATGCCATCGAATTTCCGGTGCCGGCCTCTTTCATAGCAGCTGCTGCGGCTTCGATCTCTTCGGCATTGCTTTGCAGCGTTTCAGCACTCAATTCCTTGTAAGGAGTTCGCGAGGCATAGACCAGGCCTTTCTTTGCCTTTATGTTGAAATCGGTCACGGCGAAGGCAAACTTTTTCGACGGATCGTCGCGGTAGAGTTCGAGCCGTTTGGCGGCTAAGTCGTCCTCAAGCTTATCAACCTCGAGCGTAAATTCCTTGTTTGCCGCAGTGAAAGCTTCAAAGGCATCTACCAATGCCTGATTTGCTTCTTTGCCTTTTTTGAAATTGTCGTCCTTATAGTCGTTCTGGTTGTAGTATGGGTAGATGGCGTTGATCTGCTTGATCGCCTCTTTCAAAGCTCCGACATATTTATCGCCTGCTTGTTCCACCGCGGGGATCTTCGGCTCCATTTCGTTCGCTTCTTTAATTCCCGCAGCGCAATCTTCGCCGTCGCCTGATATCTCATAGAGTCCGTAGACAAGGCGTTCGCTGCCGGTCGGACCCGCTTTCGGGTCGCGGAGCCATGAAGTGTAACGCTGATAAGAATTCACTACCGAATTCGAATATTTGTTAACACATTTCGAAATATAAAGATTCGTCTTTTCCGTCAGACTGCCGTCGTCACTGGTCGCCCCTGTTGTGCCTCGGGGTTCGGTCACGCCCGGCTTGGCGTCCTCTTTTATTGCCTCGGCCGAATCACGCAAGCGTTCCGAGATCGAACCGCATCCGAGCGAAACAGTGATGATGAGCGAAAGGCCTACAAGAAGTGCAAATGAGTTCTGATATTGTTTGACCATTTATGTCTCCAAATAGAAATAAGACGGCTTTTAAACATCAATTTGCGGAAGGCAACGGAAAGGGAAAGATGCCAGCGGACAATGCCCGACAGTCTTTCCCAATTGTCAAAGTTAACGGCCAACTGCTCTTAGTCAGCGTCAGCGTGATCTTCATCCGATACCGGTTCGGCTGCCGCCGCAGCGGGCGTATCATCTTCGCCCGAGAGCCACAGGTAAAAGAAACCGGCAAGCAATGCACCCAGGATCGGAGCTACCCAAAACAGCCATAGTTGGGGAAGAGCCCAACTGCCGCCGCTGAACGCAAC
>CAZXTS010000275.1:0-3562 GCA_964643745.1 uncultured Chloracidobacterium sp.
TCAACCGCCACTTTAACCACACCAACATCTGCGTTGCGGATTGCAAATTTTGCGGGTTTTATCGGCGTGCCCGCCAAGACGACGCCTACACGCATTCGATCGAGGAAGGCATCGAGATCGCACGCAACGCCGTTGCCGAAGGTGCGACCGAACTCCACATCGTTGGCGGTTTGAACAGCAAACTGCCCTTTGAGTACTACACCGATCTTTTCTCATCGCTCAAGCGTGAATTCCCCAAGCTGCATCTCAAAGCCCTGACCATGGTCGAGCTTGATTTCTTTGCCCGCTTTTACAAGATGTCCGACGAAGAGGTCATCGAAAAGCTGAAAGCCGCGGGAATGGACTCGTGTCCGGGTGGCGGTGCTGAAATATTTGCCGAACCTACGCGTTCGCGGATCTGCGATCACAAATGCGACGGCGACCGCTGGCTTGAGCTTGCGGGTAAAGTCCACAGTGCCGGCCTCAAGACCAACGCCACGATGCTCTACGGCCACATCGAGTCTATCGAAGACCGCATCGACCATTTCATAAAACTGCGTGAACAGCAGGATAAGACCGGCGGCTTTCAGTGCTTCATCCCGCTCGCGTTCTACCCGCGGGGTACCGCGCTCGACAGCCTGCCCGGCCCCGACGCGATCGACAATCTCAAGACCATCGCCGTCTCGCGCCTGATGCTCGACAATTTCGACCACATCAAGGCCTACTGGGTCATGCTCGGCAAAGCCACCGCCCAGACCGCCCTCCACTTCGGCGCCAACGACCTCGACGGCACCATCACCGACGGCGGCGAACTAACCCACGCCTACGCCGCTGAAGGCGAAGTAAAAATGACCAAACAAGAGATCATCGAAATGATCCAGCATGCGGGTTTCGAAGCCGTCGAACGAGATACGGTCTATAACCGCGTGGGAAAGATCGCGGCTTAAAGAACGATGACGAATGCTCAAATCTATTCGTGGATCTTTTATGCTACGGCTTTAGCAAGTGAGCAAAGTCCGGCGAAATGGGCCGACGTTTCGCTACTCGCCGACGGAATCAATCATGCCGTGCCGACGCATAAAGAAATGCAAGGCGCGATGTCCTTTTGTATTGAACAGGGTCTTATTCGTTCGGCAGGGAAAAGGGTCGAATTGACGAGTGCGGGATCCGATCTTTTGTCTAGTTGCAGCCACGACTTGGATATATACCTCGACGTGTGGCGAAGACTGGAAGAGGAGTTTTAATGGCTTTTGGCATAAGACAAATGGGTTTGGGCTCCTCACCTATTCGACAAGAGGTACCGCAAATCCCAAAAGAAGCCCTGAAAGTGCCTCACGAAGTAGCAGCCCCTACCAACAAAATTCGGTGTATAATCACGTGGAACGGGTTTCTGCATAAATATGATTTACGAAATTCGAGAGAAAATTGCCGCCGATCTTTTCGAGTTTTCAAAGCATGCAGTTGACCAGAGCATTTTGCGCGGCATCTCTGTTCAGGAAGTGCGCGATGCTTTGCGACTGGGCGAGATCATTGAAGATTATCCGAACGACAAATACGGCCCCAGTTGTTTGATCTTTGGAATGACGACCGAGGAGCGGCCATTGCACATCCAATGCAGCTATCCGTCGCGTCCGATCATCAAAATCGTCACCCTTTACGAGCCAGATGAAAATCTGTGGATAGATCGCCGAGTGAGGAAGCAAGAAAATGCAGGTTGAAACATTAAAAGACGCGAAAGTAACTTACACGTTGGAGATGAATGAAAAATTCATCATCGTCGAGAACGTCCCGGCGCGTGTTTGCGAGGAAACAGGTGAGCAGTTCTTCTCTCCCGCAACGGTCGAACGACTTCAGCAAACCGTCTGGGGACACGAAAGCCCGAAGCGTATTATCGAGACACCGGTCTATGAATTCGCAATTTAGAACGAGCGTTCTCGACGGCGGCGAACTCACCCACGCCTACGCCGCCGAAGGCGAAGTAAAAATGACCAAACAAGAGATCATCGAAATGATCGAGCGCGCCGGCTTCGAAGCCGTCGAACGTGACACCGTGTACAATCGTGTCGAACGCGCTGGAGTATAAAGAGGTATGAACATCGCAACAGCAGACACAGTTATTCCCATCCCGTTTATGGAAGACACTCTTTCGGTCCGTCTTCATTTTGATTTTCAGAATCAAAGACGAAGAGTGACCCAAGATGAGTTCTGGGAGTTCTGTGCCAAAAACCGAAAACTTCGAGCGGAATTGACCAAAGATGGAGACGTTATAATTATGCCGCCGACTGGTTTCGAATCGAGCGAAGAGAATGTAGAGGTCGTGTTTCAGCTTACCGCATGGGCAAAACGAAATGGTTTGGGAAAAGTGACCGAATCAAACGGAGCTTATATTTTGCCTGATGGTTCGACCAAAGCGCCCGACGCTGCGTGGATCAGAAAGGAACGGCTTGAACAATTCACCGCAGAAGAACGACGAAAATTCCTGCCGATCGCTCCGGACTTTGTAGTCGAACTGCGTTCGGATTCCGATAGCCTTTCCGGACTTCAAACAAAGATGGAAGAATGGATCGAGAATGGCGTCCGTCTCGCTTGGCTGATCGATACAAAAACCAAAATAGTCCACATATACCGCTATAACAGCGTCCCAGAAATTCTCAATAATCCGTCTAAAGTTTCCGGCGAAGATATACTCCCGGGATTCGAACTCGACCTCACAGAGATCTGGTAAAACCGACGCCCGCGAACTCACCCACGCCTACGCCGCCGAAGGCGAAGTAAAAATGACCAACAAGAGATCATCGAAATGATCGAAAGCGCCGGCTTCGAGGCTGTGAAAAGAGATACCGTGTATAATAAAATCGAACGCGTTGCTGCGTAATCTCTATGAATACAATTACCGACAGGATCACGATCAACGAGGACATTTGCAACGGAAAGCCCACTATTCGCGGGAAAAGAATAACCGTGCAAACGGTTTTGGAATTTTTGGGAGCGGGCGAGACCGTAGAAGAGATCCTACATCAGTATCCGTCGCTCGAGAAAGAAGATATTGCTGCGTGCCTTCAATTCGCCAGTTCCCTGATGGACAGAAATTACGTCATTCGAACCATTTGATCCGATGCCAAGATTCCTAGTCGATGTAAATCTGCCCTATCACTTTTCGCTATGGCAGGGTGACGACTATATCCACCAAAAAGACATTGACGACGAATGGACAGACACGCAGATATGGAATTACGCAAAACAAAACGATCTGACAATTATTTCTAAAGACACTGATTTCTCTAACCGCGTGATCTTTCACGTGCCACCGCCAAAAGTCATTCATATTCGTCTCGGCAACATGAGAATGCGTGAATTTTTCACAGCATTGAATTCCGTTTGGGAAGAAGTACTTGAACTTAACAGAGGTCATAAACTTGTCGCCGTTTTCTCCGATCGGATCGAGGCAATCGAGTAGTGCATTGCGAGTTGGTATAAAGTAGATGATCGCGGCGAACTCAGCCGTGAGATCCTCTGTCGAATCTGGAAAAGAAGTAAAAATGACCAAAGCCGAGATCATCGAAATGATCCACCGCGCCGGCAT
>CAZXTS010000276.1:0-3561 GCA_964643745.1 uncultured Chloracidobacterium sp.
TTACACCGAGTTTGACTTCGCGGCTGCAATTCAAGCAAAAGCGGTTCTCGACGCCGATAGCAACAAGCAAGCTGGGTAATGCTTGGACACACGACCTCTAGCACCCCAACCAACCTGAGAGCGAATCATAAGTTCTCAAAATCGCTCAAAATGCCTTTGAAACGGGATTGTGCATGAAGACAACAACCCATGAAGGACTATGTGTAGGCATAAGTGCAACCATCTTGCAACCAACTTACCGAATTTAGTCGCCAAATAGAATGACGAAAAAACAGAACGTGTAGGACGAACAAAATAGCACATTTTGATCAAAATAGGCACTAATTTTACAATTTGGTTTTGTGTGATATTTTGTCCAAATAAATGTCACATAACACCACCTACGCGTAAATTGTGGCTCATTAATAAACCGTTGCTGCAAATAGCTTTTCAAAGAGTGAGCATTGCCAAAAGATCGCGAAAGTCACCTATGACAAGCTGACTCGGCAAGCGTAAAATCTCGATTAACACATGCGCATCTTCTTTGGCAGAGATGCACAACGACCCGCGTTCTATGGCGAATCCGACCGATCTCTCCTAGCTAGAACGAATAAGCGGCTGCCAGATTAATGTGTTGGCTTGTTCGTCGTCCCGTCACAAAATATTGTGTCACGAATCGTCTGTATTCCGCTCCGAACGACAGCTGCGGTGTCACCTTGTAGATGGTGTTAAAGGCAAGCGCCATATTGCGTGTGCGGAAATTGAACCTCGATACGCTGGTTAGATCCTCGTCACGCGGATCGTCTAAACCTACCGATGCGTAAAGCGTCCAACGATCTTTGAACAAGACAGGTGTAAAACCGATCTGCGTCCAACCGCCTTTCGTCCCGATGGCCCGTGCACCCGCCGGACGTATCGTGCTTCCGTCGCGATATGCAAACTCTGCGTTTATGCCCTGAAAAATCCCTGCCTGAAATCCGCCGAGATTACGCCCCCAGAAACCTTCTCCTGATAAGCCAACGCGTTTGTGCAGCGGGATGTTCCAGTCAAATGCTATGCCGACGGATTCGACTTCGCTGCCCGCCGAAGTAGTTCCAAGCGGGATCTTTGACCTCCCGTACTGCGCCGACAGCCCAATGCTTCCGAGTTTCTTGCTCCCGAACCAGTCCTTGTCGGCGAAAGCGATCCGCGACTGGAAAAATGGAGTCCTTGAAACCGCTCCAGAGTTCGGCTGGAGGAAGAATGTAGAACCCACGGGGTGGTCGCCGGTTTGCGGGGCAAGGATCGCTCCAGTTATAGTTACGTGGTCTCCGATCTTGTGATCGACTCGGACCTGCGGAATGCGAGCCCAATTATTGCCGGCAGCGGCCAGCTGCGGTATGGCGGCGGCGGCAAGAGATGTGGGGTTGACGGGGGCAAAAGGCATCCAATCCTGACCGAGAGTTAGGGACGTTTTTTCCCAATCAAGTTTCACAAACGCGCTACGAACCCGAACAACTCCGAAATTCTCTCCGATGCCAACGGTTGGAAATCCGCCAAAGAAATCTGCTTCGATCACGCCGCCGACTCTTGCCTTGCCGAGTCTAGCCCCCTCGAAACGCAGTCCGAGTCTTGTTTGTCTCGCGCTAGCGCTGGTGCCTCCTTGGCCAGTCGCTGCAGCAAAGAGAGGAACGTCGTTGTTATTGACCGCACTACTATTGCTAAATGCGTTGAAGTAAAGCGTACCGTAAGGTGTCAACCGCACCGGACCGAGATCGATCCCAAGCTGTTTTTGGTCGGTCTGAGCGCGGTTCTCTGTTTTGATCGCTGGGGAAACCGTGGGTTTTTTTTCACCACCTCGATCAGTGGGTTCGATCGCATTAGTGTCTTTCACGGCTGGCTTTGCTTGCTCCTTGATTCGGGCAAGCTCGTTTTTGATCGCGGCAAGTTGCTCTTCTAGCTGTTCGACGCGCTTTTGAAGGACATCGTCGGCGGATGAGGCAGGCTTAGGCGTATCAGCCTTCTTTTCGATAACCTGAGCGGCTACAAATATTGTTAGAAAGATAAGGTTGATTACGATGGCTGAAAGCAATCTCATAGTCGGGTTCCTCCCGGAGTCTATTAACAAGGGCGCTCTGCGCCTTTTCGTGTATAGAACCACCAGTTGATCGCGGTCGCTATCGCGAAAAAGACAATAAGTACGTAAACAAACGGCAGGGCGTTACCGTATGCAGCGGTAACCGCTCCGATCGAAACGGAAAAAATAAATGGGCCATATGCAGCAATTGCTGCGGTCCAGCCGATCACACCTGCCGCCTGTCGTGGATTTGCTCCGAAGATGATCGGATATTGACGAAAGGTCCCGGCGTTTCCCATTCCAGTAAAGAAAAATAAGGCGAGGATCATACCGACGAATAACGGGAATTGATCGAGCGACGTGGGCGTGAATAGACCAAGGACGATCATTGCGATAAAGATTGTGATCATCGAGAGCCCGCAAATGAGCGTAAGTATTGCTCCGCCAACGCGGTCCGCAACAAATCCGAAAACGATACGGCTGGCCGAACCGATAAGCGGGCCATAAAAGGCATATACTAGGGGATCGGGCGCGTTTGGAAATCTTCCATAAAGCGTTGCGATCAGCAGCGGAAACACAGCGGAAAGCCCCGAAAATCCACCGAACGTCATCATATAAGTGATCGTGCAAAACCAAGTGTGTTTGTCTTTGAAGATATCCAATTGCTCGCGAAATGACGCCTTGATCGGCACGCTCCTTAGTAGGAACCAAGCTGCAATCGCCAAAACGATGATAAACGGGACGTACAAAAAAGCCGCGTTCTGAAGCCAGACGCTTGAAGACGAAACAACTTGTTTCGACTGGTCAAGCTTCTGTAGCGTTTGAGCGCTTCCTGCGACTCCGATCGAGATAACCAATGGAGTCAAAAACTGCGTCAGGCTGACACCGAAGTTACCGAGCCCTGCCTGTATTCCGAGAGCGGTACCCTGTAGTCTCTTTGGAAAAAAAACGCTGGTGCTCGGCATAAAAGACGAGAAATCACCGCCGCCAAAGCCCGCGGTGAAAGCGAGGACGAGAAACACCCAGTACGGCGTGTTCGGATCCATCACGGCGAATCCTATTCCGATGCAGGGGATCAGTTTCAGCAGAGTCGCTATAGTCACAATGTGACGCGTTCCAAATTTCGGAAGTAAAAATGTGTGAACGATTCGCAACGTTCCGCCGGCAAGGCCGGGCATGGCGGCCAACCAAAAGAGCTGGTTGGGCGTAAAGTTAAACCCGATCGCCGGCATTCGCACGACGATCGCGCTCATCATGAACCAGGTCGCAAACGAAATTATCAGAGTCACCGTAGTGATCGTCAGCGTTCGCCAGGCTATCCGGCTACCCGTTTCGTCCCAAAAGACCTCATCTTCCGGTGTCCATTTTTCGAGCCAAGTAGCCATATTTGATCCTATCTCGATTAACTGATTTTCTTTTCCGGTTCGACAGCGTTGAGGTTTCTCAGTTCTCCATCTTCTTCATCAAGACCGGGTGTTTCTCGCGCATCATTTTCTGAATAACTGCATGCATCCAGACCAGGCAGA
>CAZXTS010000277.1:0-3551 GCA_964643745.1 uncultured Chloracidobacterium sp.
CAAACTCTAGTTTCTACTTCGAGCAGTGGACGAATTCCCAGTTTCAAGGCTGGCGGGCGGGAAGCGCCGGATATTTGACCGAGCAAATGTTCGGATACGCTCTAGCTCTCTTCGCTTTCCACCGCGGCGAACAGGATCCCGCGTGGGCTAAGCATTTATCTACAAATGTCCGATCTTATTTGAGAAAAAGTTCTCGATACTTAGCGAGATTCGGCGTTTCTCCGATCCCGAATGAACACGAAGATGAGGACGCATCTCGTCTGATATCTAGCGACCCATCGCAAACAACATAGCTCTCTAATTCAATTGTTAGATCAGCCAATTTCCCGACCGAGCGGTTCGAGTATTTATTCATCAAACGGTCGCTGAAAAGAATCCCGTGGAGAATATTTCATTTTTGCCGGCGCGGGTATATCATTCCTGGGTGGAACTGCTTGAACACGAACACACGGACGAAGCGATCGCGGCACGTATTTCGGGGGCGAGCCACAATTACATTCGCGATTTTATCTATGGCGGGGTTGATGGTGCCGTGACGACGTTTGCTGTCGTGTCCGGTGTTGCAGGTGCCGAGCTTTCGACAAACATCGTACTAATTCTTGGATTCGCAAATTTGGCAGCCGATGGCTTTTCAATGGCGGCGAGCAATTTTCTTGGTACTCGCGCGGAGATCGACGACTATAAGCGGATAGAGAAGATAGAGTATCGGCACATTGAATTGGCACCCGAAGGCGAACGCGAAGAGGTGCGCGAGATCTATCGGGCAAAAGGCTTCGAGGGCGAGGATCTTGAAAAGGCAGTTGAGCTTATAACGTCGGACAAGGACCGTTGGGTCAAAACGATGCTCGCCGATGAATATGGCCTTCCCACGGAAATACGTTCGCCGTGGCTTGCGGCCGGCAGCACATTCACCGCGTTCGTTATATGCGGGCTGGTTCCGCTTGTGCCTTATCTTTTCAGCGCGGGCCGCTCGTTTCTGATCGCCTGCATCGCGACCGGCATTACGTTCTTTCTTATCGGATCCTTCAAAAGCAGATGGTCAACACATTCGTGGCTCCGCTCGGGAATTGAAACACTTTTTTTCGGAGCGCTCGCCGCCGGCTTGGCATATGGCGTCGGTGTTTTGCTGAAAGGGATCGTGGGCTAGAAACTCTCGGCTTCAGATAAGCCGTGCACGTTCGGCGCGACGGACGGCCTCGAGTCGGCTTGTAGCGTTGAGTTTTTTCAAAATGTGTTGAACGTGATTGTTGACAGTGGTCTTGCTGATGAATAGCTCCTCGGCGATCTTTGCTGAGGTTCGCCCATTTGAGACGAGCCGGAGTATCTCGATCTCGCGGGCCGTCAATTCGACCTGATTTGTCGTGGTCCGTTCGATCTCGACAAGGTCGCTGCGGCGGCCGTCCGAAACATATCCTTCCTTTGCTACAAAATCCTTGAACACGCCCTCCAATCGCTTTTGCAGATCGGCGGGCCGCGCGATGTGGATCGTGATCACCGGATCGTCTTTGTCACCCGAAACGGACGTCACCACCATATTGAACCAACGCTTTCCATCACGGGTTTCCAATTGAATGTCATAGCTTTTCAGCGGCTCGCGGCGTTCTGCACGATGACGCACCGCACAATCGTGCTTACATTCCATACCGCATTCATCGACCCCGTGAAATATATCGCTGCAATATTGTCCAACCGCGTTATCGCCGCCCAAGCCGAACGTCTCGGCCGCGGCCGCATTCCACGCCGCAAGCTGTCCGTTCGCATCGAGAGCGAATGCCGGTTCTGCAGTTCCGTCCAAAAGCTGTTGTATCTCGCCAAGCTTCATTTGATAAAGCACATCATTTAAATGATGCGATGTGATTATTGTCCGTTTAGAGCTAAAAAACAAATACTTAATTGTGGCAAAGGTTCAGCGTTTTCGAACAGAGAGCAGCCGCAGGAGGCAATTATGTTGACGAAATTATACATCGCAGTTTGGGGAATGTGGGCACTTTTGGGATTCGGCGGCGCCGCAGCCGGAATGATGAACGGTTATCCGTTGGTCTATTTCGGAATGGCTGCATTCGGCTTGATCTATTTTGGAATGATGTTCGTCCTTCCGCTTACAGTCGCCCATCCCGAAGTGAACGGTGCGGAAAACTTGGTCGAAGCCCCGATTCACACAGAGAACACCGCTGCCGACCGCAGACCGGAATTCTGCGTCAACGTTCCGCGCCATGTCTAGGACCCACCGACGATCGCTCCCCGACCCTCATTGCCCAGGGCACGAAACAATTGAGACACAGTAAGAACAATATGTTGGCGTACGTCGGCCAAATGTGGTAAGGCCCGCGTTTTCGGGACGCGGGCCAAAATTATCGGAAGGAATTCCTGTAGGCTGCGCGGAGTTGATAGGCAAAAGGCAGCTATTTTTGGTGGTGTTTCCAGCTGGTAGACGTCTCCGCAAGTTCTACTTCGCCGGCATGGAAAATTCTTTCTCCTTTCGGACAAAACCATATTTCTTCGCTTCGCGTTCGATGGTGTCCGGGTCGTTTTTTAGATAATGTATCTGCTCCTGCATCGTGATGTTCTCGATCATCGATTCCTTGATCTCGCGGTTAAGCCTTTCATTTTCGGCAGATTCTCGCGATAGATCAGCAAAAGCTCGGTAATTTACGGTCAAGCCGATCAGCACAGCTAAGGTCAAAAATGCGGCAAGCGGAACCCATTTTGGGACAAAGCGTCTTTGCTTCGCGGGACCGCTGTTCTTCCTCCGAATATTTGATCGAGCTCTTTTGTTTCCCATTTCAATACCGTTAGGTCAAAAGATATTCTTTCCCTTGTTCGAGCAATTCCGCTACCTCGGGTTTACTTTCCGCTTCAGCATAGATCCGAACCACCGGCTCCGTTCCAGACGGCCGCATCAGCATCCAGGCATCGTTCTCGAAAAGGAATTTTACCCCGTCAAGCCTGTTGATCTCGCGAACCTTTCGCCCGGCTATTTCCACAGGCGAACGTTCAAGCTTTTCTTTCAACATTCCAGCGACTTCATCCGTCAGCCTTACTCCGATCCGACCGGTTTCAAGTCTTCCAACCCGTTTATAAAGCTCTTCCAATTGCTCTTTGAGCGATGCCCCCCTGACCACGACCGCCTCAAGAGCCAGAAGACAAGCAAGAATACCGTCCTTTTCTGGATAATGGCCTCGGATCGAAAGCCCGGCCGATTCTTCGCCGCCAAGTACGATCTTGTCCTGGTTGATAAGTTCGCCGATAAACTTGAAGCCCACCGGCGTTTCAAAGAGCTCAATGCCACGATCCTTTGCCACCCTGTCGACCAGGTGCGATGTCGCTACGCTCCGAGCTACACCTTGGGTCCATCCGCGACTTTCAATAAGATAATCGGTCAACAATGCTACGATCTTATTCGGTTCAATATATGTGCCGTCCGCATCCATGATGCCGAACCGATCCGCATCACCATCTGTCGCAAGTCCAAGAGTAAGTCCTTTCGAAGTAACCGCCTGGCGGAGTTCCTCCAGATAGTCGGCCGCCGGTTCAGGTGATCTTCCGCCAAA
>CAZXTS010000278.1:0-3533 GCA_964643745.1 uncultured Chloracidobacterium sp.
ATGAACCGCATCCGGCAGGCCGCGATCACAAAAGAGATCATCGAGGTCGTCAGCGGCGCCGCCGCAGCGTAGAGTTCTCTGTTAAATTTGAGCAATGGCTTGTCGGAAACCTAGCTGGCCCAGAACTCTAGATTGGAATCATCAACAAAAAATAAATGGCGCGGGCGTTTGATTCGCTACGCGCCGGTTCTTTTTTGGATCGGAGTTATTTTCTATCTTTCCGGCGGCGGCGGGTCGTTTAGCGAAACTTCTCGGTTCATTCGCCCTCTGCTTGAATTCTTTTTCCCGGGAGCCCCGCCGGAAACTCTTGCTTTGTACCACGGGATCATCAGAAAACTGGCTCATCCGACGGTTTACGCCATTCTCGCCTTGCTTGCTGTCAGGGCATTTTTTTCATCACAAAATATCCTTTTGCGACGGCATTTTGCTATCGCATCGATGCTTCTTGTCGTGTGCGTCGCCGGGCTGGACGAATTTAATCAGAGTTTTTCGGCTGTACGAACAGGCTCGATCTGGGATGTTTTGCTTGATTCCATAGGCGGCGCCGTTGCGATCACTCTAAGCATTCTTTATCTTCGCCGACGATCGTCGATGTTTACTTCTTCTGACACCCGCGGGGCCTAGTGCTTCCAATTGACCGAACTTTATGGCATATTTCTCGTTATAGAATTCACAAGGAGATTTTCTAAATGAGCATTGTCGACAAGATCAAAGAAGCAGCGATGAACCAGTTTATTGAGGTCATCGAATGGCTGGATGAATCGCAAAACACGCTGCTTTACCGCTTTCCGGTCTATCAGCAAGAGATAAAAAATGGTGCCCAGCTGATCGTTCGCGAATCGCAGGCTGCCGTCTTTGTATTTGAAGGCCAGGTCGCCGACGTTTTCACGCCGGGCCGATACTCTATCGAAGGCGGAAATACGCCGATCTTGTCCAAGCTCGGAGCCTGGAAATATGGCTTTAATTCGCCGATCAAGGCCGAGGTATATTTTGTAAATACCAAGCAGTTTACGGATATGAAATGGGGTACGTCGAACCCGATAATGCTTCGCGACGCCGATTTCGGCATCGTCAGGCTGCGCTCCTTTGGTGCCTACAGCCTTCGGGTTGCCGACCCGGCCGGCTTTATCAAAGAGATCGCCGGTACTAACGCACATTTTCAGACAGAGGACATCGACGAGCAGCTCAAGCGAGCGATCGTAACTGAATTTTCCGACGCTCTCGGTGAGCTTAAGATCCCGGCTCTCGACCTTGCCGCGCAATACAAAGAGATCGGCGAAACGATTCGTGCAAAGATAAATCAGGACTTCAATTCCTGGGGCCTTGAGGTAACGAAGTTCTTCGTTGAAAACATCAGCCTGCCGCCCGAGGTCGAAGCCGCGATGGACAAGCGTGCATCGATGGGAGCCCTCGGCGACGCGCAGAAGTATATGCAGTTTCAGGCTGCAGATGCCCTTCGCGATGCAGCCCAGAACGAAGGCGGTGGTGCCGGCCTCGGTGCCGGCCTCGGTGCCGGTTTTGCGGTCGGCGGCCAGATGGCGAACGTCTTTGGCCAGCAGGCCGGAACCACAGGCAATACCGGGGGACAGCAGCCGGCAGCGGATAACTCCGATGTTCCGGTAACTATCACGTCGGAACCTGCCGGAGCCGATATTGAGATCGACGGCAGTTATGAAGGCAGCACACCATCGCAGCTTTCGCTTGCACCGGCCGAGTATATAATTCGTGTCGCCCGTCCGGGATTCAAGCCTTGGGAACGCAAGGTTATCATCAAACCGGGCAGCGCTAAGACCTTTAACGCGATGCTTGAACAGGAATAGGTTGCGGTTCGTTCAACTGTTTTCCAAAAGGGCTCAGGCTTAGGCCGCGGCCCTTTTTAATTGGATGCTATCGGGAAAGAATTAAGTTAGAATACGCTTAGCGACCTTTGTTGCTTTTATTATGCCAGTAAGCCCAGAATTACTTCAGATCTTGCGGTGTCCGAAGTGCAAATCGGAAGTGAAGATCAACGATGAACAGACAAGTCTGTCATGTCAAAACGCCGAGTGCAGGCTCGTATATCCGATAAAGGATGATATTCCTGTGATGCTTGTCGAAGAAGCAACCATATCGAAATGAATAGTTGATAATGGATAGTGGATAATTGAAGATTGCTGTCCATTTTCTCTATGTCGATAGAATGGAAAGATGTTAGACAAGTCCTTGTCGTTCGGCTTCGTTCGATCGGCGACACAGTTTTGGCAACGCCGTCGCTGGCCGCACTTCGCAGGCATTTGCCTGATGCTCGGATCGATATCCTCTTAGAAGATTGGGTCGCTCCGCTGCTGGAAGGGCACGAGGATATCGACAATGTCATTTCCATCGGAAAGGGAATGTCCGAACGGCTGAAGACGGCTCTCTCTCTGCGACGGGTCCGATACGACGTCGTATTCAATCTCCACGGCGGGACGACATCTACATTTCTCACAAGAGCAACCGGAGCTCCGCATCGCATCGGTTTCGCGAATTATCAATACTCCGCCTTTTACACCGACCTGCTATCGTCCGCTTCTGATCTCTGGAAACAAGCAAAAACTCACTCGGCCGAGCAGCAGTTAGCTTTACTCGGTTTTGCCGGTATTCCTGTCGAAGATCGCCCGAAAAGCCGGTTGCCGGTTTCTAATGAGGCGTTGAGTTCATTGGACGCGAAGTCACGACTCCGCCAATTTGAAATATCAGATCCGAGGTCTCAGGTCGCACTGATACATCCGGCTGCGGCATTCGCAACCAAACAATGGCCCACCGAGAGTTTTGCGCGTACGGTCGAATTTCTGCACGAAAAGGGAATGACGAGTGTTGCTGTTGCGTCAAAAAGTGAGTCGAACATCTTGGAACAACTTAAAGCCAGTTCCAGCGCGCCAATAATTACTTTCGACGACCTTACCTTGCCGGAAATAACCGCCCTTGCTTCGCGGGCGAAGGTGTTTGTCGGAAACGACTCCGGCATTGCCCACATAGCGGCAGCAGTCGAGACTCCGAGTGTCGTTGTCTTCGGCTCATCGAACCGCGACCATTGGCGGCCGTGGACCGATGCTCCAAATGAGATAGTTTTTGAACACTTTGAATGCCAGCCGTGCCCCGGTTACCGATGTGAAGTTTATGGCGACCCGAAATGCATAAAGTCGGTTTCGGCTTCACGTGTCATTGACGCGGTCGAGAGGGTTTTGAAAAGAATTGACTCTTGACAATAATGATCGGCTTTCGGTAACCTCATAAAAGTTCTTTTACAGCTTTCGTTGTTTGAAAGCGCAAACAGTGGCGATTTAAGGTTAACTTGCTCCACTAAAAAAACTGCTAAACAACTGCAAAGAGATCTTTTAGAAGGCTCTCGTGCTTTTTTGGCACGAGGGTCTTTTTCTTTTGCGGTTGTCGGGGGAATTGATGTCCGACATATCGATCAACACGAAATTTGTACACGCCGGCGAACGGCTTTCTGCACCTGCCGGAGTTCCGGCCTCAACACCGATCTACGCTTCGTCATCATTCATCTACGA
>CAZXTS010000279.1:0-3497 GCA_964643745.1 uncultured Chloracidobacterium sp.
TAATTCTGCTGCTGTCGACATATTATTTTTCTCGCCGCCGAGACGCGAAGACGCGGAGTTTAAAGAGAGTTTTCGGCATCTTCGTTCGCGTCATTAATTCAGTCTTATACTCAAAATTCTTCTCGGCGTCTTCGCGTCTCGGCGGTTAATTGCCTCAAATTCGCTGCGGCTCAATAGTCCTATGAATTCCCTGTATCTTATGAAACATCGCATCGACCGATTTTTCGCTGCCTACCATCTGTGCGAGCGTAATGCGTGACAATGCATTTTCCACTATCTCGTGCAGCCCGACGATCACCGGCCGTATGCCGCAATCGCCCGTGTGCACACATTTTTCAAGCACGCCCGTATAGCTTTCACAATGCGAACTCAGCACGTCTTCGTCCAGCACCTTGATGATCTCATTCAAATAAATATCGCCCGCCGGCCGCGCCAGAAAATAGCCCCCCTTCGTGCCGCGGGTCGAATTAACAAACCCGGCCTTGTTCAGCAGCCACATCAGTTTGCCCGCGTTCGCCGTTGAGATGCCTTCGCGTTCCGCGATCTGCGGCAGCGTAAGGCTGTCGCCCGGCGGCAGATTCGCAAGCTGCACCAAACATCTAAGGCCGTATTCTTCCTGTGCAGAGATCTTCATAAGCTAAACATCTATAAAGGTTTGATCTTTCCCCGATACCAAATTATCCCAAATCATTACTTTTTGGTCAAGATTGAAAGTCGGCCAAACCTGCAACTTCGCCGAACATAGAAATCTTAACCAAATCGTAAGTCCCATTTAACTATTCGGACACGCCGCACGGTTAGCCTTGAGCTTACCGCATCGGATATCTAACAGTCTTTTGTGATTCGACTTGGATCATATCGAACAGCGGCCATTTCAGTTCTTCCGGCCATTCAAACTGAACCTGCACCGACGGCAGGCAAGGCAAAACAGCCCCAGATCAAATTAAAAGAGCAATCGCCACAGAAACATTTTTTCCGCGGCCGCAAAACTGCGCCCGAAATGGAGATAACCAATGAAAAAATCGACCTCAACATTTCGCATCGCCGATAGCGATAAGGCTCCCGCCCTGATCGGCCAAACCGGCATTTCGATGCATTGCCATTCGATGCATTCGAAAGAGATCCTTGATTTCGTGCCATATTACGCCGAACGAATTCCGGTGCTTTCCTCTGTGTGGCGACGAAAAATGCAGAAGTTCCAGCAAAGCGAAGGCCGCTTGCCCAATTTCAACATCGGCTATTGGACACCGCCGCTCACCGGCCAACAGGTCTTCGAAAGCGAAGCTGCATCGATCGAATCGCTTGGGCTGATGCCGATCGTCTCGGTCACCGATCACGACAGCATCAACGCGAACAAGGAGATAAATGTCTCAGCACCGAACGAAAAAGCTCCGATCTCAATGGAATGGACCGTGCCGTTCGGCCACGCCTTTTTCCACATCGGCGTTCACAATATGCCGCCCGAACGTGCGGACGAGATCTCGCAACAGCTGCTCGATTACACATTCGACCCGAACGGGCCGGACGACGAACGACTGTCAGAATTGTTCGCGATGATGAACGACATTCCGGAAATGCTCGTCGTGCTGAATCATCCGATCTGGGACATTGAAATGATCGGCCAGCAAAAGCACGAAGCGGCGCTTCACGAACTCCTGCGAAAACACGGCTGCTGGATACACGCGCTTGAGATAAACGGCTTTCGTTCGATGGCGGAAAACAATGCCGCGACCGAGCTTGCCGAAGCCTGCGGGCTGCCGGTCGTCTCGGGCGGCGACCGACATTGCTGTCAGGCGAACACGATGATAAACGTGACGAACGCCGCATCGTTCAGCGAATTTGTGAATGAAGTTCGCGTGGATAAACGAAGCGAGGTGGTCGTCCTGCCCGATTACCACAAGCCGCTTCCGTCGCGGCAGCTTCGCTCGATGTCGCAGATACTTGGAGTTTTTCCGGAATTTCCGGACGGTCGGCAAAGCTGGTCCGACCGCATTTTCTTTGACGCCGAAGACGGCCTCGGGCCGCGGCCGCTTACCGAACATTGGAACGGCCAATTGCCCGGCTGGACACGTGTCGCGATGTGGGCATTGAAAGCCTTGAGCCACGATATGCTCGTGCCGGTGCTCGGGTTCACCGTCGGCGACAAAGACATCGGCCGCAACGACGAGAAAACACCGCCGATCTCATTCGAAGATATCGTCTTCGCAAAACCAAAGGCGATGGCCGCCGGAAGGTGAGCATTCACCGCTAAGACGCAAAGACGCCGAGTTTTTTAGCGAGGTTCGCACCTGTTCGGCACGTCGCGCTCACGCGAAACGCTCTTATAAAACTCTATTTCTTTTCTTCTCTGCGTCTCCGCGTCTCGGCGGTTAATTCCTATTCTTCGCTCGGATTTTGACCGCGCGTTCGATGATGTCGGCGTTCTCGAGGATCTTTAGCCTTAAGTCTCGGTCGAGCGTTGGGTTGTCTGCCAAGAACTTGTTAACGATCGCGAGAGCTTCTTCGCTGCGCTGGCCGCCGATGAACGCGCCGAGCCAGCCGTTTACGAAAAAGATCTTGCGGTTGCGTTTGTGGTTAGGAAGTTCCTGTAACGCTCGCAGCAAATACGGCAATGTTAGCTCCGAATGCCGAATGGAGTTCCACGGCCCGAACGCCGCTTCGATCCAGCTTTCGCTGATATCTTTGTTATTAACAAAGTCGTTCCAATACTTCGCCTTGTTCTCGGCCGTCCCAATTCCCGCCTTCGCGGCATATGCGTAGCGTTTTGCGTCATCTGACGTTTCGGTTTTCTCTAGTTCCGCCAGCAGTTTCGGAGCGTCCGCATCGCCCAATACCAGCAACCGCGTAACGATGTCGAACTTGTCCTTCGTCTTCAGCGGAATCGCGGGGACCGCCGGCGTCCTGCCGTCCTTCTGGCTCCCCTCCTTACGAAGGAGGGGTGTCGGCGCTTCGCCGACGGGGTGGTTCTCGCCCGTTGCGTTGGCGGGCCGGTTCGCTGGCTTAACAGACTGGCCGCCCGCTGACGCAGGCGGTTCTGACAACATCGCTTTCAACACGCCCCGAGCTCTTTCGCTCGAAGCGATATTTAGGAACGCCCGATAGTACGTGATCCGTTGACCGAGCGTTTCCGACGATAGCATTCGCTCGATCAGCATATCCTCGACGCGGGCCCGCAGGTCAGAACCCGCTGCGTTAGCGGCGGGCCAGTTCGGTGATCTACCAGACTGGCCGCCCCCTGACGGAGGCGGTTCTGACATGTAATAATTCATCGCCGTCCCGACGCGGCTGAGCAGCAATGCGGTCGTCGATTCGTCTTCCTGGCTCCCCTCCTTACGAAGGAGGGGTGTCGCCGCTTCGGCGACGGGGTGGTTCTCTCTTCGCGATAACGACAGCACCTTCACCACCAAATCCACATATTCCCGCGGGTCCAGTTCGCCCTCGCGGACGCTGTCCCACAGCGCTCCCCACATCATCGACCGCAGGAACGGGTCTTTCTC
>CAZXTS010000280.1:0-3466 GCA_964643745.1 uncultured Chloracidobacterium sp.
ATTATATCGACCATCTCGTCACGATGGTCGTCTTCTTCGGTCTCGTCCCAAAGCAGCATTCGCAATCGAAGCCATTCGGCCAGATCGCTTTCTCGTAAACGCCGAATTTTCCAGGTTCGATCAACTTGCACGTAACGCTGATTCTAACAGCGATCGTTGTCTCCAACAAGACAAAAGAAAAGCCGGACATTCAGCCCGGCTTCAATAGATCTTGATCAAGCAAATTAGGGGCTAGGCCGCTTTCGCGGCTGCCTTTTCCTGCAAAAGTTCGATCGCCTTTTTCAGTTGAACATCGTCCGCCGGAGCTTTTGGTGTTTCCGTCGGCCTAGGCTGCGGCGTTCCGGGTGCAGGCGGGCCTTCTTCCTCGTCCTGCTGATCGATAAGTTCTTCGACTGCCGCCGGCTCCGGAGTGTCAGGCCGTTTGACTTCAACGGTTGGCTTCACGCCCATTGCATTTCTGTCTTCACCAAGAAAAGGAACGCCCTGTGGTGAAGCCCATTTGGCTGTGGTAAGCAAAAGACCGTCACCGCTTCTCAAGGTAAACAATCGCTGCTCGGTACCGGCACCAAAGCTACGTTCCCCGACGACCTCGCCACGCTGTCGTTCAGCAAAGGCCGCGGCAACTATCTCCGCCGCTCCAGCAGTGCTGAAATCTATGACAAGGTTTACCTTACCGGTGTAAACCGCCCTGTTCTTCTCTGCGGCAAATGTCTTGATGACCGCTCCTTCCTTTCCGTTGATCTTCGCGAGTTCGCCATCACCGATAAAAAGATTTGCCATCGCGACGCCGTCTTCGATCTTTCCATCAGTCACTCCGCGAAGGTCGACAACGATCTTATTCACACCCTGTTTGGAAAGATTCTGTAGTTGGGTCTTAACCTGGTCAACTGATCCGTCCGCGAGAGAATGAATTTTTATGACCGCGGTCCGGCCAGCTTCCATCTTCATTTCAGGTGCCGGAGCTTTTGTGATTCCGCGCGTAACTTTTAGTATTTGCGGCCTTGCTCCCGACCTTAGCACGCGAAGATTTACAACGCTTCCCGGCTCTCCCATGATCAATTGTTTTGCGTCATACAAAGAGATATCGCGCGTCGCTTTGCTTTCGATATATTCAATGACATCACCGGCCTTCAAACCGGCCTTATCGGCATTCGAATCCTTGAGGACCGAAACCACGTAAAGATATAAGGAAACTTGTGAAAATTCGGCGCCAATACCTACTCTGCCATTTGTATTTCCACCGTTATATGCCTTGACCTGATCAGCGGTGAGATACGAAGAATATGGATCAAGGCCGCCGACCAAGCCACGCAATGCACCGAAGCGGACCTTGTTCATATCCGGTTCGTCAACGTAATCATCCTTGATGTGTTGCAAAACGCGTTCAACAAGCCGAAGCTGAGCGTTCGCATCGTTGACCGGCTGCTGAGCTTGTGTCTGCAGCAAACTGCCGACAAACGGCAAACCGCCGACCATTACATAAATAGCGACAGCCGACGAGATCAGCAGCGTCCACATCTTTCCGCGAAATGACATATAATTACCTCTCAGATGATACGGGCGGAGACACGTTTCGGTTGCATATCCGCGTTCTTAAAATTATCCGACATCAAAATACTTGGCGCAACAGATAGATATAACTAATACTCCGGAATTTGCAGAGCTTTCCCGGCTTCCGGCCATGGGCCGCGTAGTTGCGCTCGATCCGGGCACGAAACGTGTCGGAATCGCCGTTTCCGATGAGCTGCAGACGGTCGCTCGGCCAATAAAACGGATCGATCGCACATCATGGAAAAAACTGCTTCTGGATATCAAAGCCATTGTTCGCGAGTATGATGCCGTCGCCTTGGTCATTGGTTTGCCGCTTGAATCGAATGGCTCAGAAAGTGTTATGTCGGCTGAAGCTCGTGATATCGCCCGAAAACTGGGTCTTTCGATCGAAATACCAGTTTTTCTGCAAGATGAACGTGTGACAAGCTACGATGCTAAAGGCCGGCTCTGGTCGCAAGGTATCGATACGAACAAAAGCCGCGACCTCGTCGATAGCGAAGCCGCGGTGATAATCCTCGAAGATCTTTTTGCGCGCCTTACGGCCGTGCGTAATTCGTAACAGAAACCGCAGCTTTCTCGACAGCTTCTTTTGAAAACGGAAAAACTGCGGGTGTTCCGGTTCGCCACGATTCAAATTGATCTTTAAAGTGCGGCGATTTCGGGTCTCCGCTCTGCCCAAGCGGGATCACATGTCTTGTCGCGTCCCAATTTCCAGGGCTCGCGATGTGCCGCATCGAGACAAAAGAAGCCACGTTCGGTGTTTGTCCACTTCCCGAGACCGGAGTATTCGGCGTCGCAAATTGTCCACCGATAAGCGGAGCGACCGCAAGCGGATGCGGAAATCTTGCCGCCGACATTCGTCCCCATATCCATTTTGTTTGGTCTGCACCATAACGCGTAGTAAACGCCGCCGAGCTGCCGTCGTTGCAGGAACGCATCAATTCGGCATAATTCGCAAAACCGCTGGGCAGCCATCTCGGCGATTGTTCCGAAACGGCCCAGTATAATATCCGCTCGCGGATCATTCCGGCGGGAGCCGGCTTGTTTGCTTCAGCGATCTTATTGGCCGTGCACATTCTGATCTCGTTCACCAGCAAAGCTGCCCGCGAATCAGGCGTCATCTTCCCGTCCCATTCCGCGATCAGTTTCAGATTTTCATCGGTTGCCGCTTTCTGTTTTACTATCTCATCGGCCAGCATTTTCAGCGGGATGTTCTGGACGTCCATCATCGCCGCCATTGTTGAATCCATCGTTGCCTTTGTGTCGGCAGAAAGCAGATCGAACAGCCTGCGGGCTCGCCACGGCATCGCGAAATCGCGAGTGATCTGTTGATGTTTATAGTCAGTTCCCGCGATCCGCTGGTTCGCCGTCATTATAAATCCGGACGGCGGATTGTATAGATGCGGCAGTTCCGTAAACGGCACAAAACCGATCCAGTCGCCGTCATTCGTCGCACCGTCGTAAGGCAACGAGCCGTCGCCCTTTCTCCGGACCGGAACTTTCCCCGCCGCGTACCAACCGATGTTTCCTTTCGTGTCGGCGTAAACGAAATTCTGCATCGCTCCGCCGTAACCGGTCAACGCCTTCTTAAAATCGTCCCAGTTCTTCGATCGATTCAGCGAATAGAACGAGTTGAAGTCGAGATTCTTCGGGTCGAGAGCGGTCCATTTCAGCGAATAGGCCTTTCCGGCTGATTCAATTATCACCGGCCCGTTTCCGGTTACCTTAACTTCCAATATCTCGGTCGTCGTCGCGGGATTTAACGGATTTGCCCGAAACTTTATCTCTTCGCGGCGGATCTTCGTCGCGGCCCAGCCGGTCGCGGTCTTGTGTTCACCCTTTTCGTTAAATGTTTCGAGGAAAAGATCCTGCACATCTGGCCCGACGTTCGTTGCGCCCCACGCGATGTGTTCGT
>CAZXTS010000281.1:0-1702 GCA_964643745.1 uncultured Chloracidobacterium sp.
ACCTGGTGGTGGCGGCGGAGCGGCTGCGGCGGCGGCGGCTGCGGCACAGGCGAACCCTTCGAATTCGAACTATCCGGCGGGATTCAGGCCGGAATACACCGTGCTCGAAGATCTTCGTGCCGGTGACACGCAGTTTGATTCGGTTAGAAATGCGGGTTTTGCGGCGGCGTTGACTACCGGGCGTGAGCGGATATTTAACGGCCAGTCGGCGTTGATCAATCTCGGCGGCGACAGCGTTTCGACAATGGCGATCAAAACGCCGGTCGCAATGCACATCACTTTCAGCACCGTGCCGGGCCAATATCCGGGTTCACTGCTCGGGACGTTTTCCGCACTTCGGCAGATGTTCAATGATGCGAAGCGGCATGATGAAATGCTGAAGATGTACGCCAAGGATCCGCGAGGAATGCGTCGACCGGCAACGGACCGCTCGCTTGAGGCCATCATTCCGGTCGTAAATCGGCAGGTTCCGGTCATCTTTAGTGCGAATAACGAGAACGAAATTCAAAGGGCACTGGACCTCGCGAAGGAATACAACCTGAAGGCGATCATCGCGGGCGGCCAGGCGGCGGATAAGTTTATGGCCCGCCTGAAAGAACAGGATGTGCCGGTGCTGCTTTCGATGAATTTTCCAAAGCGGACGGCGGCGGCCTCGCCCGAAGCCGATCCTGAAAGCATGGAAACGCTCCGCTTCCGCGCGAACACTCCGAAGGTCGCCGGGAAATTGGCGACATCAGGCGTGAAGTTCGCATTCCAGGGCGGCGGTGTGACGAGCCAGAATGATTTCTTAGCGAACGCCGTAAAGTCGACCGAGAACGGCCTTTCGAAAGATGCTGCCGTTCGGGCAATGACGCTGAGTGCGGCTGAGATATTTGGCGTCGCAGACCGTCTTGGCTCGATCGAAGCAGGAAAGATCGCAAACCTGACCGTAGTTCGCGGCGATCTGTTCGGCACCGATAAGCGAGTGACCCATGTGTTCGTCGACGGAAAGATGTTCGAGATCAAGGCTCCCGAAACTCCACGCGGCGGTCCCGCCGGACGAGGTCCGGGCGGACCGGGCGGTCCACCTGCGGGCGCAGCTAATTTTGGCGGAACATACGCGATCACGATCCAGGCACCCGGCCAGCCGCTGACCGGCACGCTGAACATCACGCAAACGGGAAGTCAGATCACGGGAACGATGGTTACCGAATTGGGAACGACGCAGATCCGCGACGGACGAGCTACGGCAACCGGTTTCAGCTTCGCAGGTTCCGTCAACTTCGGCGGGCAAGCGATCGACTTCACGGTTCAAGCGACCATCAGCGGAAACCAGTTGAGCGGTACGATCGATTCGCCGCAGGGAACCATTCCGATCACGGGAACAAAGAATCCATAGGTCTAAAGAACAAGAGAACCAGAAATTATGAAACGCATAATTTGTACAACGTTCGTATTCGCGGTCTGCGCGACTGCCGCATTTGCACAGAATCGGGGCGAAGTGATCATCAAGAACGCCACGATCCTCACCGCGGCCCGCGGCACACTTACGGAAACTGACATCAGCATCCGCGACGGAAAGATCGCACGCATCGGCAAAAATCTTCCGGTTAGTGCGAGTGCCAAGGTGATAGACGCGACCGGAAAATTCGTCACGCCGGGAATTATCGACGCACATGCTCACACGATGCTGAATGCGATAAACGAGGGTTCGCTGGCGGTC
>CAZXTS010000281.1:1712-3453 GCA_964643745.1 uncultured Chloracidobacterium sp.
GATGGAAAGATCGCGCGGATCGGCAAGAATCTGCCGGTAAGCGCGAGTGCAAAGGTGATCGATGCGACCGGGAAATTTGTCACGCCGGGCATCGTCGATGCTCACTCGCACACGATGCTGAGCGCGATAAATGAAGGCTCGCTTGCCGTTACGTCGATGACGGACGTAAAGGATATGCTTGATCCCGGCGATGTTACCATCCCGCGAGCCCTTGCCGGCGGAGTTACCACTTTACTCTTGCTGCACGGTTCGGCGAATCCGATCGGCGGTCAAAGCGCGACGGTTAAATTAAAATGGGGACGTGCGCTCGAAGATTATCTTGTTGCCGATGCTCCTCTGGGGATAAAGTTCGCGTTAGGCGAAAACGTAAAGCGTTCGAGCCAGACTCAGCCGCCACCGGGCGGTTCGTTCCGCTATCCGCGAACCCGAATGGGAACGATGGAAGTTATCCGCGATGCGTTTCGCCGTGCCCGCGATTACAAACAGGCGTGGGACGATTTCCGTGCGAAGAAAACGAAAATCCCGCCGCGTGTCGATGAAGAACTTCAGCCGCTGGTCGAGGTGCTCGAAGGCAAGCGAATTGTTCATTGCCACGGATATCGTTCGGACGAGCATCTGAACATTATGCTTATCGCGGAAGAATTTGGTTTCCGCATCGGCGTGCTTCAACACGCGCTTGAGGCGTACAAGATCGCACCGGAGGTCGCCAAACACGGTGCCGCGGCCTCGATCTTCGTTGATAGCTGGAGCTATAAGCTTGAGGCTTACGACAACACGCCGTATAACGCCTACATCCTTTGGAAGAACGGCGTGAATGTTTCGATCAATTCGGATTCTGACGAGAGAATGCGAAGGCTGAATCTCGACGCCGCGAAAACGATGAAATACGGCGGCGTGCCTGAGGAAGAAGCGTTGAAGATGATCACGCTGAATCCGGCAAAGCAATTGGGTATCGACAAGCGGACCGGTTCGATCGAACAGGGCAAAGATGCCGACATCGTTATTTGGACCGAACATCCGTTTTCGCCCTACGCACGTGTTGACGTGACGCTGATCGAAGGCGAGGTCTTCCATGATAGTGCACAGGAAGGACCATATCGCGAGCAGCTTGCCAAAGAACGCGCAGAGCTTGAGAAACTGGACGTAAATCGTGCACCGGGCAGCGGTGGAACGCCGCCCGCACGACCATCGGAAAGACGCGAAGACCATCGCGACCATGCAGGCCATGACGACATCGAGGGGGACAACTAAGGCCATGAAATTCAAGTTAAAGATCACGATCGGCTTATGCCTCTCAGTCATTTTTGGAGCTGTTTCTGTTCTTGCACAGAGCGATGCCTCGCAACAGAATAAGACCGGACGTATCGGGACGTTCGCTATCGTCGGTGCGCGCGTTGTTACTGTTACCGGTGCGGTAATTGAAAACGGCACGGTCGTTATTCAGGATGGAAAGATCACCGCGGTCGGTGCAGGAGCTTCGGTTCCTAGCGGAGCGGAACGCATCGACGGCAAAGGCCTTTCGGTCTATCCCGGAATGATCGACGCCGCGACCGGAATGGGTCTTGCGGAGATCGGCCAGGGCGCGAATGCGACCGTCGATATTGCAGAGATCGCCGCGAACAACGCGAATGCGAAGGCTTTTCTCGCCGTCAATCCACATTCATCGCATATCAATGTAACCCGAGTTAACGGCATCACGACCGTGATGTCGGCACCGCGCGGCGGCGTTATCGCAGGGCAG
>CAZXTS010000282.1:0-3421 GCA_964643745.1 uncultured Chloracidobacterium sp.
GACCGCTGCTTACAGGCGACTTGGCGAATTCGCCCAACGCCTCAAAAAGCTCGAAAAGATGCTCGATAAGTCAGAACCGCCTGCGTGAGCGGGCGGCCAGTTCGTCACGCCCAAGGCAGTTTAAGGGCTCGTTATCTTCTCGACCGAAGTCGTTAAGGTATAGGCCCTTTCGAAGTTGAACCGGATCGTCTCTCGACCCATCGCCTCGGAATAGTGAATGACCTCAACCTCAAAAAGGTCGTAAACTATTTGGCTTACCAATCCTCGGTTATTGTTGTAAACACCCAGTACCAACGATACCTCGGCGAAGGTCTCCTTCGAGTTCATTCCTCCGTTGTCGATCACCATATTGTTACGTAGAGCGATCCCGGCGAAATAATGTGATAGTTTGTCTTTCCTTCGTCCAATGATCAGAGGCCTTGGAAGTCGTGTCATCGCTGAACTCCAACTAAACGTGTTGTTCGGAAAGCCAAATTCCCAAGTTTCGATCGGCGTCTTCAGATTCTTGCCTTTGCCGAAAAAATCTTTGATCGATATGTGCGCTTTGTTAGACATCGTTCACCTAAATTCCGAAACAAAACTCTACTGAACCGAAAAACCGCCTAGCGGGTTGCCGTAGAACGCGTCCGTCTTCCAGGCATTTCGATCCCACGGGCCGTCCTGATCGCCGAGCACCTGTACAGGCACGATCAATCGATTACTGCCTAGTTTGAAATTTCTCGAAAGACCGTTATCGACGAGTTCTCCAGATCGATCGACTGAGAATTTGAATGTTCGGATCAGTCGTCCGCTTTGCATAACTTTGATCTCATATTCACCGGGGTTTTCACTGAACAGATAGAGCCGGCCAAACATTGTTTCATTCTTTTCAGACGACCGATTCCAGGGGATCACGTTATAGAATCGGCATTTCACGCGTTTCCATTTGAATTTACCTTCGGGCGAAGTAATATGCGTGGGGTTGTTCTCGACCTCTGTCTCTGAGCAATTCGGCTTGCTAACTTCACCACCATTGTAGAATGCCTGTCCTACTTGCTTTCCGCCGAAGAATAGAAAAGGTTCGGCAAAGCCCTCGTGCTCGCCGCGCGTCCAGATCGCGATGTTGAACACGGGCTTTGCTGTTCGCCGGGGATCGTCGCGATCGAAACGCTCGTCGTATTCGTAAAAGACATAGCCAATTGGCAGATTCCAATCGTGATCGACGTAATAGACAAAATGTTTCTCAGTACCTGCCGCCGTTGCGTTCGAACGCGTCTTGGCAACCTTCATACTGCCTGAAAATAAGGTCAAATTAGTGCCCATTAGTTCGTTCTTCATCTTTATAGAAAAACTAACCGCTCCCGTATATATACTTCCCTTGTCCTCTGGGATCTGACGGCCGCCACATTCGGTCTTCGACCGAAAACCGGCCCGTACCGGATCGGTTTTGCAGTCAATCGTTATCCATGACCCTGTGCCCGGTAAGGTGAACTCGACAATAAGTTGACTGCCGCTGTCGATCGGCCCGTTAACCTGAAACTTCATATCAGGCACCCAACTCCAGATCGAGCTGTCTTTGCGATATGAACTAAACGTAAAGGCTCTGATCTGGACAGAATCCTTGGCGATCGTCGGTTGATCGTTGTAAATGTTCTTATCCGGTTGCGATACATTTGCTTTCGCACTCTCCGGTTTGGGCTCCGGCGATCTTTCGGCTTTTGGGAGCTTCGGTATGCGCAGATTGATCTGCGCATAGTAGGTCTGGGGAACGACGGCCAGTGTGAACACTATCAACAACAAAGACTTAAACATAAATATCCTATCTCCCGTTTGTGATTCCCTTGTCGCTTTTCGATCAAGGGATCCTCAATTCCGCCGTCTTTCGGCCCGCCAGAAAAATGATCTGTTCTTCGTCAGTTCCGTGCGGCCTAACGCTGTCTATCGCAACGTCGTAGAAGACATTTATCGCTATCGAGACTACGCCGCCCGAATCATTTAGGTCGCGAAACGCCAGTGTCGCCTCGGTAAACCCAAGACCACGATAGCCTTGCTGAGTATTTCTGAGAAATGCGAACATCCCGATCCGCGACGAATACTGATCTGGCTTCCGATGAACGACCAATTTTACGCGGCCGGAGTTAGAAGCTTGCTCTGAATATTGGGCACTCGTTCAACGCATCGTAAGGTCACCGCCGCGGTTGTGATAGTCCTTAATCTTCAGCATTATTTCGAAGCTCATAACTTCTTACTTTGCAACAGATCGATCATTACAGATCCGTAAAGGATTCGGACTAGGATCCTTTGCTAGGCACGAATGTTTTGGCCTTGAATTTGACGTTTTGTATTGCGTTCGGAGCTCTCCCTTTGGATATTGGCTGCTCTGCGACCTTTGCTTCCTTGATCAAGACGCTTCGTGAGTAATTCAGTTTCCCTGACTCGTATACGAACCAATAAATCGTGACCGAAAAAAGCCGCTTTCCTTTTAGCAGGTGCATGAAAACTGAGCTATTTTCACTGGATGGCCGCCAACCGATCGTAAACCGCAGTTCATTCCTCTTACTACCAAACGCATTCAGCATTGCCTGGATCGCCGCAGGATTTACTCCTTCCACAGCGTGAAAGGCATAATCCGTATTATTCTCAAGATCTAGTATCATTGCCCGAACAAGATATTGCTTTCCTGAACTGTCCACTACCGAGATCTGGATCGAATTTGACATATGAAGCCTTAATGAAACTTACTGAATTTTCTGCTCGTTCTTATTTAGTTGTAGTCGTCCGTATTCAACTGTTAAAAAGTGCATAGTCGGTGTATTTAGCGAGCCGAGGCTCCATTTCCAACAACTTTTGCGTATAGTTACTATGACCTTGAAAAAGGGCAGAATGGGTTCCGAAGATATGGAGCAAGGTAATCGTCATTAGCCGGCCGGTATCCCTGATGCGGCGGTTCTTATACCTTGCGGGATGAATTCGTCGATACGTATCTTTCAGCAGCCGATTAGCATGTCTGATCTGAAACTCACCCAATGCGTACAAGGTTTCGTTATCCATCGAGCCTCTAAATTCAGCCCTAAATGGCGTATCCAAGCCGAACACCTCCGGCCCCATACCTATCGAAATGTATTCAAAAACGGTCTGAATGAGCATCACGTCCTCTTCAAGGTCGGCTCCGGCCCAACCGATCACTTTGCGGATATTTATACCCTCTTCCTGGACGCCGTTTATTGTTATTTGCTCGAACTGTGCCATTTACCTCTCGCTATGGAATCTGCGGAATTAATTTCATGGTTAAGAAAATATCGACGTCTCGACTACCATCGAGACTTCGTTGCGACCGTCGTAGTCGGATTACAGAATCTAGATCGCCGATCTCCGATACGGTTTTATTTGATCTTTTTCATGTTCGAAAACCCTCCAGCGCCTTCGACGATCTGTGCTGCCG
>CAZXTS010000283.1:0-3405 GCA_964643745.1 uncultured Chloracidobacterium sp.
TTGGGGTGCGAGAGGTCGTGAGTTCAAATCTCGCCGTCCCGACCAATAAACATGGGGCTTTCGATGAAATTCGAAGGCCCTTTTTTTGTGCAGATGGTTGCAGTTCTCGGTTATCCCGCGAACGGGCCGGGGACTAACCAGTTCTAGATCAATGGTTTAGGGGGCTAGCGAAGGCAGAAAAAACCGCAACCATTTTGCAACCATCAGAAGCCCCATCATAAACAAACCACGACTGGTCTATAAGTGCACCTATCTGGTCCGGTAGCGTTCCAATTTCCCGATAAAACTCCCCCAAAACCCCCAAAAAAGGCGGCTGACAAGTGGAACAGAGCTTGCGAATGCAGGACTGGGTTTGATTCTCGGCTCTTTCACTTTGAACTTGTTAGGAGTGGTTATGTCAGTTTTCAAAAGATTCAATGGCAAGCGAATAAATTCTTCCCATCCAGCTTACGCGAAAGCTCGTTGGTGGATGTATAAACGCCTGAATGGTAAGGTCTTTCACCAAGCGATCCCTGAGGCCATAACGAAACAGGAAGCTGAGCTAGCCGAACGTCAGATCATAAAGACGACTTTTAATCACAACTATGGTGTCGCCGACAGCACCACCACGCTGGCGTCATTCATTGAGGCAAAATATCGGCCGTATGTCGAGCAGAATAATGTCAACAAAGGAGCAAAGAACCTCTACATCCGACTTCTCTTGGGGCATTTCAAGAAACGGCCACTGGCCAGCATAAGTCCACAAGATTGCAGAGACTGCCGATCCAAGCTTCAGACCCGGCAAAACAAACGCAAGAAGGAAAGTGAGCTATCACCATCGTCGATAAACAGAATAATGTCGACGCTGTCAAAGATATTAAGTTTGGCCTGCGAAGAGGGAATCCTAGACCGAAACCCGATGCAGTACGTGAAAGCTCTACCGGAACCGCCCCCCCGGAGGCGGTTGCTCAATGAAAAACAAAAGCAAGATCTGTGGAAAGAATTAGAGAAGGACACTCTTCTGTATCGGCTGATCGTCTTGGCGGTCAATCTTCCGTTACGCCGGGGCCAACTGATGGCCATCACCGAGGATTTTATCGACTTTGAGAACGAGCAGGTCCTTGTGATCGGCTCAAAGGGAAGGCCGCCACGCCTTGTTCCGATCAACGCTACGGCAACTAAAGTACTGCGAGCTATGATCGAGGACAAACAGTTACCGTTCCCGGTAAAGGATTTTCGCAAGCGATGGTACACCGCACTTAGAAACGCGGGCATCAACAAGAAAGGCGGAACAAGGGAAGAGAACTATCACTTCCACGATCTTAGAAGCTACTTCGCCAGCGAACTCATCAAACGAAACACGAATCCGCTGATAGTCCAGAACCTATTTGCCCATTCCGACATGAGTATCACGACCGTTTATGCACAGACCGATGACAAGCTTCTACTAGAGGCCGTAAAACGGCTTGATGAAGTCGACGGCGGCGAGGTGGATGCATAGTTGCTGCTTTTCCAGCCTGGAACCCCTAACAGTCATTTCACCGCCTCGTAAAGATTAATACGTTTTTGTACATCGCCGCTTATCGAATCTGATTTCGAAACAATGAAATTAGTTACCTCTGTAGCATTGAAATTAGGATAACGAGACCGAATTAATGCGGCTTTTCCGGCAACCAGCGGTGCGGCCATCGAAGTTCCACGCCATTCCGCAAAGCGGTTGCCCGGGACGGTGCTACGAATATTTACGCCAGGTGCCCCAACAATTACCCATTCGCCAAACGTCGAAAACGCTGCACGGCGGTCTTGTTGGTCGGTTGCCGCAACTGCCAATGAACCTGGGACGTCTTCAGCCGCTGGATATTCCTGAACTTCGATACCACTGTTTCCGGCTGCGGCGATAACCGTTATCCCGCGGCCATTGCCGGCAAAGCAGCGATCGTCGTCTTCGTCATCATCTTCATCTCTATCATCATCTTCATCATCATCGTCATCATCGTCATCATCGTCGTCGTCATCGTCATCGTCATCTCCACACGTGACTCCCGAAATAATTTCGTTCAGGAGGTTTGTGCGGCGGCGCGTGGTAAAGCTAATGTTGATAACGCTTACCTTATCATTCGTCTCCGGGTTGCCGTCCGGATCCACCGTGGCTGCGTACTCCAGAGCCTCGGCCAAAACCCAAATATTTCCGACACCGTTTTGGTCTAGGACACGAATGGGAAGAATTTTTGCCTGTGGGGCAGTCGCTGCTATCAGCCCGGCAACGTGCGTTCCGTGCCCGTAGCCCGGATTTACGCCTTGCGTTCCGACTTCGCTGGGGTCGTCGTCAAAATCGACAAAATCGAATCCCCCGACAAGCTGTGGAGCGAGAACCGGGTGATTTCGGTCAACACCAGTATCCAGAACCGCAATCGTTACGCCTTCGCCGCGTGTATACCGATGAGCTTCTTCGAGGCGGATCTTGTCCCTAAACCAGAGATTAGAACTCGTCCCTGTCGCACCTACGCTCCACGATTGTCCGACGCTCCACGACAGCCCGACGCTCCATGACAGACCTACGGACCATGACAGCCCGCTGCCTTCAGGTGTTTGAGCCAGGAAGTTTGGCTCGGCGTAGATAATTCGGCCGTGCGAATCATTTGACAACTGAGCGGCTATCACCGGCGGCGGCGTATTACCGAGAATCTGCAAACGGTAGATCGGCCGCGTGCCGAATTGGTCCATCGGTTGAGGAGCAAGATTGTATTGCGCTGCAACGCCGGGCAAATCGGACGAGCGCTTCAATTTGACGACGATCTCGCCGGGTAGGTAATCGTCTTCTTCCACTGCTTGTACAGGACTGGTCAGTACGCAAGTCAAGAATAAGAACACCGGCAAAAGAGAAGCTAAAAAACTTTTTGTGTGACGCATTTATTTATTCCCCAGACGGACAAGTTATAATTTAATCTATTGCGGATAGTATACTAGCCGTCGCATTAAATACTTTCGTTAGTATACAGAGCTGACTTTGTTTCAAAAAATACATTGATAATTTATGTATCCTGTTTCCGATAGTTCCCGGTGACCTAAATTTGTACTGACTGCCTTTTTGAATCTGTTCGCCCAGACGAGAAATTTGTCTTGTCCTACATTCCGAGCAGTGCGTTCTGCATTTTCTCAAGCGCACCTTGCAGCATCTCGTCTTCGCGGGCGATGCAGAAACGCATGTAGTTATCCCAATTGTCACCGTCGGCAAACGCCGCTCCGGGAACTCCGGCTACCCCCGCTTCCTTCATAAGCATTTCGTTAAAGGACACGGCATCGGAAAATCGTTCGGGAATCCGCGTCCAAAGATAAAACGCCGAGCCGGAATCGTAAATTTGAAAACCCATCGCCTGCAGTTTAGCTGCTGACTCGCGATGCTTTTCGACAAAACGCATTCTTAAA
>CAZXTS010000284.1:0-3400 GCA_964643745.1 uncultured Chloracidobacterium sp.
CTATTCCAAAGTCTTCGACTACCCCTTCGTTTTTTCTAATGCTTAATCCGGGTAAATCAAAAAAATCAATTATTTCCTATTCCGAATATCCGTTTCGCCGATATTTCGACGGCCTCCGCAAATGAGGCAAGATATTAACCAAAACCAACGAGCCGAGCACCCAGGGCTATCTGATAGCCTTGGGAGACTGATCGCTAATAGCACTAGAACTCTATTTGATTCGACTATACCACTAACATACTCACATTTCCAAAAAATCGAACCGATCGTAAACAAAAGACGCTTATGAAGCTCACAAAGCTCAAAAACCAGAATCAAGCTTCATTTTTCGATCGACGAGGCCGTGAAATCCAAACCATGGATATCCTCTTTCAGTGTGAATGAAACGCTTGCATCCAGAAACAAATAGCTCTTATGGGCAACCGTCATAATGTACAGTTCCGAAGTCGGGAGCCCGGAGATCCGATAGTAGCCAAAGGTACTAGAATATGCCCTATATGTCGCACCCGTCTCAGCATTCATCACAGTGATAACTGCCCGCACGATCCCGCGACCATCGCTTGTTACTACCCGGCCCTGGACAAATGCCGGAGAAGCCGTATCGTTGTCCGCTGCAGGAACGCTAAATTGTATTGGGCTAGGTGTTTGAACGCTTGCGTTTACCGGGGCTGAACCAAAAAGTCCAACAAACAACAGAAAGAGCGTCGAAGCGACAAATGAACGAACTATTTTGTTTCGTGGGCTAACTCGCATATTTTTAGACCTTCCGATCTGTTCTAACTCAAGATCTTGAAAAGGGGGAACTTCCCGAGCTTACAGATCCGTTGACAAATTCTGACCCCGTTTTTCTTTAACCAGGTTCGCAGGCTTTGCCGCCTAAAGGCGGGAAATAAAAGCTATAACGAAGTGTTTAACAGTTTGCCTACTCCATGTCAAGAAAATTCTTCATTGCCGCCAAACATCGTTAAACAGTTGCAACTGAAAGGGTTAAACGTTTATCTTACCGTTCTCCGCTATCCATAGTGCTATTGACTAGCGAGAATACAACATCTTCCGCAAATTTGTGTTATGGGCATTTCGCCTTGAACTGCTCACGAACTACATTTCGAATATGTCCAATCAAAGAAAGTTCCAAAATTATTTTCAGGAGAGGGAATCAGCGTTCACGAGTTCGCTGAAAAAAGAACCAATATTTGTTCAATTCGATGCCATGGGTAAAAGTCATTTGTTTGAACGAGCGCAAAAATGGCCGCCCTTTTACAGGCGGCCCAAGCGGCGAGATCGGATCGGATGTTTACTGCAGAGCTAGCGCGGGATCGCAGTGAACTGTAGATCGAATATATCGTCAAAAGGGGAGAGGATCTGGCTTGAAGGTGAGAAAAGATACCTCCCGTCCTTATACAACTCCAAAAGATAGGTTGATGATGACGGAATTGATTCGAAACTGAAGTAGCCAAACGGGTTCGAATACGTAGTCCAAGATTCCCCCGTAGCGGCATTGCTCAATACAACCCGTACCTGTCTGGCGCCCATCCCGCTTTCGGTGGCGATCCGGCCGCTAACAGAAACTGGAGCGGATGTTGGGACTAGTTCTTCACTCACAAACGTGCATGTAACAATTTCGCCTTGCTCGACATAAATATTTGCTGTGCGTGTCGCGACGTTGACAACGGAGTTCGGCAAGTTCGGCATGTCGATCATCGATTCTTCAACGCAGGTGATCGATGACGTGTACCAACCCGAAACTTGCTCCTGTGAAACTGTGACAGCGCCTTGCGATTCGAAAACGTAAACTGATGGATTCTCGAAAAGATCTGCGGGCGGAGAATCATCATCTACGAGTGAAAATGAGGCAGGACCGAGGTTCGAAGCCGTAAAGTTAAAGACCGTAGGCGAGGCTGTGCCGCCATTACGAAGGCGAACCTCCTTGACTATCCGAACGTGTCCGGGAACCGGTGGTACTGAACCCAACCACGACGAAAGCAGCCTTCGTGTGGACGTTCCATCGATATTGGTAACAATATTATCGGTCGAATTGTTCCTGACCGCGTTGTGCACGCTGGCCGGTGAAGCAGCGGGATTGCCTTGAAGGTACAGTGCTGCCACGCCGGCTACCATGGGCGATGCCTGTGACGTACCGCTCATAACTCGCGAGCCGTCATTGGTCAAAAAGTCGGTCGAAGTTATCGAATGGCCCGGAGCCCAAACGTCGATGCAGGGGCCGAAATTCGAATATCCTGCACGGTTGTCGGACGCAGTCGTGGCTCCAACGACGAGCGCCGCCGAGATGTTTGCCGGCGAATAGTTGCAGGCATCTGCGTTGAAATTCCCGGCCGACACGACATACGTTACCCCGGCGTTGATCGAGGCACTTATCATATTCGTCATTGCCTGCGATGTGCCGCTCAAATTCATACTAACGTTCGCAACTGCCGGAAGAACGCGATTCGTAGTAACCCATTCGACGCCCGCAAGGAAATCGGACATTTGGCCATTTCCAGTGCAAGGGAGGACTCGCACTCCATGAAGATTTGCATTTTTTGCTACGCCATGCCGTGAGCTGCCGATAATACCCGCCACGTGGGTACCGTGGCCGCGGCAGTCGATGCCATTCTGTCCATCGTTCAGAACGTCGAAAGCAACCGAGGCTCGTCCGCCAAAATCAAAGTGATACGGATTAATGCCGGAATCGATCACGTAGACATTGACTCCAGTCCCGTTTCTTTCATATACAAAATTTGTATTCAACGGCAGAGTAGCTTGGTCGATACGGTCAAGGCCCCAATCCGGCGACGGCTGAGCAGTATATGAGGGCCAGATCTCAGAATCTTCTTCTACGAAAAGTACTCGCGGGTCGTTGCTGAGTTCGATCGCATTCGTCTTCGACATCTCGGCCACGAAACCGCGGATCGTCTTTGTGAAGACCGTGTCAACGTCACCGCGATGGCGTTCGGCCAGGTCACGGGCTAAGTTGTCTACCCGACCGCCGTTTTTCTCCATAAGGTTCGGTGTATCGGCCAACACGACAATAAAGCGCCCTGGGATAGCATTTGCAGATTCGTTGAACTTAGATGGTTTTCCAGAGGTAGGGTTTGGTGCAGATGTTAGTGCGTAAACGACGCAGAATGCAATAGAGGCGAGTATCCATTTGGTTCTCATGATTGAAACTCCTAGATAACGGGGTCTGAGACGATCAAGGTGTGGGGCCAAGTGGGCGAGCAAAATGAAATCACCGCACGTTTAACAACGTACAAAGTTCAACAACACGGCGTCAACACAATTTTTTTGAAAAGAATGGTCGGTTATCAAAATGACAGAATTTCGGTCATTTTGAGATATCCGGCCCCATCAATTCCCGGCGCTCGAATTTGTTGAACCTGAAGCGACCACTGGTGCAGGA
>CAZXTS010000285.1:0-3352 GCA_964643745.1 uncultured Chloracidobacterium sp.
ATAGCGAACGATTCGCAATTACAATTTAATATAATCGGTAATAGTTCAGAAACAAGAAATAATTTAGATCGAGCAAAACTTAATAATTTTTTAGCGGAAGTATCAAAAACACCCGTTCCGGTTGCGGAAGAAAAGGTGCAGGATAAAAAGATAGATCAAATAAAGGAAGATCAGAAACAAAGCGAAGGAAAAAAGCTAGTAGAAAAAACAGTTTCATCTAACGCAGTTGGCGCAAACCGGGGCAAATTCGTTGCAACGGCGTATTGCCTTCGCGGCCGAACAGCTTCGGGACGCATGGTCGGAAACGGTATAATTGCAGCCGACCCGCGTGTTCTTCGTCTTGGAACAAGAGTAAATCTTGGTGCAGGCGCATACAGCGGCAATTATCTGGTTGCAGACACCGGCGGCAAGATCAAGGGAAACAAGATCGATATCTGGATGGCAAGTTGTGCCGAAGCACGCCGCTTCGGACGCCGGACGGTAACGGTCCACGTTCCGTAAATTTTAATTTACATCTGTTATGTAATGACCGCCTCAGCGATTCCGAGGCGGTCTTTTTTTGCGTTCATTTTGCGATCACTGCGAATGCTATTTGTTTCCCGGCAAGATCAGCTTAACGCCGTCGATCTCGGCAAGAGCCGCGATCTTATCGATCGTGAAAGTACCGCTGAGACGAGTTCCCTTGGCGCCGGCATCGACGACAAACCCTGCCGCCGCTAGTTGTTTCAGGACGGCCTCGGTTCGTTTATCGATAACAACTATCAGCGAAGCTCGACCGTCGCTTACAAAGCTGCCCTCGTTAGCGGAAGGCGTGCTGTTTGTCCCAAGCCGCATGTAGAGTTGATAGACCCAGGAATGCAGCTTGTCTTTTAGCAACATTTGCCGCTGTTGCTCAGGCGATAGCTCCGGTTCGATGCCGATCTTTCCGACCTCCGTTCGTGCCGTCTTGGCGGGATCGCTAAAGTTATACGTGATCACGCCGGAAACCGCGACCGGTTGACCGGAAAGCATTGTAGGCGAGAAAGAAGCCCCAAGCGCCGCCTTTTCAGCCGCCGCACGAAGCAGCGGATGGCCTGAAACAGCCTTTGCAGAAACGACCTTTCCGCTGGCATCTGTCACCACCTGAACCGTAACTGCACCGTCCGCCTTCACCGCTCTTGCTGCTGCCGGATATTGCGGTTTTGGAAGTGATGCTGCTTTTCCGTTTAGAACACCGGCGGAGATCATCTTCGCTGGAGGCGGTGGTGCTGAACCGCTCCCGCTGCCCATACCCGAACCTCGGCCGGTGCCCGTTCCTGAACCAGTGCCCGGCCCTGACGACGCGGCACCGGGCACCATCGTGACGAGAGCCAAACTATCTCGCGATTGTAATGGCAGACCTGAGATCTGGCTCGATTGTATCGTCGTTCCCACGGTCCCTGTCTGAGATTGAAGCGTTCGCCCGCCCCCGCCGCCACCTCCAGAAACAGCCACTACTTCCGAAACTGTCCCAACTGACTTTTCAATATCTACGCCATCAGGGATGGCGGCTGGGACGGCGACCCTTGTCGGTGCTCCGCCGGGATTCGCGATCTGTTCTTCGACCGCGACGAAGGATGTGAACTGCGTCATCAGGCGGAACTCTAGTCCAAGACCTTCGATCTGTTTATTGATCGCGGCTGCATTTTTGTCGTTCAGTGCTTCCATCGAAAGCTGGTCGATCCGCTTCCGCGCCCAAAGCGTCGCCAGAACGTCGTTGTCAGTTTCAGTTTCGGGCAGGTCGATCTTGATCTCGCGGACATAGTCCTGGCCGGCGAGTTTTCCTTTCAGACGGATCGTGCCGCTTGCCCCCGCAGTGTAGCGCCCGTTGATGATCACAGGCGAATAACCGAAAAGGTCCGTCGGCTTACCGGGATAAACATCCGCAACAGGCAATCCGTTCCAATCGATCGAGATGTCCGTCAGAAGCGGCGAGCGGACACGTTCATAAAACCTTTTTGCCGCCGCCGAACCATCGTCGGAAAGTGAGACGTACTGGACCTCACCGCGGCCGGCCTTTGACATTTTGTCGAGCAGATGCCGGTTAACCGAATTGCCGATACCAAATGAATAAACACGCGCCTTTGAGTGTTTCTGGATCTCTGCAATTATCTGATCTTCGTTGCCGACATATCCGTCGGTCATAAAACAGACGATGCGAAGATGTTCCTGAGACGCCGTCGGCTCAAGTGAGGCGCGAATGGCTTTCATCATCTCGGTCCCGCCCCCGCCGGAACGAGACGCCAGAAATTCTTTCGCCCGCTCAAGATTTCCTTGTGTCGCCGGAACTGGCGCGTCGAAAAGTATTCGCGTATCGCCGGCGAAAGTTATCAGATTGAAAGTGTCCTCGGGATAAAGCCCGTCGAGTGACATCTGCATTGCTTCTTTTGCTTTTTCGAGCGGAAATCCATACATCGAGCCGCTCGTATCGAGCACGAAAACGATCTCTTTCGGCGTTCGGTCCTCGGACCGCGGCATGTCCGGCGGCTGTAGGATCAAAGAGAAAAATCCGCCGCGTTCGGCGCGATGTGTGAGCAACCCGTCTTCGATCCGCGTGCCCGAAACGTCATAACGCAAGATGAAATCTTTGTTCGGAATCACCACACCGCCCGTAAGCGAGACCTTTGCCTGCGTCGGTGAAAAGTTCAACTGCTCTATCTCATGCGATGTGGAGCGAATGCTCTCGACCGGAACTCCCGTATTAAGCGAAACGTTGATCGAGATATCATGCCCGGGACGAGTCGTTATCGCCGCCGGGGTTAAGAGCGAAGCATCTGTGGTTCCCGCCGGAGAATATCTCGGTCCGACCGTCATTGGAAAGACGAATTCGTATTGGCCGTCCTCATATTTCAGCGTCTCAACATAGCTGATCTCGATAATGATGGAATCGCCAGGCATTATGTTCGCGACCGACTGTGTGAAAATATTCGGCCGCTGCTGATCCAATAGTCCCGCCCGCTTGCCTTGCGACTTCGCCTCTTCATAAACCTTGCGTGCCTCTTCGCGCTTCATTATTTGTCCGCGGATAACGCGGCCGCCGACAGTCATCTTCATATCGTCGACCGCGCCATTCTGTGAAAGCGGAAACGTATAGACCGATTCGATAGGTTCATTGAATGAATTCGTGAATTCCTGCCGGACATTTACACGCACAAGCGAACCGCTGACCGCGGCATCGACCGAGGTATTCTTAAGCGGAAACGCGCCAGAAACTGTTCCGTCAGAACGCATTGCCATCAACGAACCTTCGTTCGCCGTCTGGCCAAAACCAATAATTGAAGACAAAGCTATCGCAAGCAAAATCAAGACGTTTCGCATAATACACTCCTAGTTT
>CAZXTS010000286.1:0-3345 GCA_964643745.1 uncultured Chloracidobacterium sp.
AGGCGACGAATATCGGCGGCGTTGGCGGCGGCGGAGCCGGTGTAGGAATATAGGGAGTCGGTGTCGGGCAGTTCACACCCGGCGTGCACGGCAGCGGCGGTTCATAGAAAGCGAATATATTGCGGCCCGCATCGGGTGCGGAAAAGATCCCTGCCGAATAAACGACCGGTGTCGATTGGTATGTAAAGTCCTGTGTGCCCTGCGTCGGCATTTGTAAATTATTGTTGATCGCATTGCGCGAAGGCGTCGCAGTCGGCGAAGGCGTTGAGGTAGTCACCGCAACGTTCGTCCGGCTTGAGAAAAAGCCGCCGCCAAAAGCGTATATCAACGAAAGCAAAGCGATAACGCCGAGCACCGCGGCGATTATCATCTTTTTCTTTTCCGTATCGTTCTGTGGTTGTGCTATCGCCATAACAACTATTGCGGGCCCTCCATCGCCGGAACCGCCGCGGCGTTCATTCGCCGGAAATATGCCGCCAGCTCAAGCCTTAGGCTCACCACGTCGCCCATCGTTCTGCCCTGCGGCGGACGTGCGCTTGCCGGTTGGTTCGGCACCGTCGGGTTATTCGGGAAACGGCTTGCCGAGCCGAAGTTCGGGTTCACCTGCCGCGTCGGGTCTTGCGATGCCACATCCGCCGTTGCCTGTTCGGCGGCTTGGCGTCTTTGTCTTACGTCCGCCGGTTCGATCTCGACCGAGCTTATCAAAACGAAATCACGTCCCGTTTCGATCTCGCGGATAAACCTTCTGATATTCGCATACGGGCCTTCGACCGTCATCGAAACATAGATGCCCGGAAACAGGCTCAGATAGCGGTCGCGGCCGGTCGTCGTTTCAGTTTCCGATACAGAAACGGGCCGGTTCGGGTCCATTTCGAGCGGTGCATAGGTCGGGCCGCTGGTATTTGTAAGGCCATAGCCCGAGATCAGCGAATTTATCCGTTGATAGACCGCCGTTCGGCCGTTTGCGGCCATCGGAAGATGATTTCTTTCAAAATCGTCAACGCTGGTTATCAGGTCTGCAACCCGCTGCTGGGTGCTTGTGATATTGCCGTATTTCGCCTGTGCCTCGTTGCGTTCGCGTTCAAGCTTGTCGCGTTCGGCGCGTGCCAGTTCCAGTTCATTGTTCGAGGGCACAACGACGAAAATATAAAATGCCAGCACGCTGAATATCGCAAGCATCGAAACCGCCGCGGCAGCAAGCTCGGGCGTGCCCCACATCCCTTTATAAACCTCTCGCGGCCGGTTTGCCGGAATTATGTTTATTGCCGTCGGCTTTTCTATCACGACCGTTTCATCGGGCGTAAGCAGCACGGTCCTGTCTTTTTCATCGACCACCACGGTCGGGTCTTTCGTCAGGCCGAGTTCGTTCACCGTTATCTGCGGGACGGTGTCGGGCACTTCATTCGGATCTTTTTCGTTCATTGTCCGCTGCCCTCCTGTGTCATTCGTGCGACCTCAGTGGAATTTGCCGAAATGCCGTACGGCGGCGAATAGATCAGCCGCATCGTGTATTCGGAATAGGTCATTCGGTCCGTTTCGCGAAGATTCTGCCCGCGAAGTTCGGCCTGGAAAAGCCCCGAATTGTTCATCGTTCCGATCATCGCCATCACTGCCTGATAATCGCGGCTAAGCACGGCAAAATCGAGCTCTGCCTTTACGCGGTCGCCGTCGCGGAATACGTTCTGAACAGCTATCCGCGAAGCGCTTACGCTGCCCGGCATTACGCCTTCCAGATCAGCAAAAAGCCGCGACCAGCCGAAATTCTTGTTTGCGACAAGCTTATGGGCGGCGGTCAACAGGCTTCGCTGTTCGGGGGTCAGTTCCTGCTGCACCTTTTCGCCTTCGCCGAGGAAACGTTTCACATCGGTCTCAAATTCGGCACGCTGCTTTTGAACAAGTTCCAGGTTGTTCGCATTGTTCCTTAACGCGGCAAAGCACAAAATACCGCCGACCGCCGCCAGAAAAAGCAGCATTGCCGACAGAAGATAAGGCGTCGTCCGATTACGGAACGGATGGGTTGAAAGATTTAATCTCGTTATCACGTTGACCTTATGATGCAGCAAAATACACCGATATTCGCTAAAAAGTGAAGTTTAGCACGAAAAACCGGCTTATGCTCACACGAAATAGGCGCGTATTTGTTGCAGAAGATCAGTGGTGCCGCGGCGGAAGCTTCTTCAGGCGTTCATCGGCCGAAATGTCGTTATATGTGCGGACGCGATTTCGCCCGTCGCGCTTGGCGCGGTACAGGGCAGAATCGGCCATTTCGACAAGTTCGATCGGGTCATCCGAATCGCTTGGGAATGACGCAATGCCGATGCTGATAGTTATCCGGTGCGTATCGGCGGGCTTGCCCTGGCGTATTACGCTGAACTGGGTCGTTTCGATGGAACTGCGAATTCGCTCGGCGGCGACCAACGCCTGTGCCATCTCGGCATCAAGCAGGAACGCCGCAAATTCTTCACCGCCAAACCGGGCCGCAGCGTCGCCGCTTCGCATTATCTCGATTATGCATCTGCCGATCTCTTCAAGCGTTTTGCTGCCGGTCAGATGCCCGTAGGTGTCATTTACGCGTTTGAAATGGTCAACGTCCATCATCAGAACGCAGATCGAACGGCCTTCGGAGCGGGCACGTGCCGTTTCACGCCGGAGTTCCGAAAAGAACGAACGGCTTGAAAGCAATCCGGTCAGGTCGTCGTGCGAGATCAGGCGGTGGATCTGCTGCTGATATTCGCGGTCTATCTCATCAAGCAGGTCAAAGCGGAGAGTATGCTCGCCGATGGTTATCTTGTCGCCGTTTTGCAGTTCTTCGCTAACTATTTTCGTGCCATTTACGAGCGTTCCATTTCTCGAATTGAGATCGGTCAAAAGATACCGTTCCGCGCCGCCTTCATTCTCCGTAACTATCTTTGCATGCCGGCGCGAGACCTTTGAGTCGTTTACACGCACATCAGCCTCGAGCGCGCGTCCCAAGATCACCTCTTCGCGGTCGAGCGGAATAGGCACGGCGATCAGTTCGCCGCTCAAAAATACAAGTGCGGGGCGAAGGTCCCGTGAACGTGTTTCGGCCATCTGCATAGGGAATCGGCTAAGGTGGGTCTGCGACAAAGCCTAGTGTATAGAATACCTTAACGGTCAAGGAAATTTCTACAAGAATTTGGTCACTTATTGGTTTTCTGCTTCAAAGGATAACTATACGGTATGAACTCTGAATAATGAAGTTACGCAGAGTTCCGCAAAGCCTCGCGAAGTTCCGCGAAGTTTCCAGAGAGTTCATCATTCCTCTGCGGTTCTCAGCTTCACTGCGAAGCTCTGCGGTATGGATGCGACCAAATAAGTAACGCA
>CAZXTS010000287.1:0-3341 GCA_964643745.1 uncultured Chloracidobacterium sp.
GAGCGCGAATTGGAGCGCGAATTGGAGCGCGAATTGGAGCGCGAATTGGAGCGCGGACACTCCTGTCCGCAACGCCGGTTCCTCCGGCGTCCCAGTCGCGATGGACGAGACATTTGAGCCGCTGTCGCGGCTTGCGGACAAGAGTGTCCGCGCTCCGGCGTGACGTAAATTTGCCGACTGTATGGATTGGAACCGTCGTTTGTTATCATTTGGTTAATATTTCTTGAGGAAAGTTGGTGCAGCAGGTTGCACACAAGCGAATAATGCCGTTAGCAAGTATTGATGAGGCCGTAAATGACATCCGCGAGGGCCGGATGGTGATCGTCGTTGACGATGAAGATCGTGAGAATGAAGGCGATCTTGTCTGCGCTGCCGTGAAGATAACGCCTGCGATAGTGAACTTTATGGCTGTTCACGGCCGAGGCTTGATCTGTCTGCCGATGACCGAGGAAAGGTGTGACGAGCTGAATCTCTCGCCGCAAACCAGCGAAAATACGTCCAGCATGGGAACGGCATTTACGATCTCGATAGAGGCTCGCGAAGGCGTGACCACAGGCATTTCGGCTGCTGATCGTGCAAAGACGATACTAACGGCAGTCGACCCAAAGTCACGGCCCGGAGATCTTGCTCGCCCCGGACACGTTTTTCCGCTCCGGGCAAAACGCGGCGGTGTTCTTGTCCGCGTTGGGCAAACCGAAGCAAGCGTCGATCTTGCGCGGATCGCAGGACTCACGCCCGCGGCCGTCATCTGCGAGATCATGAATGACGACGGCACGATGGCCAGAATGCCGGAACTTGAGACATTTGCCGAAAAGCACGGACTGAAGATTATTTCGGTGGCCGATCTTGTTCGGTATAGGATGGAGAAAGAGCTGCTGGTCCGACGTGTTGTCGAAAGCGACCTTCCGACGGAATACGGGACGTTTCGTGCAACGATCTACGAGAATTCCGTGAACGGAGAAACGCATCTGGCAATGTCCTTGGGCGAAATTGAAAAGACAACCGAACCGGTGCTGGTTCGCGTCCAAACCGAGAACATAACCTTTGCGATGTTCGGTTCGAAACTTGGCGAGGCAGCCCCAGCCCTTCAAGCCTCTCTCAGAAAGATAGCTGACGAAGGAAAAGGCGTTATCCTTTATCTTCGGCAGCGTGAGAACAATTTAGATCTGGTCGATCAGTTGAGGACCTATGCATTGATGCAGGAAGGCGACATTGATTTTCAATCCGCTAAATTGGAAACTGGATACGGCAAACTGCATGACTACGGTATCGGAGCCCAGATACTGAAAGATCTTGGTGTACAGCGAATACGGTTGATCACCAATCATCCCCCGAAAATAAGTGCTCTGGACGCATTCGACCTTGAGATAGTCGATACGGCCGGGTTTTGATCGATCGCAAAATAGATTTACTGGGTGATGGACGACGAAACCACAGAAGTTATTGAAACGGATCCGCATGAAAATGGCGGAAACGATACCGCTAAACAGCGCCCGAGGTTGTTTTCACGCCGAAATCTGCTTTTCGCCGCTGCATCTGCTGGCCTGTTGGTCTTGATCATTGTTATCGCTACGGTCGTTTCGTATCGTACCGGACTCACGGATTCTTATATAAAGGGTCAGTTCGTCGACAAGATGAACTATATCGGAATTGACTTTACGGCGGATGTCTTCCGTGTCAGGGTCAATCCTCTCGAGCTGGAATTAAAAAACGCAACATTTAACGATCGTGTTTCGGGTGAAAAGCTCTTTTTTGTTCGCGACGCACGGATCGGCCTGACCATCCAAAACCTGTTCTCCTGGCAGGTAAGCCGTGATATTTCAGTAGATTCTACGGAAATTAACGGCGCGGAAGTTTGGGTGAGGTTCGATGAGAACGGCCGCTCAAATTTTGCGAATCTGGTTGAAGACACACGCACTTCCAATCTGAACTTTCGTTACAATTCGATGAAATTCGTCCTGCGTGATGGGACGGTCCACTTCGGCGACGTTTCGCGAAAGATCGGGGCCGACGCGAATAACGTCCAGATATCGCTCGAACCTGAAAATTTGGATGTGCCTGAAGATAAGATCCGATATCGTGTTGACCTTCGATCGTCCGGATCAACATTCGTATACGATGAGCGCGAACTTCGGGACATCTCGATCCTGGCGACCGGTTTCGCGAACAGTGCCGGTGCTGAGATCACCGATCTTAGGATCGATACGCCGATCGGGAATTCATACTTGAAAGGATCGATCTCAGATTGGGTAAATTTCACCTATAACCTATCAGTTGAATCCACCGTCGATCTGACACAGACATCCAACATATTCCCGATCGGTGCCTCGCTCGGTGGTGTAGGTAATTTTAACGGTACGGTCTCCGGCTCAGGAGAAAAATACAAGGTCGTTGGTGTGGTCGAATCCCAGGCGATCTCCGCAGAAGGCGTTTACTTAAAGGGCCTAAATATCGACGGCACGGTTGAGGGTACGAACAAGAACTACGAGGCAAATGGCAAAGCCATCGCCGAGCTTTTGACCTTTGGTGATTTTCGAATTGACCTCCCGCGTTTAGCTGGAAATGTGCGCGGCACGGGAACGGATTTCCGTTGGATCGGTGAGCTGCAAGCCGTTGCGGCCAAGTCAGGTGCGATATCGCTCGGCCGTCTTTTTCTCTCCGATGCTTTAGCTGAATACAAGGACAATGAGCTTACAGCAAGCGGCAATGGACGGACGGAACGCCTTACGATCGCAGATTCAGAGATAAATTCATTGACCGCTCGTGGCCTTAGTGTAAAAGCGAAAGACGGCAGTTTCGAACTCTCTGCGGCGTCAGGCAAAGCCGGTTCCTACAGCATGAATGATCTGAAGTTCAACGACATCTCAGGACGTGATCTGCGGGTTTCCGACAGGGGCGAACGCACCGAGGTAAAGATCGGTCAAATAGCCGCTGATTCGGGTTCGATAGATGTGGTCCGGTTACGTGCTATTCGAGCTGCTGACTTTACGCTGGTCGATCTTCCAAACACTACTGAACTTTCACTTCGTGATGTGATCGCCGCCCGGGCTGATGCAAGCGGAACTATTGTTGAGGATATCGTTGTTCCGGTGATCCAGATACGCGATAACGCAGCTGAGACCGCGATCTATGCGGACACGGTTCGCGTTGCAAAGATCGACACCGGGAGCGCTTCTCTTGGCAGCTTGAATATTGCCGGGGTTCGTCTGACGATCAGACAGGGCCGTATACAGGGAACTTCGAACGACATTGATGCCGGAAATGTTGTCCTGGCAAGGTCGACTAGCCTGCCCGAAGGCGGCTCGCTTGAAGATGTTTCGATCAAGCAACCGATCTTTGTA
>CAZXTS010000288.1:0-3335 GCA_964643745.1 uncultured Chloracidobacterium sp.
CAACCGCGCACTTAATTTAAGTTCCGGTGCCGGTGGGTGGTTTTGTTTTCGGGTGAGGCCGGAGGCTCGGTCGGATTTGCGGACGAAGCCCATTAAGAGCGTTGTGCGGGCTGTCGTTGCCGTAGGCGGCGGAGCCGTCGCTGTTTAGTTCGTAACGATCCAGAGGCACTTCGATGTCGGAAGCCGAGGAACGACCGCGGTAACCCGGCCGCTGCCGAGAACCTATGATCTCAAATCGCGCGTCACCGGCGGTTCTCGTTCATCGGTTGGTTATCCGTCGTCTCTGGGATTGCCTTGGCGAATCGTCTAATGAGCTTCAAAGCCCACGCGTAGTGACTGGATGTCGCTGATACGATGTAAGATCCAAGCGATGTTGAACCCGTCCAGTTGTAGTAACGTTTCAGAAACAGTTCGTCATTGGAGTGTTTGGCGACAATTTTGCACAGCTCGTCGTGAGACTCGCTGAGCTTTTTCCGGGTCTGTATTAGTGACGTGTTTTGGTATCTCGACCAAATTGCTGCGTTCAATTCCGGCGTAGTCTTCCACGTGAACCCCTTGGCGGGCATGTCAGGTTTTGCTCCTCCCATTCCGGTCTTGTACCATCCGATCATCATCAGCTGCCATTCGTGGAGATGGGCGAGAACGTCACGGACGTTCTTGTCGCGATGCTCAAACGGGAACGCAGCCTCTCGTTGTGCCGGCGTTAGAGCGTATAGAACGGCGTTCAGCTGTTCGAAACCATCGACGATTGCAACGAGGAGTTCTTGTTTGTTTCGCGGTCGTGGCATCGATACGATCGTAAGCGGATAACTATTGATTGACCGGAACGATTCGGCACAATACACAAAATTCTTGTTTTATACGGAATGATTCCGCATAAGCACTCTATATGCGGATTGATTTTACGGAGTTTTTGCGAGCAATACAATAGATAGTTATGACACCAAAAGTCAAATTACTCGATCAAGTCCGTGCTGTCGCCAGAGCAAGACATTCAAGCCACCGCACAGAAGATACTTACCATAATTTCATCAAGAGATTTATCTTGTTTCACTAGAAGCGGCATCCAGCGGAGATGGGAGCGGGTGAGATAACCGCCTTTTTGATTTTCGAAGTCGTTTGATAAAGCTGATTGGTTTATCGCTATTGGATAAATGACGCACGGTTACAGCGGCTTGGAAAAGTCCTTTATCCGATGCCGAAGGTGCTCCACGAACTCTCATTCACAACATCGCCGAGGCCGAGCGATGAGCCGATTCGTTTTGATGTCATTACTTTACTCCTTCCAAATACTGCATGACGCTGGCCGTGTTACCTTCGGTGTCTTTGAACTGTGCTACGGTTCCGACATGTTCGATTAGAAAAGGCTGGAAAACAATTTTGCCGCCTGCGGCTTCTATTGCGGCAACTGTCGAGCTTATGTCTTCGACGCTGATGCTGCATTCATAGCCAGTCATGCCGCTGCCCGAAACCGGATCACGCCTTTTCTGCAAGGCGCCGTGTATGCCATCGGGCGAGGTAAAAATGCGCCAGAAATCCGGCGGTCCCCAAGGCTCGAATGTCCAACCGAATACATCGGTGTAGAATTGCTTTGCCCGTAAGCAATCGTCGGCGTTGATGGCAAAATGTACGATATTATTTGGCATTTATATTCCTCCTCCTAAGTGGTTTTTCAAGAGTAATGATATTGACGTGTGGCGGTCAAGCAATATAACGTCAAAGAATGTCGCATCTTCGCCAAAGTGGGCAAATCGATGAAAGAGATCTTCTAGTCCGGACGCTCAGCCTCAAGCTTTCAAATAATCACGTTATCGAGGGTCACGAACATTCGTGGGGTCAGATAATTTTCGCCTCGCGCGGTGTTATGCAGGTCGATGCCGACGGCAGCCGCTGGACTGTACCGCCGATGCGTTGTCTATGGATGCCGCCCACGTTAGATCATTCGATAAGAATAATTGCCGAAACATGGATGCGGACAATCTACGTCAGCCCCGGTTTGACTATTAATTTGCCCGGCAAGTGTAAGGTCCTAAACGTTTCGGCTCTTTTGCGAGAGCTTATTCTGGAGATTGTCAGGCTAAAAATGCTGTCCGACAAGACAACAGCACATGTTCATTTAACTAATGTGTTGATCGATCAATTAACCTCATCGGACGAAGTATCGCTGAAATTAACCATGCCCATCGATCCGCGAGCCGTAAGACTTGCGAATATCATAAGTAGTGAACCGTCATACAAGGCGCCGTTACGAGAAATGGCGCGGCTGTCTGGTGCAAGTCAACGAACGTTAGAAAGGCTATTCTTAGCAGAAACGGGTTTGAGCATTGGTCGCTGGCGTACCCAAGCAAGGCTCATGATGGCTGTCACGCTGCTTGTTGAAGGAAACTCGGTGAATCAAGCGGCAATTACCAGCGGCTATGAAAGCACAAGTTCTTTTGTGGCGACGTTCAAACGCGAGATCGGCACCACTCCGGGACGATATCTACAAACCCATGATCCGGCCGAGGACGCGACGTCTGCTTGATCGAGCCATCTATGGGGAGCGTTGGCTGCAAGAGTTGAGTTGGCGGAAACCCCTTATCTAGTAGAGAGATATATGTTAGACCTTATCCGTCTGGCAGGCAGTTATGAACATTGGCCGGATCACCAGAAAGCTTGCGGTTCCGCCGTTTCCCGACCGCAGTGCAACGCCCAATCGACTAGCGGATATCGCAGGCTGCCTTCGAGATTAGGAGACAGAGCGATGCAGTTGGCCGCCGCCGGAAATATTTCCGGCTGTTTTTGGTATTGTATGGGTGATGAAAAATATTCTACCTGGGCAAAAAATTGAAACTTCCGTTCGCACTTTTTCGACGTTTGTTATTCTGGCGGTTATTTTTTTCGCGGCGTGCGGGTCCGGGGCACTTAATTCTTCGGTCGAGCTAGTGAATAAGACCGCCGACGGATTGGCGATCAACGGTTATGACACCGTCGCTTATCACGCGGTTAAAGCCGCGACAAAGGGCAAACCCGAATTTGAGTATATCTGGAAGGGAGCAGCGTGGCTTTTCGACAGTGCCGAGAACCGCGATCGATTTGCCGCCGACCCCGAAGCGTATGCGCCGGAATACGGTGGCTACTGCGCGTATTCGGTCGCTGAAGGTAAGCCGAAGTCCAGCGACCCGGACACTTGGAAGATCGTTGACGGCAAACTCTACCTTATCCAAAGCGGAGAGATCAAGGAGATTTGGGAAAATGATCAAGACGGCCTGCTTAAAAGAAGTGACGAGAATTGGAAAAAAATAAAGTGATCAGCCCCTCTCCTGGCTCTTTTCCTGTTGTTGCCTCTGTTTGCC